>JBEBKA010000074.1:0-11654 GCA_040079595.1 Gallionella sp.
TTTCAAATTCGTCGGGGGTGAGACGCTCTTCTTTCGTCAGCAGCGTTTTCGGCAATTTGATTTTGCCAATATCCAGCAACAAGCCCATGGTACACAAGCGTTCGAGCATATCTTTGGGCAAGCCAAGATGACGACCCAAGGCAACGAGATAAACCGCCACTTGCAAACCATGTCCGTAAATAACTTCATCTTGTTTGCGTAATCGAGTCACCCACATCATCGCATCGGGGTTGCGCACCATACTATCGACGACTTCGTTAACCACTTCTTCGGTTTCTTCAAGCGCGAGATGCTTGTTCGATTGAATGTCACGCACCAAACCGCTGAACACATCTTTGGCGCGTTTATGAGCTTGGGCCGCAGGTGCAACTTCCTTTTCGGCAGGGGTGGTAACGATGTATTGGGTAATTGGGATGTCGGCAGGAATAAATTCTGGTCGCTCGTAAGGCACTTCACGCGCTTCCGCTTCGTCACGTTGTTGTTTCGCATCCGCATAGACGGGGGTAGCTTTGTCACTTTTCGAAAAGAAGGCCTTAAATTTACCCGTCACCTCGGCAAAAAAGCCTTCCCTTTCTAGCTCGCCGTCGTATGGAGAAGCGCGTTCAGGCTTGTTTTCTGGTGTGGAAGGTTGTGTTGCGCGTGGCTTGCTTGGAGGGGGCGGCGGCATTATCGCCAGTTCGTCTAACTCGGCAAGCTGCGCAGCATCGTCCTCTTCATCGCCATTGCCTGAAGGGGATATGGCGGTAACCGTGCGGGTATATTCACTGGGAGTGGATTTCTGCACCAGCGGTTCAGCCGCTTTTAGAGCCTGCTGCTTTAACACGTCGGGAGGGGGGGGCAGTGTGGACATTGTCCAGTCAACAAAAACGAATTCGCAATACTGGCGCAGCGTGTGAATATCTTCTTCGTTGTCAATCAAAAAACCTTGCAGCATAAACGGCGTGTCTATCCACGGGCGATCCAGCGCGGAAACGAACATACCTTGTTTTATATCTAGGGCGGTAACTTTAGTTTGCATATCCAGTATTTTAGCGTAGCTTGAGGTGGTTTAGTAGTGACCTATTAGGAATATAAACAGTTCCCAAGCCAGTACGCCCAATAGCAGGACACTCACGATACTTAGCAGATTATTATTGCGCTGTTGCTGCTGCAATATCCTTTGCAGTAAATCTTCACGCGGATTGGCGATATTTTTTTCCAGTGACTGGTGCAGAAGGCGTGGCAACTGGGGCAATAAGGTCGCGTAATGCGGGGCTTCCTGACGTAATGTTTTGAGCAGGCCGCGCCAGCCCACTTGTTCGCTCATCCAACGTTCCAGCCAAGGCTTGGCGGTTTTCCATAAGTCCAGTTCGGGATCAAGTTGCAGTCCCAAGCCTTCGATATTGAGCAGGGTTTTTTGCAGCAAAACTAATTGCGGTTGAATCTCGATACCAAAACGGCGTGAGGTTTGAAACAGGCGCAACAGCACACGACCAAACGACACTTCGCGCAACGGTTTGTCGAATATGGGTTCACATACCGCACGTATCGCCGCCTCCAGTTCATCTACCCGCGTTTCTTTGGGTGCCCAGCCCGATTCGATATGCACTTCGGCGACGCGTTTGTAATCACGGCGAAAAAACGCGATAAAATTTTGCGCAAGGTAATGTTTGTCGCTATCGGTGAGCGTACCCATGATGCCGAAATCCAGCGCGATGTAGCGACCATCCGCCGCGACCTGCACATTGCCGGGGTGCATGTCGGCGTGGAAAAAGCCATCGCGGAAAACTTGCGTATAGAAAATCTCCACGCCATTCGCCGCCAGCTTGGGAATATCAACACCCGCATCGCGTAACGCATTCACTTGGCTGATGGGCATACCAACCATACGCTCCATCACCATCACTTCAGCAGTGCAAAAATCCCAATACATTTCGGGAACGAGCAGCAGTTTTGAGGTGGCGAAATTACGCTTAAGTTGGCTGGCATTGGCGGCTTCACGCGTGAGATCCAGCTCGTCCGCCAAGTATTTTTCGAATTCACTGATCACCAGTTTTGGCTTGAGGCGGCGACCATCTTCCCAAAGTCTCTCAAGCAAGTCCGCCGCCACTTTAAGCAGTGCGATGTCGTGCGCGATGATTTTGTTAATGCCCGGACGCAAAATTTTAACGGCAGCCTGCCGATCATCCGGCAATACTGCGAAATGCACTTGAGCAACCGATGCACTGGCGACAGGGGTTTCTTCAAAACTTTGGAAGACCTCACGCAAAGGTTTTTTATAGGCAGCCTCCAGCAACGCGATGGCTTGTGACGAGGCGAACGGCGGCACTTGATCTTGCAGCTTGGCGAGTTCATCGGTGATGTCCGTTGGAATCAGATCACGACGTGTTGACAGCATCTGCCCAAACTTGACGAAAATCGGCCCCAGGTTTTCCAATGCCAAACGCAAACGTGTCGCACGCGGTTGCTTGACGTTACGGAAAAACAGCAAGAGGTTGAGGGGGGTGCGCAGCCAGCGCGTGCTGTCATGCGCCAACAAAAATTCGTCCAAGCCAAATCGCAGGACAACAAAAATAATTTTGATTAAGCGGAACATGCGCATCTTATTGATTCGTCGAAACGAGGCGTTTGATACGCTGTTCCAGCCGTGCAATGTCGTCACGCAAGGTATCCACCTGCTGCGTAAACGTCGATAGCTGTCGTGGTTTGGTGATTAAAGGATGCTCTTCCATCCAGTATTCGGCTGCTGCTTGCGATAAGTTTTCCGCGCCGTCGTGTAGCTGCTGTCGGGTATTTTTTGCAGTTTGTACAATGCGTTCGGCGGCGATATCGCCTGTGAGCTTGCTTAAATCTTCCGCCACATCCCAATGCAAATTTTGTGACAAATAAAAAATTTCGGTGAGTAATGCCGCATCGCCCTCACTATGAATTTCATTGTGCGCGGTTTCATCTTTTCCGACCAAGCGTGGCAGTAAAGACGGTGCGATGTTGCACACCGCATCCGCGCTATTTTCAGCATCAGCGTTGCGCAGTAAACCATTTTCAAGAATTGTGTAGGCAAAAGAAAACGGCGCGATGTTAAACCGCGCCGTTTTCCCCGAAAAATTTTTCAATCGTGGCAAGGCCCAACTATTCTGCGCGAGCAGGTGATTCAGTGCTGTAACAGTTGGTTGGGCAAACACGACAGAAACGCTTCTAAAAATTCAAGTTTCGAGCTAGGCAAGGCGCGAGCAAAAAATTAAGACGACGCTGCATATTGTTGTATATGTGAGGAATAATTTTATGTGAGCAACGCAGCATAGCGACGGAAATTGGATTTTTAGTGGAGAGTTGTTTGTTGAATGCCCGACAACAACCAAACCGCCTTGTCGTCACGCAAATTTTTCTGCACATGCCAAATTTCATCCACGCTTTCTGCTGCGCCGCCATTTTCGCTCAATTGGCCTGTAAAGCGCGTGCTGGCAATTGCCCAGTCGCCTTCATTTGCGACTTCGAGCAACTGCGCATTGATGGCGATCACATCAGTTTGTTGTGGCGTATTATCGCGTTCTTGCAGCTGCATAGAGATTTCAGCAAACATTTCCGGTGTGGTGTATTCGCGGATGTCATTCAAATCTTTGCGGTCATTCGCAGCTTGCAGGCGGATGAACGAGGTTTTCGCGCTGCGTAAAAATGAATCAACCGGGAAGTCAGCAGGAATGTTACCGGTTTGTGTAGTTGTTGCGCTACCCAAATAGCCACTCGATTGAGGTTGCTGTGTTTGCTGCGTTTCGTTATATGGCGCGCCTGCCCCAGCGTATTGTGTGGATTGCTGTTGAGCTTGTTTTTTACGGAACATCGAAATTAAAAACATGATCGCTGCACCTGCCAACAGCATCATCAAGATGTTGCCCATTGCGCCACCCAAGCCGCCCAAACCACCCGCGAACATGGTTGCCAGACCTGCGCCAATAGCCAAGCCAGCTAAAGGCCCTAGCCATTTATTGCCCGCTGGTGCAGGGGCTGCGCTGGGCGTATTGGGCGCGGCTGCTGGCGCACGTTGCGCTTGTTGGGGGGCAACAGAACGTTGTTTGCCAAAACTACCGCCACCGCCAAAGCGTTTTGCTTCCGCAGTCGCGGCAAACAAGGTCAGTGTGGTTAAAGCAATCGTCAATATCATTAGTAGTTTTTTCATGTCGTCCTCTTAGAATAAATCAATCAGTGATGCGGGTTGTATGTTGGGGCGTGGCACATTAATTCAAGTGGCAAAACATCAAGGTTGAATGGCTTTGATGTCTGTTACAAAATACTCCGTTTCGCCAAAGCATGAGCTAGGCACAGCTTTGTGTTGCGCATAGGTGAGTGAAACGCGCTGTCCAATCAATTGATTGATGCGTGTTGCGACGGCATCGTCACGTACTGAGAAAATAAATTTTTCTGGCGCAGCACCGGGCAGGGCAACCAAAGACAATTCACCTTCCCAGGTTTTACACACCCAACCTTTGTTGGAAAACTTCTGCATGAAGCCCGCCCGTTCACCTGTCGAATAGCTCCAGTGCAGCGTAATCCAAGCCCATGCAAAAAAGAGAATAATCAGTGCGGCGAGTGTGCCTGCGCCATAAAGGGCAGTGCGTTGCGGAGTAGGCATGTCAAATTTCCGAATGAATATAGAGTGGGTGGATTATAGCGGAGGCGAGCAACGTCAGTAGTATGTTAAAACGGCGGCTCGCAAATAAATTGTAGTGGCTCATTATGCTGTGGGTGAGCAAAACTGAGCAGTCTTGCATGTAATAAAAGTCGTTCGGCGGCATTAGCAACCGCTCCCCCGTAGAGCGTATCTCCCAAAATAGGATGACCTATCTCAGACAAATGCACGCGCAGTTGATGAGTACGCCCCGTTACAGGCTCTAGCTCTAGCAGGCTGGTGTTATTTGCATCATCATGGCTGAGTAGGGAATAGCGTGTGAGTGAAGGCTTACCCGTTGTGTAATTTACATGCTGCTTGGGACGATTTGGCCAATCGACAATGATGGGCAAGTTGATTTCACCCGATGTTTCTAACGGCTCGCCCGTTACTCGTGCCACATAGCGTTTATCTACTTCGCGTGCAGCAAACGCCATCGACAAACGGCGGTGCATGTCCGCGCCGCGCGCCAAAACCAACAAGCCTGAGGTGTCTCGATCCAAGCGATGCACAATCAGGGCATCAGGAAATTGAGCGTGCACTCTGGTTGCCAAACTATCGGTTTTATCTGCTCCGCGTCCGGGTACAGAAAGCAACCCGGCGGGCTTGTTTAGTACGAGGATAAAATCGTCGGCGAAGACTAAAGCAATGACGTTCGGGTTAATCAAGGAAGGTGCGGTTGAAAAAGTGATCAGCTCGACAAAATGTCGAAATCAACATTGTCGAGATTGAGTTTACGCATTTTTTCTTTCAACCATACATCATAAAAATCTACGGGATTGTAGTCATCAGTCAACACGATTGCGGGAGTTCCCAAAGGAAATGAAAATGTTTTTTGGATATTGTCGCGTACAGCATTTTCAACTAATGAATGCATGTCCATATTGGGTACGCGATCAAAATGCGCCGCGCGAGGCGCGCCTTCATAAGCGATGAGGACAAGGTTGCTTACCCCATCACTTAATGACGTATCGGTTGCCGAATACACCGCAACATTTTCAAAAACACTTTGCAGGGTTTTAATAATTGATGCGGTCATGAGCGTATCGTGTTCGACACTGCCAATGATGTTCGCTGCAAAGACACCGTTAGGGGTTAAACGCTGTTTGGCCAAGCGCATCGCTTCAACACTGATTAAATGTCCAGGGGTGGTGTCACCGTTGAACACGTCCAAAATCACGTAATCATATTGCCGTTTGGTGGATGTCAAAAAATAGCGCGCGTCCTCAATGTGAACGGGGATGTTGGGATTGAAGTTGAAATACTGTTTGGCGAATTCAACCACCGCAGGATCAATGTCTACCACCTCGGTTTTCACGCCTTGCGTTTGATACCAAACAGGAACAAGCCCCGCCCCCAAACCGATCATCAAGCAGCTCTTCCCTTCAGGGTGGAGCGCGTAAGGCAAAAATTGTAATAGATAGGGGTATTCGTAAAGTGACAACCCATTGTTTACGTCCACACCACTTTGAGTTTGTCCATCTAATAACATATCCCGGTGATGTTTCTCGCCGTAAGAATAATCCACCACTTTTAGGTTGCCATAATGGCTATCGTGATTGGCAATGCGTTCAACGTGAGTCCCATCCGCCATGATTTTGCTGACCTCAGCATTATGCGGAATAAATAAAAACGGGATAATTGCCAGCAGTGATGCGACCCACAATCGGCGAAAGAACAAGTAGTAAATAACACTCAGCGCGATAAGTAATGAACCCGTTAACCAAAAAATTTGGTTAACGCCAAGATAGGCTATCAATACAAAGCCCGTGAGCAACGTACCTACCACGCTGCCGACGGTGGAGATGGCGTAAAAACTGCCGACGGTACGACCGATATTTTGCATTTCACGTGCCGCAATTTTCACCACGTAAGGCGAAACACAGCCCAGTAACAACAGCGCGGGGCCAAACAACACAAACGCGCTGGTTAAGGAACCCCAACGCAAACCCATTGGCAAAGCCATTTGGATGACAGGCCCTTTAAGCAGCGGAATTAAAACGGTCAAAACTCCTGAAGCGAGTATCAAACCATATAACCAATCGGGCGAGCTTTTGCGATCCGATAAATGCCCGCCAATGACATAGCCCGCTGCCAGCGCGATCATCGTTACCGTAATGAGCGAAGTCCAGACAAACAGACTGACTCCAAAAAACGGTCCAATAACCCGTGAGCCCAGCACTTCAATCACCATCACCAGTGCGCCACACAGCGTGGCGGTAGCGATTAAATAGGCAATAAAGCCTTTTGAATGTTGCATAAAATTCCTTTAAGACGGGGTGGGTTCAGTCGGGGTTGTGGTAATAGAAAATTCGATCAATTCATCGGGGCTATCGTCAAACGATTGACCCAAGCTAATCGTACCATTTCTCGCCAGAAGAATTTCTTGGCGCGTGATGTGAACCACGCTGTCGTCGCTAAAACGTATGAACGTTCCATTCGTGCTTTGATCGGTGATATAAAACTTGCCGAGGCGTAACTCGATTTGGGTATGCAAACGCGAAGCAAAGGTGTTCTTTACCACGATGCTGCAAAACTCTTCCCTGCCCAATGAAATACTGCGTTGGTCATTGGCGACTTTGGCGGTGTGGTTGCGATAACGCAATACCATCTCGGTATCATTTTCGGGTGGCTTGCGATAAGCGGGTATGCCGCAGCGGGTCGCCTCGATGTCCTCTTGATCGTCAATTACCTGATACACCTCTTGATGATCGCGCTTGCCCTTGAATTCGGCACGCATAATCAAACGCATTCTGCGCTGTAACGCTACAGGCAATACATTTAACACTTCTCGCGTGGACATGATTTGCCCCGCACGGGTGATGGCGGCGACGCGGGCGGCAGTGTTCACCGTGTTGCCAAACACATCGTTGGATTCTTTAATCACCTCACCATAATTAAAGCCGACGCGAATCAACAGCGGCGTGCCGTTTACAGGCAAATTATTTTTCACCGCTGCCTGCATGGCGCACGCGGCAAGAAAGGCATCTTCCGCGCTGGGAAAAACCGCCATCACCTCATCGCCGATGGTTTTAGTGATTTTTCCTTGATGAGCGAGAGCCTTCTCCGTAATGGTTTGCAGGCAGTCCGCAATTAACGTGCGCGCTAATCCATCGCCTAGCTTCTCATAAAGCGCAGTGCTGCCGCAAACATCGGCAAACAAAACAGCCAGTTTTTCTACTTGCTTGGGCATCAATAACGGAGAAAGGCGATTAGGAGGAGCGAATCATAACGTGTCGAGTATAAAGCGTGTAGTGCCTGCTGACCTTAAGCCTTCTTCACAAACTCGGTTTTCAACTGCATCGCACCAATGCCGTCTATTTTGCAGTCGATGTCATGGTCAGCATCTACCAAGCGGATGTTCTTCACCTTGGTGCCGACCTTCACCACAGAGGACGAACCCTTGACCTTCAAATCTTTGATAACCGTCACCGAATCGCCATCCACCAGCACATTGCCAAACGCATCTTTGTAAACGCGCTGCTGCTCACCGCTGGCAACAGGTACATCTTTCGACCACTCATGCGCGCATTCGGGGCAAACGTAATTGCTGCCGTCCTCGTAGGTGAATTCGGAGCTGCATTGGGGACATTTTGGTAGATCGGACATGGCTTCCTTAGATTTAAGTCAGTGAAAAATATGGTTGTGAATCTCTTGTAGGGTGCAATAAGCGTAGCGCATTGCACCAGATGCTTTTCACACATTCGGCGCAATGCCCCATGGTTATTGCGCCCTACGCGGGCTGTATTTGATTGTTCAATTGCTTTGAGCCGTAATGTTTGGTCGAGACATTTGAGAAAAGAATTCTTTCTGATGGCGAATTTGTTCTTGCCACTGATCTTCAGTGAGATCGGGTTGTGACTCAACCCATTCGCGTAACCCCTGAGTATTGGAATCATTTGCAGCGAAAGTTTCCAGCCAACGAAGTCTTTTAGGAGAGATAAAAGATTTTAAGCAATCAACATCATGCTCTTGAAGAAACCCGGAAAGCGGAGGATTGAGACCAAATTTTTCATTCATTGGAAGAGGAATAAGCACAATAGGATGTTGGATTGCTAGAGTAACAGCGAGAGCTTCACAGCATCGCTCGGCCATTTCGACGAATTCAAGAAAGCTCTTTTCAATAAATTGTGGTCGGTTAGATTGATTGAGTTCAATATGACCATGAGGTGTCCCGCGAGTATGGGTTCGGTCAGAAAGAGAATTGTAGGTGTCACTAAGCATTTTTTGATACTCAATATGCGGCTCAGAAGCCGCGTATTCTGGAAGAAGGAGCAGACGCTTAAGAGAACGATTGAAAAAAGGAGTAAAGGTTACACCAGCTACCCATTCTTTACCTTCGGCTTCAGTAGCAGATGAGCTAATGAAATACAGCCCTGTAAATCCAAGCTCAAGAAAACTGCGAAGGCTAAAATAGGCAGGTTTGTATGCGCCGCACAAAGCATTTGCAATAGCAAATTCGAGATCCATGCCTGCTTCAGAAAATGGGAAGAAACCTACTTTCCTGAGAATGTCAAACGTTGAAGGAATGCCATCAAAGAAAGATTCAAGCCCAAAGTGTCTTACTTTTTCGAGACGATCCGTTAGTTCGACATTTCCTCGAAGATGTGCAAAAGATTGTTGTGATTGCGTAGAGAAATCCTGAATAAATTCCTTATACACAACTTCAATAAATGAATCACTCATTTGATTTAGAGCTTATATCCCCGATGCGCCGCGACTACACCACCTGTCATATTGAAGTACTCGACGCGCTCCAGCCCCGCATCCAGCATCATCTGTTTCAACTCGCCTTGTCCCGGGTGCATACGGATGGATTCGGCGAGGTAGCGGTAGCTGTCTGCGTCGCCTGCGATGAGCTGCCCGATTTTGGGTAGCAGTTTGAAAGAATAGAGGTCGTAAACCTTTTCCAGCGGTTTGGCAACTTTGGAGAATTCCAACACGATGACGCGTCCGCCGGGTTTGATGACGCGATACATTTCGCGCAGGGCGGCATCTTTGTGGGTGACATTGCGCAGGCCGAAGGCGATGCTCACGCAGTCGAAATAATTATCGGGGAAGGGCAGGTGTTCGGCATCGCATTGCGTGGTGGGCGTGGTGATGCCTTCGTCGAGCAATCGGTCACGACCCACGCGCAGCATGGCGTTGTTGATGTCGGTGAGTACCACTTGCCCGCTGCTGCCGACTTTTTTCAAAAACAGCTTCGATAAATCTGCCGAGCCGCCAGCCACGTCGAGTACGCGTTGCCCTGCGCGCACGCCGCTGATCTCGATGGCAAAACGTTTCCACAGGCGGTGCAAGCCTACCGACATGAGGTCATTCATCACATCGTATTTGCTGGCGACGGAGGTGAACACGCCCGCGACCTTCTTGGCTTTTTCGGTTTCATCAACGGTTTCAAAACCGAAGTGTGTGGTTTTATTCATCAGTTACTCCTCAAACTTTTTATTCCCTCCCCATTGATGGGGGAGGGTTGGGGATAGGGTGAAATGTTCAAGTACCCCCTCTCCCTAACCCTCTCCCGCAAGGGGCGAGGGGACGGAAGTTAATTTTAATTCCTCCGCGATTTATCGCCCGCAACTCCTGGGTGCTTCAGTAACAGGTTGATGCGCACTGACCTCACGGCTTTGTCCCGCCGCCTCCAGCTTGGTCAAATAATCGTGCCACATCGCATCCTGATATTGCCCCAATTCTTGCAGGTATTCCCACGTGTAGAGACCATTATCGTGGCCATCATCAAACAGGATTTTGAGGGCATAAGTGCCGACAGGCTCAACGCCATTCACACCGATATTCTTTTTACCGACCTGTAATACCTCTTGCCCAGGGCCGTGCCCACGCACTTCGGCAGAGGGCGAAAACACGCGCAAAAATTCGTAGGGCAGACGATACCGCGCGCCATCATCAAAAGCGATTTCGAGTGCGCGGGATTGCTGGTGCAAAGTGATTTCGGTGGGTGTAATCATGTTGTGGGTAATGTGGCTGCAAAAAGCGGTGGGACATTATCGCAGTAAAGGCGCAATCCACAAATTTTGTGTCGCGGCGCGTTACCGTTAAACTTGCGGTTAGTTTACGCAAAGGATGGTTAATGGAGTTTTCAAACAACATCGAATCAAAAGTGACGCGCCAGCTGCTTGCGGCACTGATGGCATTGGTGGCAGTGTTTGTGGTCGGTACGGCGGGCTATCGCCTGCTTGGCGGCGCGCAGTATTCGTGGACAGACTGTTTCTACATGACGTTCATCACCATCGCCACGATCGGATTTAACGAAGTCGTTGACGTAACACGTTATGAATACGGGCGGCTGTTTACGGTATTCATCGGCATGGCGGGTATGGGGGTGTTGGGATATTTGCTGTCAACGGTGACGGCATTTATGTTGGAAGGCGAATTTGGTGAAGCAAGACGGAGAAAAAAAATGGAAAAGAAAATCGCGCAGTTGAGCGGTCACTACATCGTGTGTGGCGTGGGGCTGGTGGGGCGTAACGTGGCGCATGATCTGGAGAAGGACGGACTAACGTCGGTGATTATTGATGGTGATTTGAAGATGCTAGAACTCTATCTGGAAGCACACCCTTCGCAGCTTTATTTACACGGTGACGCAACGGATAACGACGTGTTGCTGGCGGCGGGCGTGATGCGCGCCAAGGGCGTATTCGCGGTGGCGCATGAAGACAGTTCCAATCTGGTGATTAGCTTGAGTGCCAAACAACTCAGCCCGAACTTGCGCGTGGTGGCGCGTTGCCATGATTTGAAAAACGCCGACAAAACCCGTCGAGCAGGCGCGGATGAAGTCATTTCGCCCGACTTCAGCGGCGGCTTGCGCATCGTCTCGGCGATGGTGCGCCCCAATGTGATGAGCTTCCTCGACGAGATGCTCAAATCGGATAGCAGCTTGCGTATGGAAGAAATTCAAATTCCCGCTAGCCTGACCAATCAGCCTTTGAGCATGTTGTATCAAGGCAATAAAGATTCGCGAGTACTCGCTATCCAGCGTGATAAAACTTGGCAG
>JBEBKA010000075.1:0-11567 GCA_040079595.1 Gallionella sp.
TGTCGCCGCACTCCAAACCTAAACCCGAAATTTAATAAGTCATCATCATGCAAACCAACCTAGCCGATTTCATCAAAGACACACCCGAAGGACAAACCGCTGAAGCGATTTTACGCAGCTGTGTGCATTGCGGATTTTGCTTGGCAACTTGCCCGACCTATCAATTATTGGGTGATGAATTGGACAGCCCGCGTGGGCGGATTTATCTCATCAAAGAAATGCTGGAGGGCTCACCTGTCACCGCAAAAACTCAGTTGCATTTGGATCGTTGCTTAACCTGCCGTTCCTGCGAAACCACTTGTCCATCGGGCGTGCAATATAGTCACTTGCTCGATGTCGGACGCAACATCGCCGAGCAAAAAATTCCGCGTAACTGGATAGAGAAAACCAAACGTTGGGGTCTGCGAAAATTTTTGGGCAACAATTCGTTGTTCAACAACACGCTAAAAATTGGGCAACTTGTCAAACCCTTGTTGCCCAAAAATTTGCGCAACAGCATTCCAAAAAAGCAAAGCCCGTTACCCTGGCCAAGCCGAACTCATACACGCCGCATGTTGATTCTGGACGGCTGCGTGCAACCCGCCCTGTCGCCCAACATCAACGCCGCCACTGCGCGCGTGCTGGATAAACTCGGCATACAACTCGTCAATCTAAGCAGCGTGAATTGCTGCGGCGCGATAGACCATCACCTGAATGCGCACGATGCCGCGCTGCAAAAAATCAAACACAACATCGACGCGTGGTGGACACAGATTGAAGCGGGATGTGAGGCCATCGTCATCACCGCCAGCGGTTGTGGTGCAATGGTGAAAGACTACGGGCACCTTCTGAAATACGATGTCGATTACGCAAAAAAAGCGGCGCGTATTTCCAGCTTGTGCCAAGATTTGAGCGAAATCATCATGGCGGAATCTGCGAAACTATCGCCACTCATTCAACCCGCCCAGCGTGAAAAAATCACCTTCCACGCACCCTGCACTTTGCAACACGGGCAAAAAATCGTCGGCGTGATCGAACGATTACTCAGCACCGCAGGGTTTGAATTAAGCACAGTGAACGATGCGCATTTGTGCTGCGGATCAGCGGGGACGTACTCGATATTACAACCCAAACTCTCGCAACAATTGCGCGACAACAAACTTGCCGCCCTGCAAAGCGGCGCGCCGCATACCATAGTCACCGCCAACATCGGCTGCTTGACGCATTTGCAAAGTGGTGCGGAAGTGCTTGTACGGCATTGGATAGAGTTGATTGATGAGGTGATGGTTAAAAAAGCTTAATTAGATACAATGACTGCTATGTGCCAAAAATAAACCACCAAAAAGCAACCACATGTTTGGTACTATCCTCCCAATCGCTTACCTGTCATTGAATCGTCCCCAAAGTGCTGAGCCTTGTTTGGGTGACTACATGGTTGAACCTATTAAATTGCTTACATCTCTGAGATTTCTCGTTGTTTGTGGCGTGATCATTTTCGCAGCCGGATGCAGCAATCTATCTATAAAACAAACACCAAAAGTTCTTGTAATTGGTGATTCAATTTCTATCGGCTATACCCCATTTATCTCGGAATCACTAAAAAATGTTTCTGTAGTTTCGCATATCGAAGGGAATGCCAAAGACTCCGACAATGGAGTAATAAAACTGCATGAATGGATTGGCAATGCGACTTGGAATATCATCGTATTTAACTTCGGTTTATGGGACATCTGTTACCGCAACTTCAAACCTTTTTCAGAAGACAATCGTGACAAGGTGAACGGCATTCAAGCTGTCCCGATAGATAGGTATCGCTCGAACCTTGAATTGATAACGGCGAAACTCAAGACGACTGGCGCAAAACTCATCTATATCAATACAACTGTAGTGCCTCCAGATGAGCCAGGCCGATTCACTGACGATGTTGAGAAATATAACGATATTGCTGAACAACTCATGCAACGCGAGGGTATCAAAGTTGTAAATCTCCAGAAATTGTCGTCATCTTTTATGGGAGGCTATAACAAGGCTTCAAGGGATGTACATTACACCCCGGAAGGGTATCAATCACTAGCCGCACCTGTTACGCAGGCAATTCGGTCTGAGCTACCATAGCATCCTACGTATCCGATCCAAGCGACGTTTGGAGTCGTTGAAGAGTTATAATCCCCTGTGCTCCAATTAGTGGCTCTCGAGGTTCGCCTTTATTGAAACTTGCTAAATCCCCTGCATCACCCACCACCAACCACTCAGCGTAACGAACGAAACAATCAATCCTATCGCCACCATCAAATTCGCCAGTTGCGGATCGAGGTCATGTTCGGCAGCCAAAATCGCGGCAGTAATCATCGGTGGCATCGCCGCCTCAAAGATGGTCACTTGCATCGCCTGACCGTGCGCGCCGAACAATTCGATGTACAACAGGTAAATCGCCAGCGGTGCGAGCAACAACTTGAACAGCAAACCCACCGCCAGGTTACGTTGATTGCCCGCCAGATGCCCCAAGCGTAATTGGAAGCCTACCGACACCAGTGCCAACGGTGCAAGCGTGTCACCCAAGCGTTTGAGCACTTCTACCAACCAACTCGGATAGTCCACAGGCATGAGCAATATAGCGGCACACAGCGCGATGAATGGCGGAAAAGTGAGGACACGTTTAATGATTGCTTTGGCGTTGGGTTTACCGGATGAATAGAGCGTTGCCGCTGTCACGCCCAAAATAGACAACACCAGAAACGAACCCAACTGGTCAATCAAAATTGCGGTAGGAATCGCCGATTGGCCGTAATACGCCTCGACCATCGGCAAGCCAAAAAATGCCGTGTTCGCCATGCCTCCTGTTAGCACAAGCGCGCCGACCGTGGCACGCGGCAAGCTCAACCATTTTCCAATGTAAGCAAAAAATATCGCTGCGATTATGAAATGTAACCACGGCATCACCGCGACTAACAACAGACTGGAATCGAACTCAATGCCATGCAGATAGCGCAGCGTCAGCGCGGGAACGGAAATGTGCAGAATGAAAGTGTTCAACACGGCAGGCGTATTGACGGGCATGCGCTTTGATTTACGCAACAGGATGCCGATGATGAAGCAGAGGATCAGGAGGATAAGGTTAGACATGTTGATTGATGAAACAAGAATTTAACTTGAAGCGCAAGCGACCTCCAAGACAAACTCCAACGCATTCTGATCCGGGTCGCGGCAGAACAACGCCTTACGACCAGACTGGCTTAACGTATAAGTCACGCCCGCCGCATCCAATCGCTCAACCAGCTCGGTCATATCGGTCACTGACAATGCAACATGACGATCTCGTCCGCCGTGTGTGGGGCGCAGCAAACCCGCTTCGGGATTGGGTAATGCCATCAGGTGGATTTGCTGGTTTGTTCCCACGTTGTACCACACCCCGTCAAAGCTCATCGTCGGACGAGCGGTATCAACCTTTAAGCCCAAAACGTTCTCATAAAAGGCGCGCGCTTTTGCCAGATCGGAAGTCAAAAACGTGGCGTGAAGAATTCCAGTAACCATCACACTTTCACCGGAATCACTTTGCTCGCCGCCAACTTTGCACGACTTCTTGCCTCATCGGTATCTTTTCCCGTTGCGAGTGCCACACCCATGCGACGTTTCTTGAATGATTCAGGTTTTCCAAACAGGCGTATATCGCTGCATGGCACACGAAGTGCTTCATCCACGCCCATGAATGCAATGCCTTGTGCTTCATGTTGCCCATAGATAACGGCACTCGCGCCAGCTGCACGCAAGCTCACATCCACAGGCAAGCCGAGTATTGCGCGTGCGTGTAACTCAAACTCATTTTGAATTTGTGTACACATCGTCACCATCCCCGTATCGTGCGGACGCGGGCTAACTTCACTAAACCAGACTTCATCACCTTTGACAAATAATTCCACACCGAAAATGCCCAAGCCACCGAGGTCATCCGTTACTTTTTTTGCAATGTCACGCGAGCGTTGCAAAGCCAATGACGACATGGCTTGCGGCTGCCAGCTTTCCACATAATCACCCTGCACTTGCACATGACCGATGGGTTCACAGAAATGCGTTCCTGTTTTTCCGTCCACACCGATTGCACGCACTGTGAGCTGCGTAATTTCGTAATCGAAGTGAATCACGCCCTCCACAATCACCCTGCCCTGATTTACACGACTACCGCTGGCAGCATAACTCCAAGCTGCATCCACTTCAGCTGCACTGTCAACTTTAGATTGCCCCTTACCTGATGACGACATCACCGGTTTGATGATGCACGGATAGCCAATCTGGTCTATCGCGGCACGCATTTCTGACAGACTGTCGGCAAAGCAATACGGGGAAGTCGGCAAGCCCAATGTCTCGGCAGCCAAGCGGCGTATGCCTTCGCGGTTCATCGTCAGACGCGCTGCACGCGCGGTGGGTATAACGCGCACCAAACCCTCGCGCTCAATTTGCTCCAATATCTCTGTCGCAATCGCCTCAATTTCCGGCACGATGATATGCGGCTTTTCTTGTTCGATGAGCGCGTGCAACGCCGCACCATCCGCCATGTTGATGACGTGAAAACGATGCGCCACTTGATGTCCGGGTGCGTTGGCATACCGATCCACCGCAATTGTTTCCACCCCTAGCCGTTGCAGCGCGATGATGACCTCCTTGCCTAATTCACCGCTACCCAACAACATCACGCGAGTGGCGGAAGGACTCAGCGGCGTACCAATGATTAACTTGTTTTCGTGAGTGATCATGTTGTGTGGCACACAGTGAATTTTAATTGCGTGAAATTATACAGACACTAGCCACCTTTCTTGCGTATTAACAGGCGTAATATGAACCGTCCGTGAATCAATCCACCCACTTCCGTGCATTCTGGAACATGCGCAGCCAAGCACCATTCTCTTGCCACTCGCGCGGATACCATGAGTTTTGCACGGCACGGAACACACGTTCTGGGTGCGGCATCATGATGCTGAAACGCCCGTCTGGTGTGGTTAAACCCGTGATTCCTTGCGGTGAGCCGTTGGGATTGAGCGGATAAGTTTCAGTGGCTTTGCCATGATGATCGACATAGCGCATCGTGACCAGCGGTTGCGCTGCTTGCAGATTTTTGGCGTTGCCAAAATCGGCATAGCCTTCACCGTGCGAGACGACTATCGGCATACGGCTGCCCGCCATGCCGCTGAAGAATATCGACGGCGATTGCTGCACTTCCACCATCACAAAACGCGCTTCAAATTGTTCCGATTGGTTGCGTGCAAAGTGTGCCCAATGTTCCGCACCGGGGATGATTTCGTGCAGGTTGCTCATCATCTGGCAGCCGTTGCACACACCGAGCGCGAAGGTGTCGTTGCGTTTGAAGAAGGCTTCGAATTCGTCACGCGCGCGAGTGTTAAACAAGATGGATTTTGCCCAGCCCTCGCCCGCACCCAGCACGTCACCGTAAGAGAATCCACCACACGCTGCCACGCCTTTGAAGTCTGCGAGCTTCACGCGACCACTGATGATGTCGCTCATGTGTACGTCCACCGTGGCGAATCCGGCACGGTCAAACGCCGCAGCCATTTCCACTTGGCCGTTTACGCCCTGTTCGCGCAGGATGGCGATTTTGGGGCGTGCAAAAATATACCCTCCCCTTTGCAGGGGGAGGGTTAGGGAGGGGGTAGAAGCTTGGCTCATATTCGTAATCTCCACCCCCATCCTAGCCTTCCCCCTAAGAGGAGGAAGGAATGGTTCATCGGGATCGTAAGTCAGCTTCACATGCAAGCCCGGATCGGCAGCATCCAGCAGGCGGTCAAACTCTTGCTGCGCACAGATTGGATTGTCGCGCAGCTTTTGCATTTGGTATGTGGTCTCAGACCAGATGCGTTGCAGCACCACACCGCTTTCGCTGTATAACTTTTCGTCACCGCGCGTAATTTCAATCATGCCGGTTTCGTTAAGTGTGGCAATTTGCTGCATGCTCTTCAATCCGGCATCCGTTGCCAGTTGCAAAACGTGTTGCACATCGCGATTACGCACTTGCACCACTGCGCCCAACTCTTCATTGAACAAAACGCGCAGCGTGTCGCCATGTGTTGCGTCGAGCTTGATGTTCAAACCGAGGTGCGAGGCAAACGCCATTTCACACAACGCCACGAATACGCCCCCGTCAGAGCGGTCGTGATAGGCCAGCAGCGTATCGGCTGCATTCAATTTCTGGATCAACTCAAAGAAAGCTTTGAGCATCGCCGCATCATCCACATCGGGTGCGACATCTCCGACCTGCTTGTAAACCTGCGCCAGTGCCGAGCCGCCCATGCGGTTCTTGCCTTGCCCCAAATCGATCAACAACAGCGTGGTATCGAGATCGACAACCAGTTGTGGTGTAAGGGTGTGACGTGCATCGGGACACGGTGCGAACGCGGTGATGATGAGCGACAAAGGTGCGATGACTTCTTTGCGTACACTCCCCCTCCCTAACCCTCCCCCGCCAGCGGGAGAAGGGACAATCGTCTCTTCGAGCCATGTTGTTTTCATGGACATCGAATCTTTGCCAACAGGAATGCCAATGCCGAGTTGCGGGCATAGCTCCATACCCACAGCACGCACGGTGTCGAACAACGCGGCATCTTCACCGTGATGTCCCGCTGCGGCCATCCAGTTCGCCGACAATTTAACGTCGCCGATTTTTTCAATACGCGCAGCTGCGATGTTGGTGAGTGCCTCACCTACCGCCATGCGACCAGAAGCAGGCGCGTTCACCAATGCCAACGGGGTTCGTTCGCCCAATGCGAAGGCTTCGCCACGATTCGTGTTAAAGCCCATCAACGTCACAGCCACATCCGCCACGGGTACTTGCCACGGGCCAACCATCTGATCACGCGCTGTCATACCGCCCACGGTGCGATCACCGATGCTGATGAGGAAATTTTTGTTGGCAACGGCAGGCAAACGTAATACGCGCTCGATGGACTCACGAATATCTAGCGTGTTGCTATCGAATGACGACAGGCGCGGTATCTCACGCACCACATTGCGCGTCATCTTGGGTGGCTTACCCAGCAAAACAGACAACGGCATGTTTACGGAATCATATTTAAACGTCGTGTCATGCACCACCAATTGATCTTCATCAGTAGCTACACCCACCACTTCAAAAGGACAGCGTTCGCGTTCGCAGATAGCGCGGAATTGTTCCAAGCGTTCCGGCGCGATGGCTAGCACGTAGCGTTCTTGCGATTCATTGCACCAGATTTGTTTTGGCGACATGCCGGTTTCATCCAACGGAATTTTGCGCAGCTCAAACTTCGCACCGCGACCGCCTCCATGCACCAACTCTGGCAAGGCATTGGACATGCCTCCCGCGCCGACATCGTGGATGGACAGAATCGGATTTTCGCTGCCCAGTTGCCAGCAACGGTCGATCACTTCTTGTGCGCGACGCTGCATCTCCGGGTTGCCGCGTTGCACGGAATCGAAATCAAGGTTTTCTGCATTGCTACCCGTGTCCATACTTGAAGCCGCACCGCCACCCAGCCCAATCAACATGCCGGGACCGCCGAAGTGAATCACCAATGCGCCAACAGGCAGATCATGTTTGTGGGTATGAATCGCCGAGATATTACCGACCCCGCCTGCCAACATGATGGGCTTGTGATAACCGCGCATCTCGCCGCTGACATTTTCTTCAAAGGTACGGAAATAGCCGGTCAGATTCGGGCGACCAAACTCATTGTTAAATGCCGCACCGCCCAAAGGACCGTCCAGCATGATTTGTAGCGCGGTAACGATACGTGAGGGTTTGCCGTAAGGTGTTTCCCAAGGTTGTTCAAAGCCCGGAATGTTCAAGTTGGAAACCGAGAAGCCCGTCAACCCGGCCTTGGGTTTAGAGCCGCTCCCAGTAGCACCTTCATCGCGTATCTCACCACCGCTGCCTGTCGCTGCACCCGCAAACGGCGCGATGGCAGTCGGATGGTTGTGCGTCTCCACTTTCATCAGCGTGTGCATCAACTCGTCACTGAACGCATAACTGCCATCGGCACGCGGATAAAAACGTTCCACGCGCGCACCTTCAATCACCGAAGAGTTGTCGGAATAGGCGACCACCGTGCCTTGCGGACTGACCTTGTGGGTGTTACGTATCATGCCGAACAGCGAGAAATCTTGCGCCTCACCGTCGATTACCCAATCGGCATTGAAAATCTTGTGGCGGCAGTGTTCCGAGTTGGCTTGTGCGAACATCATCAACTCGACATCGGTCGGATTGCGTTTCAGCTTCTTGAAATTTTCGACTAGGTACTCGATTTCATCCGCAGATAATGCCAAGCCCATCTCGCGGTTGGCTTGCTCCAACGCTTGATTCCCACCCTTGAGCACATCCACGCTGGACAAGGGTTGCGGCCTGCCATGCTGGAAGATTTTTTCCGGTGCGCTTTCCACATCGGTTAATACCGATTCGGTCATACGGTCGTGCAGCAACGGCAAAAATGCCAACCTTTCCACTTTGCTTAACGGCTGCTCATTTTTAGTCGAGAGGTAATACACCACACCGCGCTCGATACGTTGCACACCAGACAACCCACAATGCTTTGCGATGTCCGTTGCTTTGGTGGACCACGGTGAGATTGTGCCTAAACGCGGCACCACCAATACTTGCGTCAATTCGGCTGCTTGCTTTGGCGCACCGGCCAGCCTGTCAAGACCAAGCACTTTGTCCAGCAACTTGGTTTGTGCGGCAGGGAATGATTTGCTGTTCAGCGCAGTGAAATAACAGTGTCGCGTATCGGCAATGACCACGTTAGGTACAACGCCATTCAATGTATTACGTAATTTTTCCAGACGAAAAGCAGATAAGGCAGATGTGCCGACAGAGACTCTAAACATAGCGGTGGCGGTAGGATGAAATTCGGGGGCGCGATTATACTATGCGCTGTTCCGTTCATTACCTCCCTATCATAAATGGCTACTCCTATCGACATCTCCGAACAAGCAGGCGTGCGTTTTTTGCACTTTGGCTCAAGCTGGATACAAGGCGCGATGCGCATCGCCACCCCGTGGAATCTGGAACTGGAATACACCCGTGAAATGATGGCCTCACTGCTACTGCGGGACGACACGCGCTTTCCGCGCAAGGTGCTGCTAATCGGCTTGGGCGCGGCCTCACTCACCAAATTCCTGTATCGCCATTACCCGCTCGCACACCTCACCATTGTGGAGATTGAACCTTCCGTGGTTGCGGCGGCACGGCAATTTTTCAAACTACCCGAAGATCACAAACGCATCAATTTAGTCATCGCCGACGGTGTTGAATACGTACTCGGTACGGATAAAAAATTTGATCTAATTTTAGTCGACGGCTTTGATCAACACGCCCATCCGGGCGGACTCAACACCCTGCCCTTCTACCAAGCCTGCCGTACCCGATTGAGCGATACAGGCATCATGGCAGTGAACCTGATTGGATTAAGTCGCGGCGTGATGGGAGGGTTTGCACACATTCTCACCGCCTTTGAAGATCGTGCGCTGATGTTCCCATCCTGCGAAAGCGGCAACACCATTGCATTTGCAGCCGAGGGAGAAGCCATAAAAATCGAGTTGGAGGACATGAAAGAAAAAGCACTCACGTTAAAAGAAGCAACGGGGCTGAATTTACTGCCTACCGTCGCCCGCTTGACCCAAGCCAAAACGTGTTTGAACAACGTGCTGATGTTGTAATGAAAAAATGAAAACCGAGGCTATATCGACTTCATATTCTACTAACAACGGAAATGGTGTGAACGGTACAGATGTAAGAAAGGTTGAACGTAGCGTTATAAACACTGATGGTTTAACCACAATATTTAAATAATAAAACAACTATATACTTAAGGTGATTTTTTCATTTTTATTGCACCCCACTCACAATTTTGGCGCTGCCAAAAACCTTCTTTACACCGCGCCACAGCTTGGGTAGCAGCCAAATCAGCACCAATATAAACAGCACGATAAACACTAAAAAAGCAGCGGGATGCGCCAGTGCCAGCCATCCACCAAACAGCAATGTAACCTCTTCACCGAATGAAGCAGTAACGTTGCTCACGGGTTCCGGCGAGGTATTGATGAGGGCGCGGCTGCCCGCTTTGGTGAGGTGTGTTGCACCCGCCAGCGAACCACCCAACAAAGCGACCAACGTAGCAATCAGCGGATCGTTACTGTTGATTGCCCCCATCGCCAAGAGTGCTCCAGCGGGGATGCGAATAAAAGTATGGATGCTGTCCCACACGCTATCGACCAGCGGAAACTTATCCGCCAAAAACTCCACCACCAGCAACACACCCGACACCCCTATCACCACGGGATGCTTCAAGATACTCAGACTATCTGGCAACGGTACATAGCCGTATTTCGCCAGCAAGCCGACGATAAAAACCGTAGCGTATAAGCGCAGTCCGCTCGCCCAGCTCAGCCCCGTGGCTAACGCGATATTTGAAATGGCATCCATCGACTTTTATTCCCTTGTCCGCACTTATAAATTTGAGTTCAAATGGGTAGTGCTTTTAATAGCAACATTGAAATGTTTCTCCAAAACTTCTACTTTAAGGTTCGCATATTTTGGTGTGCCTGCATTCGCTGACAGTGGGTAGTCCATTATTGCCCCAGTTCTCTGATAGCCTCGCCGCAAATAGAAATCGATGAGTTCACCTCTTAAAGACACCACAACCATAACGGCTCTCTCCGCACCGAAAAATTCATTCGCATAACTTTCCGCATAGGCGAGCATTTGTTTTCCGTCCCCAGCCCCTTGTTGATTGGGGAGAACAGCGAGCATTCCAATGTGGCAACTTCTGTCGACTTTTTCAACATGGACGCAAGCCATTATTGTGGAGTCCTTGAGTCCGACAAGGATAACGGAATTGGGACTCGACAATATGTCAGTGACTTGACCCGCACTTATTCTGTTGCCAGATACCAAGTCCGATTCATGCGTCCAGCCAGCCAATTCTGAGGCTGGGCGATAGGCTTGATTGACGAGTTGGGTAATTACTTCCGCATCAAATTTATTCGCTGTGCGAAATGTATCAATGCCCATAATTTTCTTTGTCCTGCTTATAAAACACCGCGCTCTATCTCTTGGAGATAAATAAAATTGGGGGCTTTTACGCCCGCCTTTTTCCTGATCTCAATCAATTCTTCCGACTCGAAAAAACGACGGGCATTTCCCAACGAAGACCACGCCGAAAAATGGACGATGTTATTTGCGTCGTTGTCATATTTCAGCAGCTGATAGCTGATTTCTCCCGCACGCTTTCTAATATCGACCGCTTGGTCGAAGACCAATTTCCATGCGGGATAAGACTCGACTTCATGGATGATTAAAACGTGTTGCATGCGAACTCCGATATTGATTGTTAAGTTTGCTCACGCTGGTTTATTGTGCCGCAAGCAAGCGCACACCAAAACTCAACCACATGATAAACACTAGAACAGTGCTTGCCGCATAAGCCATAAATCGGTGCATGACTCGATTGTAAGTTAGGGAAGCACTGATTTAATCTGTTTTCTGTCCGGCCCTTTGACTGCGGTCACACGCAGGCGCACGAAACGGGTCATTTCAGCGTGTGTCGTCGTGT
>JBEBKA010000076.1:0-10386 GCA_040079595.1 Gallionella sp.
CTTCAGTTACCTAATGACCCATTGCTAGAAAAGGTAAATCTGTATCTTCTTTACAAAGAGTGGCGCACAACATCCAATTTAGTAGAAACAGCTGCTGCAATTGGAGTGCAGGCACGTAATTATCTGGAAAACGGCAGAAATGCAGAGCCAAAATATTCGCAAGCATTAGATCATTTCAAGTCTGATCTATTAGCTCAAATTTATCTGGACTGCAACAAGTACCATATAGTGTATGCAGGTCTTGATACCTTGGTGCATCTCTCACAAGGCATACCAAGAAATCTTCTTGGATTGCTCAAGCAGATTTATCGGAGGTCACATTTTGCAGGTGAGAGGCCCTTTCAGGAAGGTGGAAGGATATCGATTTCTTCCCAAGGAGAAGGTATTCGTGATGCAGCGGCATGGTTTTGGGATGATGCACAACCGGACAAACATGGATCAGAGGTAAGATCTGCTATTGAATCATTGGCAAAACTGTTTCGCAGGGTTCGCTACAGCTTGAAGCCAGCGGAGTGTGATTTGGCAACGTTTTCGGTGAATTGTAAACTTGGATCCAAGATGGCTCGGGAAGTGCTAAACCACGCTGAAAACTGGTCATACCTTATTCGAGTTCGTGATGGCGCTGTAAGTCGCAATGATAGCAACTCTATTGATGACAAATTCCAGCTTAGCCCAATGCTCGCGGCACGCTGGGACGTGTCTGAACATCGGCGTGGCTCGATTGAGCTTCAGGAGACACTCTTTAACGCCATGTTTGATCCAGATTGTCGGGAGCAGGTGGAATCACTTATTGGTGAGCGGGTAAAAGGTATGGAGGTACCATATGCAATAGAAAACATTGGAACTGGCATCCAAAAGAAACTATTCTAGTAGAGGATACTATGAATCTACGATACCTACTTAATCGAAAATGTACGTTAGTTTTCACAGAACCTAATTGTCGGTCTTGGGATATCTTAATTTCAGCATATAACAGCAGTGAACGAGTGAAGCATGTCTTCGAGTGCGCAGCGGCACAAAAAAAATATTGGGTGATGCTTCCTGAATATGGTTACGCTGTGGTTGAATATCCACAGCACCCCGATATATTCTCTTTTGATAGGGGAAATGAAGCAGATGTCATCCAAGAGTTGATAGATAAGATTAATGGGGCAAATCAACTTCATGGAAAAAAACTCTGCATAGATATTACGGGATTCATGCGTCCGCACATACTTTTCCTCGTACAGTATTTGCAGACTATTAACATAATGTCATTTGATATGATTTATACTGAACCTGCTCAGTATGGTCGCAAGGAGGACACTAAGTTTTCTCATGACGTGTATCAAGTGCGACAGGTGGCTGGCTTTGAAGGCATACATATCGATGAAACCGCGAATGACATTCTGGTTGTCGGCGTTGGTTACGACGACGAACTAATTTCCAGAGTCGTAAACGAGAAAGATGGCGCGAAACTATATCAACTGCGTAGCCTGCCTTCGTTAAGTGCAGATATGTATCAGGAAAGTATACTGCGACTAGACAAGACGCCGTTGGCAGATCAGCCAGACATGGCAGACCGAGTGTTCTTCGCTTCAGCTAATGACCCCTTCGTGGTGGCTACCGAACTGTCAGACAAGCTACAAGAGCTTCGCGCACGTAAGAGCGTGGACAACATCTATCTAAGCCCACTCGCCACAAAGCCTCAAGCACTTGGGTTTGCTCTCTTCTACATAATGGAACTAAGGAATCATCCGGCGAGCATAATCTTCCCATTTTCAACATCATACTCAAGAGAGACAAGCGCTGGAGTTGGAAGAACCTGGTGCTATGAAATTCGTTTAGCAGATGTAGCTTCAATTTGATTCGAAAGATGCTCTCAATACACATCCTCTATTGAACGCGTTCGGAATTTATGTATTGCTCAATTGTCCCCTTTATTGGGCACAGCGGAAGCTCTAATTTCAATCCTGCGGCAGACAATCGATTGGATTGTCTGCCACATTGGTTTTCACAAGCTGGTCTAATTGAAATTCTGTGGTGGCCGATGGAATTATGTCGCATTTATTAGTGGGAATGGGAAGTTGAAAACTCTCATTCTGCTGCTCTTCACTTAAGCAGATGGTGAGTGAAGTTTGTGGTGCTTGGCAATCAATTTTGACTCTTTGAATGGCAAGCCAGCTTGTTTGGCAAACTCTGACCACGTCGCAACAGCATCGGCAACATGTCTAATTATTCTTTCAGCTCGTCCAATGGCAAAACGGTCTGCCACTTCAATGAAATCTTGATGCGTGATGCCAGTAAATTTTCCATTTACAGACATAAGATGTTGCGAATTCCACTCGCCATTTGGATTATAGGCATGTGTTATGTCATAAGCTGGAGATAATTCCCAACCAGCCCCCTCCTTCAATAAAAATGAAAAGTTCTTTGAGTGATCGTCACAATTTGCCGACATGACGTTAAAAATCATGCGTCGATACGCTTCTTCAAGTGCATCAATACCTAGCTTTAATTTTCCGATTGTCAAAAATAATGTGGCATAGTCATGTGTAGCCTTTTGCTTGTAATCCAAGTGAGCCGTAGCGCATAGAGACTGCATGTGGATTTTCTGGTTGCCATCTCGATCAAAGCGTTTGGTCATAAAATGTGCTCGCCCATTTTCTTCCAACAAGTGGCAAGCTGACATTTTAATTCCGGCAGCTTTAGCCATTAACGAATAGGCAAATTCAATGCGGCCATAGTTTTGTGAAGTGCCGAGTTCCAAGTCATTTCCCATACCATCTAACTTGAGTAGCCAGTGTTCAAAACCTAGTGCTACATCGAACTGCCCAGCTCTTATTTCATCCGTTGATGAATTCCACGCTATGGTTGCTTTAGCGCGCGCACCGCCTGCGGAAGTACCGACTTGAATGATTTGTGCGAGAGCAGCTTTTGCATGATGATCAGTGTCAATTTCTCCATGTACCATCATTTGTCTGGCATCCGCCACCAACTTTGAGAGTTGGATTGCGGTAGTGGTGCTTGTTCTTGAGCCGCGTGCAGGTCTAAATTCCAGTGCACCCATGCCACGTTTACTCATGTAAGCTAAACGGTCTAGTGGTGTAATGTACTCCTTATCCACACCTTGCTGTGCCATCCATGCGTCAATCAATCTATTACCGAAATCATCAGGTAAAGCATCAGCCAACATAGCAGGTAATCGCTTATAGGTTGCTATGGGGAGGTCGCCAAATACAAATGGGTCATTCCCTTTTTCCAAAGGCATGTGAATGGGGGATAATTCAACACCTGAAGCGATGAATTTAGGATCGTATTCAAAAGCGTAATAGCCAAGCTTTGGGTCTAATGCAACCGCTCCCACGCTTTTACCCCAAATCAAAACCTCGATGACATCTACGGGTTTATACATTTTTTGCCTTTCTTGGGGAAGAGGCGCGTTCTTTTGTTTTTCTTGTTCTCAATAACTGCAGTGGGCTTACTGAGAGTGGTGGTGCTAGGGTTTCTAGCCATTCCACTCGATTTACTGCTCTCAGAACCTTGATGAGTGTCTTGATAGTTGCGCCTTTTCCGGTCTCAAGATTTGTGATGGCTTTGATAGAAACACCTGCAATCTCGGCTAAAGTTGCTTGTTCGTAATTGAGTTTAAGACGTATGGAACGAATTTGCCGTCCTAGTTTCAATGCCCATTCACCAACAGTGTTTTGTATAGATAGCATATTAATTATCTTTTAAGGAGTTATTAAAGGTAATTATACGTATAAATACCCTAAAAAAGGTAATAAAGTAATAGTAATAATTTATTGTGAATTACTGAGTGGGTGGCGTTTGCTGTGTTCCCTCAGTTGGTCTTGCCGCAACTCAAACCAAGTTGGCGAATGCAGGCTTTAGGACTAGCAACCGCTGGAAACGTTGCAAACTGGTACGGCACGGTTTTGGTAGCCTGGTTGGTTTTACGCGCATAGATAGAACGCGAGTTTTACCAGAGTCAGGGCGAGCTAATACTGCGCAATAACCCTCGGCAGCAACCACCCTTGCTTGGAATTGATTAAGCTCAGTCAACTCACAACAGCTTCCGCCATTTCCACCTTTGAAGCCGCAGCTTCAATCGTATTGCTTTTAGATTTTGCACGCTTTGGTTTGTCCGTGGTCGTGTCGCTTGCGACCACTTTATCAGCAGTGTCGGTTTGCGTATCATCAGGGTCTGAGTTTTTTGAGTTGGCGCGGAATGCACGGTTCGTGATGTTTTTGATTTCAGCGGCAACACCGACTGCTTTTCTGCGCCATTGTCGTTCCAAGCTAGATTTCACATCATCAGCAATAAACCCAGCGAACCACGCTGAATGCACGAGGCAAATTAAATCGTCGAGCTCGGAAATAACGGTTAGGAACTGCCCAGCCTTGTTGCAAGTTAATTTAGCTTGCACCTCTTGCACACTGGTGTAATGGAGCTTGCCAATTTCGATACCGTTGTCCTCAGCAATTTTTTTAATGCGAGCGGACTCTTTGCGCAAGTCAGATAACTGAGTGTTAATTAAATGATCGACCACCCCATTGACAGTCATCATTTCAGTTTGATTCTTTACCAAGGTTGGCAGTACAGAACTTAAATTACGCAAAGCCCCAGAACATTCGTCAAATGTGATTTCGTAAACCATTTGGGCGGGTGTCGTGCTTAACTTAACCAGCTTCAACACATATGGATTGCTGAAGTCAGTCTTGCGCTTAGTTGCCGCCTTAGTAGTTTTGACATCACCTTTAACCGCTGCATTACTTGCCATATTTAATTCCTCCGTGGGTTTGAGTTTTTTCAACGAAGCGAATTTGCCTTAAAGAAAGGGAAAAATCCCCAAACTACTCTGCAAATTTGCAGAGTAGTTTGGGGATTTTTATTTGCCGACATTGAATAATTAAAACGTGCCGCAGATGTTCTACAGCGCGTCTAAGAAAGTTGGATTGGTATGGGCTGGAATGCTAGACGTTCCACAGACGTGTTAGGGACGCTTTGACTGTTGATGTGCGGCGAAACATTTAATCACCGTGGAGGTGGATTTTAATTATCTAAGGGGCATGAAATGCAAATAGTGGGAATGGATATTGGCTACTCAAATTTGAAAGTTGCTTTTGGTCGTGCTGGCGAAGAGCTTACTCTTATTGGCAAGCCAGCAGGTGCAGCTCCCTCTGAGCATATCGGTCAATGTATCGTGTCTGGTGGCGCGGATGAACCATTACGTGTGCTGGTGGACGGCAAAGAGTTCGTTGCTGGCTGTAGTTATGATCGCCTGGAGAATTGGGCGCGCGAGTTGCACAAAGATTATTCATCGACGGCTTCATATCGCGCCTTATTTAACGCAGGGCTATTGATGTCTGGCATGTCCGAGATTGATCGCGTGGTAACAGGGCTGCCAACCAGCCAATACTTTGACGAAGGCTTGCGCAAGCACCTCATTAAAACTATGAAAGGGGAGCATCAAGTTACGCCCAAAAAGAAAATTCTCGTCAAGGACGTGAAAATTGTTCCTCAACCATTAGGCGGCTTCGTGGACTACCTGCATCAACTTGGTGATCCATCGCAAATTGAAGATGCGAGCATTTTGGTGGTTGACCCAGGCTTTTTTTCAGTGGACTGGGTGTTGCTCATCAACGGCGAATTCAAGCGCGCCTCATCAGGGACAAGCCTCAATGCGACATCAGTCATTTTGGACGAAGCCTGTTCGTTAATTGCCAAAGACCACGGCGGTAATCCTGGTCGCAACAAAATGGAAAATGCCGTGCGTTCTGGTCGCTCTACCGTATCAGTCTTTGGCACACGCGTTGAAATTGCGCCTTACTTGAGCGTGGCATCGGCATCGGTCGGTCATATCGTTTGTTCGCAACTCCAAACCTCAATACGCAAGGAAGAATCAAACGTCGATGCAATCGTGATGGTGGGTGGCGGCGCATCGTTGTTCGAGCCAGCGATTAAAAATATCTTCAACAAAACACCCATCACGGTGGCTGCCGATTCTGTCTTTGCGAATGTGCGCGGCTTTTGGCGTGGCGGTGCAGCTTGATTGCTGACGAGTAAACTCAAGTTGCGCTTCTTGCCATAAAACAGTGTTGGGGGACAGGTGCGTGGAAAGATCAGCGACACGTGAAAGCCTGAACACATTGCGTGAGAACCAATAGGTTGTTGGACATAGTGGAGGAGTAATGCGGGTAGATATAGCTTATTTTGAAGGATACCCAGAGCTGGTTCAGGAACTCGAAAAGTTTCCGCCGCGCGCGCGAGCCGAAAGGATGAGATTGCTAGCTGCGCTCGGTCTTTCATTCATGTGCGAAAGTCGCTCGTTCGGTACTAGCGAATCGAGTTCATCGCCAGCAACAATCAAATTGCCAAGACCGCTTAAACAGGCAACACCGTTGCCAATCTTGCCCACCGCACAAACGAACGAAACAGCTGGCGGGGTTGATACGGCAAGTCGAATAACTAGAGGAATTTTTAAGCAGATTGACTAAGGAATGATGACGACACTAACCACATGGTCTGGGCGGAAAGATGCCAACAACATTCTGTTTGTGACTGAAATTCAAGACTTGTTATTGTCAGGGTGCAACTTGCATAAAACGCCTATCGCTGCAAAGCCAATGAAAGGAAGGATTTGGACGCTCACTCTTGAAACTGCGAAAGACCGATTCTTAGAGCAGTTTGATTTCTTAACGCGTTAGTCGAAATGGATTTTATGCTTGGAGCGATAGATTGGATTGGCTGTGCCACAGGTTTATTAGGGGCTGCATTACTGTCCATGAACAACCGCTATTCGGGCTGGGGGTTTGTGTTTTTTTTGGTATCAAATTTCGCATGGATGACATTCGGCTTGATTACGCACGCTAGCAGCATGGTGTTGATGCAAATTGGTTTTACCGGAACGAGCTTGATAGGTGTGTGGAAGTGGCTGATTGTTGGCCGTACAGCGTCACCAAAATAGATGATTTAGTTGCTCACAAAATCCGTGGGCAAAGGTGTGGGTAAATAAGAATTTTTGATTGCGCTCAAAGCCGTGCAGTGACGCAAAATTTTTAATCAAGATGAACGATATGCAAACAAGAAAATGGGAGGTGACCCGCAAAATTGGGCGGCATCACATCGCATTTTTTCGGGCAAACCTGCTGGGGCAAGACCTCGCGGCGATGGCCGAGCTATACCTTGAAACAGGAATCGATTTGCGCCGCGCTAAAACCACTTTGACGTGGGTGCAGGATACCTTGCGGCAGGCTTCATTCAGGCATGGCAAGCGCAATAATGCGCATCTGTTAAAAATTCGTATCGCGCTAGGCGGTGAGGTCGGGCGCACCGCCGCGCCATCGCTGGACGAGTATCGCAATGAAGTCGATCCAGATAATTTTTTTACCGAAAAGGAATTGGTGGAAGCCTATGTCGAAGCCTATCCAGAAACGCTTGATTTCAAGCAAAAGAAACGTCAACGCCTGATTGATAAACAGCTAGCAGCATTGAAATGGATCGAGCCGCTTATTTCTACCGAACCAGTCCGCGATGATTGGGTGAATGCGTGGTTTGATGAAGCAATTTCACGTCGCCTAGTGTTAGCCAAATTGCCAACGATAGGGCATTTGATAGATAGCATTGCAACGCATGGGTATCGCTGGTGGGTAAGTGTGCCAAGATTGGGCGAGAAGGGCTCGGCACGTATTGTGACGTGGCTGCGCGGCTATGAATCATCTCTGGGCGAGCTGCCAGCGCAATCGCTTGCGCCACTAAGAAGCTTGTCCATCAGCACACTTACACAAACACGCTTGCAAAGTACGGGCATTGTTCCTCTGGAGCGTTTTGTAGCACCAGCAAACCTCGATGGGCGCGTTGGCTCTAATCGCTGTCTTGGTTCGCCACGCATTGATGCGACAAACGACCATCAAGCGATCTATTTATGGTTAGCCACAAAGTCAGGCAATCAAAACACGCAGCGCGCTTATCAAAAAGAAGCGGAACGAATTTTGTTGTGGGCAATTCTGGAACGCGGTAAAGCATTGTCGGATTTGTCTGTCGAAGATTGCGCGGCGTATCGTGATTGGTTATCCATGCTTGGCAGGACGGAGGCGCAGGCGTGGCCGTTCCGTCAAGCACAAAGCACCTGGCTTGGTTGTAAAGGCGTTGCGCGTCATAAAAAAGCATGGCGACCATTCGATGGTGCGTTGTCCGCAAGTAGTGCGCAACATGCGATCACCATTGTCAGCAACCTTTTTGAGTGGTTGGTGAGGGTGCAATACTGCGCATTTAATCCCTGGAGTGCGGTATCAAAATCGCTGGTCAAAGCCAGTCACGATTCTTCGCCAGACGTGGAATTTATGCGCGCATTCTCGGTTGGTCAATGGAATTATCTGCTTGCACAGTTACACGGTGATTCGGACGACAAGCACCTAATTAGGTTGCGCTTCGTTTTGCCATTTGCATACGCAACGGGTTTACGCATTTCCGAGCTGGTGGACGCGACGGTTGGGCGTATCTACACCATGCCGCTTGCCGAAGGTGTGGGCGTGCGTTGGATGCTCAAAGTCTTTGGTAAAGGGGGTAAGTGGCGTGCCGTGCCGATTCCAAGTGAGGTGATGACGGCGATGCAAACCTATTTTGGGCATCGAGGACTGAATTTTGACATCACGAGCAACGCCGCAGCCACGCCACTGATTGCCAGAGAGAGTGGTGAGGGCGCGATAACAACGAGCGCACTATCCAAGTCGCTGCGTGGATTTTTTAGCGGCATTACTCAGTCGTTGCAGAGCGCAGGCAAACATACCGAATCGAAGGCGTTTGAGCGCGCGACCACGCATTGGTTACGGCACACCTGCGGCAGTCACTTGGCGATGTCTGGCGTGCCGCTGAATTTTATTCAGAGATTGCTTGGTCACACCAGTTTGCAAACTACCAGCATTTACACAGATACGTCGGACGAGAACTTATGGCGCGCTGTCGAGTTGGCCAGTAATGAATAAATTTCCACATGGAATGGTGCAGCAGAAATGCGGACGAGATACCGATGTGGGCAGTGGCAATATGGTAGTCGATGGCAACTTAATGGTGCTGCCTATTCTCAGCAACCCAACCCTTACACGCCAGCATCACCACCTTGGGGATAGGACGGCTGCCCGTGCGGTAATAGGTCATCATGCGACGCGTCATACCCAGCACATTTGCCGCATCCGTCAGCGAAAGGTGGTATTTAGCCATCCATTGATTAAACTCGCTGGCGGTAGGCAAGCCCGCTTGTTCACGGCTCAACTCATACAATCTGTCCGCACCCATATCCAAACCTTTCGGCCATTCCAGCGCGTGACCCCAATCATCCACACGCACTTTGGCGAATATGGCTGGAGTTTTCAGCGGTGCGAAAGCGGCGAGTTTGCGAACCAACGGCGCGAGGTTCAGGCGCAGGGTTTCCTTGGTGCTCCAATCCAATTCCAAAGTCATCGGCGCAACGATGCGCACCGCCAAAATAGCAGGGGGATTTTTCATTTGTTTAGCCTCCAGTATTCTTCAATCAGTTCTTCTTTATGGTCAGCCACCCAAGCCAGCGGATCATTCAACCGCTTGAGCGGACGCACCACACCTGTTAACACCACCAACGACTCAATCGCCACCGACACCCGCATTCCATCACGGAATTCGATATGCGCATGGGGCAAGGGATGTGACTCACCACCATTGATACGAATACGCCAATCGTTCTGTGCGTGTACTTTTGTCATGAGTGAACTCTATAGAAATAATTTCACCATTGCAAGCGCAATGTGTATGGCAAATGATGTGGGGTGAAATATGAGGCTTGAGTTTAGAACCGAGGTGCGCGGATACGAGCTGGTGCTAAATCAGGACTTGTTTGGCGCGTTCATTTTGTATCGTCGCTGGTTCGGTCTGAACAATCATCGTGGTGGGATAAAACAGCAGGTTTTTGAGGATGAAATGGATGCGTTGCGGGAAGTTAAAAGTATTCGGCACACGCGCGAAAAGCACGGGTACAAGCTAATTGTCAGATCATAACTGTAGATATGACACCAAAATAATTAACGTTATTATTTTGAATATCTACTGCGTATCGTCACAGATGCTTCGTGCAATACCTTATTGCATATATGTCAAATATGACATACCATGAAACCCATGATTAAACAGCGCAAGCCTTTGGTGTGGCTACACGGCGAAATTAAAATGCCGCCATTTTCTGCCGAGGCGAGAATTGAGGCGGGCGTGTTATTACGACACCTGCAAGAAGGCATCAAAGTATCGTTGCCACACTCAAGGCCAATGCCCAGTATCGGTCGAGGATGTCATGAATTAAGAATTCCAGATGAAAACCGAACTTGGCGTATTGTGTATTACGTTGATGCAGAAGCCATCGTGATTCTTGAAGTGTT
>JBEBKA010000077.1:0-10191 GCA_040079595.1 Gallionella sp.
GGTGAACTGCGTCACTTCCATGCCGTTCAACCAAACCTCCCAACCCAAGCCCCACGCGCCCAGCGTCGGGTTCTCCCAATCGTCCTCAACAAAGCGAATGTCATTTTTTTTCAGGTCAAACCCCAGTGCTTCGAGCGAACCGAGATACAGCTCCAGAATGTTCGCAGGCGCAGGTTTAAGCACCACTTGAAACTGATAGTAATGCTGCAAACGATTGGGATTCTCGCCATAGCGGCCATCCTTGGGACGACGTGAAGGCTGTACATACGCGGCTTTCCAAGGCTCCGGCCCTAGCGCGCGCAAAAAAGTAGCTGTGTGCGACGTGCCCGCACCGACTTCCATATCGTATGGTTGCAACAACGCGCAACCCTGTTTATCCCAATAACTTTGTAGGTTCAGAATGATTTGCTGAAAGGTAAGCATGGATAATTTCTAAGCAATGACAAAGCGCGCATTTTACGGGTTTCGGGGCATTACGTCAGCACAACCTGCCAATGTTACTCAAGCAGCCACCACCACTAAGCTGTGGCGCATGCAAACATGGGCGGGTTCTGCTTCTGGAACTCAACATGGTAGAATCCGCGCCTTTCCAGTTTTCAATCCTTTAGGAATCGTCGCTATGTTCTCCAGCAAAAACACCATCGCCATTTCTGATCCGGAGTTGTGGGTCGCTATTCAAAATGAAAATCGCCGTCAGGAAGATCACATCGAGCTGATCGCCTCGGAAAACTACACCAGCGCTGCGGTGATGGAAGCGCAGGGTACCAAGCTGACCAACAAGTACGCCGAAGGTTACCCGGGTAAGCGTTATTACGGCGGTTGCGAGTATGTGGACGTGGCTGAACAATTGGCAATTGACCGCGCCAAGGCGTTGTTCGGAGCGGAGTACGCCAACGTGCAACCGCATTCCGGTTCGCAAGCCAATCAGGCGGTGTATGTTTCCGTACTCAAGCCGGGCGACACTATCCTCGGTATGTCGCTGGCGCACGGCGGTCATTTGACCCACGGCGCGTCGGTGAATATCAGCGGCAAGTTGTATAACGCCGTTCAGTATGGGCTGAATGCAAAAGAAGAAATAGACTACGACCAGGTGCAGGCTTTGGCAAACGAACATAAGCCCAAGATGATTGTGGCGGGTGCGTCCGCTTATGCGCTGGTGATAGACTGGAAGCGTTTTCGTGCGATTGCCGATAGCGTCGGTGCCTATCTGTTTGTGGACATGGCGCACTACGCGGGCTTGGTGGCAGGGGGTTTGTATCCTAACCCCGTTGGCATCGCAGACTTTGTCACAACCACAACACACAAGACCTTGCGTGGCCCGCGTGGCGGATTGATTTTGGCTAAAGCAGAACATGAAAAAGCCCTTAACTCCGCCATCTTCCCGCAGTTGCAAGGCGGCCCGTTGATGCACGTGATTGCCGCTAAAGCGGTGGCGTTCAAAGAAGCCGCCAGCAAGGAATTTAAGGCTTACCAAAAGCAAGTGATCGACAACGCGCGCGTGATGGCGAAAGTGTTGCAAGAGCGTGGTTTGCGTATTGTGTCGGGTCGTACCGATAGCCATGTGTTCCTAGTCGATTTGCAAGCTAAGCAAATTACTGGAAAAGATGCCGAAGCCGCGTTGGGACGTGCGCACATCACCGTGAACAAAAATGCGATTCCGAATGATCCGCAAAAACCCTTCGTTACCAGCGGTATTCGTATCGGCAGCCCAGCCATGACGACACGCGGATTCACGGAAATAGAAGCGTTAAAACTTGCCCATCTCATTGCCGATGTGTTGGATGCACCGAATGATGATGCGGTGATCGCGCGCGTGGTCGGCGAAGTGAAAAAGTTGACCGCACAGTTTCCAGTTTATGGAGAATAGTCACTAGACGTTAGTCGCTAGTGATTAGTTGGATGTGTCGCCGCTTTGCGGCAGTTTTTTAACTAACGACTATCAACTAAAGACTATTTCTTATGAAATGCCCCTTCTGTAAACACCCCGACACCCAAGTAGTCGATACCCGAGAAAGCGACGACGGCGATAGCATACGCCGTCGCCGTCGTTGTTTGTCGTGCGACAAGCGTTTCACCACCTATGAAAAGGTGGAGTTGCGTATGCCGCAGGTGGTCAAACAAAACGGTATGCGCAGCGAGTTCGATGAAGAAAAATTGCGCACCAGTTTCAGCCGTGCGCTACATAAACGCCCGGTTTCAGCCGAGTTGGTGGATGAAGCCATCGATCACATTGTGCAAAAACTTTACGCGTCGGGCGAGCGCGAAATCGGTTCCCGGCAAGTCGGTGAGATGGTGATGCGAGAATTGTTCAAGCTCGACAAGGTCGCCTATATTCGCTTTGCGTCGGTGTATAAAAGCTTTCAGGATGTGGGCGATTTTACCGAAGCAGTTGAGGCCGTGCGCAAGTCGCCACGTCGTTCCAAAAAAACTTAAATGTTTTCCGCCGAAGATAATGTTTGGATGGTGCAGGCCTTACGGTTAGCCGAGCAAGGCTTGACTAGCACCAGCCCCAATCCACGCGTAGGCTGTGTGCTGATTAAAGACGAAAAAATAATCGGTAGCGGTTGGCATCAACGAGCTGGGGAGCCTCACGCAGAAGTGTATGCGCTGCGCGAGGCAGGCGAGGCAGCACATGGTGCAACGGCTTATGTCACCTTAGAGCCATGTGCACATCAAGGCAAAACGCCACCCTGTGCCGATGCCCTGATTGCAGGATGTGTGGCGCGTGTGGTGGTAGCGGTACAAGACCCCAATCCTTTGGTAGCAGGCAAAGGCATCGAGAAATTACGTGCCGCTGGCATCCCGGTTGAATGCGGCTTGATGGAAGCCGCCGCACGTGAATTGAATGTCGGGTTTTTTGCACGCATGACCCGTGGCACACCTTGGCTGCGCAGTAAAATCGCCATGAGTTTGGATGGACGTACTGCGTTAGCGAATGGTGTGAGCCAATGGATTACTGGCGATGCAGCGCGGCAGGATGTGCAGCACTGGCGCGCCCGTTCTTGTGCCGTGCTGACGGGTATCAATACAATTCTGGCAGATGATGCGCAGTTGAATGTGCGCGATGTTGAGACCTCGCGGCAACCTTTGCGCGTAGTATTGGATAGTCAGTTACGCATCCCTTTGGGTGCGCGCATCCTCACTCCCTCTCCCACTGGGGGAGAGCTACCCGCAAGGGGCATGTCCGTGGTTGTAGGGCAGCAAGCTGCCGACAACGCACGCCAGGGGTGGGGGAGCGTATTGATCTACACCGCCACTCAACAGCCTGAAAAAATCGTAGCATTAGAAAAAAATGGCGCAACCGTCGTGGTGTTGCCCAATCAAAACGGACAAGTTGATTTACCCGCGATGCTTAAAGATTTAGCACAACGCGGCATCAACGAAGTGCTGGTTGAAGCAGGCAGCATTTTGAATGGTGCATTACTGCGCGCAGGGTTGGTGGATGAATTGGTGCTGTATCTTGCGCCGCAGTTATTGGGCGATGTGGCGCGGGGCATGGCGAGCTTGGGTGAGCTGACCCAACTGGATCAGAGTGTCGAATTACAATGGCAAGACGTTCGCCAAGTTGGCAATGATTTGCGGATTTTGGTGAGCGTAAAAAATGGATAGCGTCAACATCTTGCCAATCGCTAATCTTGTCGTTTTTATCATTGATCTCGTCAAAATTTAGTTGTTTGTGCGGCGTATATCGCTAGCTCTGTCACACCGCTAAGGCATATTTTGTTGATGAATTATCTGGGTTTATTGCTTTGCCTCAGCGCATTTAATCTCGCTTCTGCCGCTAGTCAGCAACAGGAACTCGACAATTTGCGTAGCCGAATTGTCAAAATGCAGCGGGAGATGGAACGTACTAACGTATCAAAATCTAACGCGATGGATGCGTTGCGTGAATCCGAACGCGCCATTAGCGACAGTAATCGTACCCTTGCCGAATTGACTCAGCAACGAAATGTGCTCGATCAGAATCTGGGTAAATTGCAGCGGCGCACACAAGATTTGGCAGGGGTCATGCAAGACCAGCAGCAGCTCCTCAGCAAACAACTCTATCGGCAATATACCAGTGGCAACCCCAGCTATTTTGAACAGTTTTTTAACGGTCAAGAGACCAATCAATTAGCGCGTAATCTGCATTATTACCAATATATTGCCCGTGATCGCGCCGCAGGGTTAAGTAACTTACGCGACAATCTAAGCGAGCTTCAAGCCTCCAAGCTTGCAACACAGGCGCAGCGCACCGAACTTGCCGAATTGAGTGCCAAAGAATTAACGCAGCGCGCCAATCTGCAAAAAGGACAGCAAGAAAAACAGTTGATGCTGAAAAAATTCTCACAACAGCTCCGACAGCAACGGCGAGAAGTGAATCGACTGCAACGCGATGAAAGTCAACTTGCGCAACTGGTAAAAAAACTAGCTCAGATGCTCGCGCAGCGAAAATCCAATTCGATGTTTGGCAATGATAATTTGCCCGATGGCCGTTTTGAAGGTCGTCTGTTTACGCAACTTAAGGGTAAGCTGGCTTGGCCAGTCAAAGGGTTGGTCACCAATCGTTTCGGCACGCCCAGACCGGATAGTCCAGTACTGTGGAAAGGGCTATTTGTAAAATCATCTTCAGGAAAAATCGTTAAAGTCATCGCAGCAGGCAGAGTGGTTTTTGCCGACTGGCTGCGCGGTTTCGGCAACCTGCTCATTATCGACCACGGCATGGGCTATATGAGCTTGTATGGCAACAATGAAACGCTCTACAAACAAGTCGGCGATTTATTGGCTGGCGGAGAGACCATCGCCACCGTGGGGAATAGCGGCGGTAACGAAGATTCGGGTTTATACTTTGAGCTACGTCACGAAAGTAAACCGTTCGACCCAATTACTTGGCTGGCAAAAAAATAATATCGAGGGAAATTATGCGTCTTTTACAAAAAGCAGGATTGGTGAGTTTGGGTTTGGTGGCGGGCATTTCAATCAGTTTGCATTTCGCCGCGATTGCCGAAAAAGAAACGCCCGCTACTGCATTGCCTATTGAAGATTTGCGCGCTTTCACCGAGGTTTTTGGGCGTATCAAAAGTGATTACGTCGAGCCCGTCGCTGATAAAAAACTGATCACCGAAGCCATCAACGGCATGTTGAGCGGACTGGATCCGCACTCGGCGTATCTCGATGCGGATGCGTTCAAAGAATTAAATGACACCACCCACGGCGAATTTGGTGGGCTGGGCATCGAAGTTGGCATGGAAGAGGGATTGGTTAAAGTCATTTCGCCTATCGAAGACACGCCTGCATTTCAAGCAGGCATCAAAAGTGGCGATCTCATTATCAAGATCGATGACACACTGGTAAAAGGCTTATCGCTCAATGATGCAATTAAACAAATGCGCGGCAAACCAGGCAGCAAAATCACCCTCACCATTTCGCGCAAAGACGAAGCAAAGTTACTCACGTTTGCGCTCACGCGTGCAGTCATCAAAGTGCAGAGTGTTAAATCAAAACAAATTGAGCCTGGCTATGGATTTGTTCGCATCACGCAGTTCCAAGAGCAAACTGGCGAGAATCTCGCTTCCGCGTTGGAGGCTTTGTACAAACAAAATCAAGGCACATTAAAAGGACTGGTGCTGGATTTGCGCAATGACCCCGGTGGCTTATTAACTGCCGCCGTCGGCGTGTCAGCCGCCTTTCTAAACAAAGACACCTTGGTGGTTTATACCGAAGGGCGTACGGACGACGCAAAAATGCGCTTAACTGCCAATCCGCAAAGCTATGCACGTAACAACAGTGATTATTTGGCAAAACTCCCCGAAGCCGTAAAAAACGTGCCGTTGATTGTTTTAGTGAATGGCGGCTCGGCCTCGGCATCAGAAATTGTGGCGGGCGCGCTGCAAGACCACAAACGCGCCATCATCATGGGGACGCAATCTTTTGGCAAAGGCTCGGTGCAAACCATCTTGCCGTTGGGCAACAACAGTGCCATCAAACTCACCACTGCACGCTATTACACCCCGCTGGGACGCTCTATCCAAGCCAAAGGAATTGAGCCCGATATTATTGTGGAAGATCCCAGCTCTCCCCATGACAGCGGAATGTTGACACTGCACGAAGCAGACTTGGGAAAACATTTAAGCAATACGCAAGAAGATGGCAAGGGAGGTGTAGAAAAATCCAGCAACCCCGCCAAAAAAACGCTCCCTGCACTCGGCGATCGTAAAGAGGATGCCGACAAATTTACGCCTGTCGAGTTTGGTTCAAAAGGTGATTATCAACTCAGCCAAGCAATGAATCTGCTCAAGGGGATGCAGATACTCAAACGATAAATTGCGTAAGGAAAGTATCGGCGAGGTAGAAAACATGCCCTCTCGTTGCACTTGCACCTATAAAAAAGGCAGCCTAGGCTGCCTTTTTATATTACACCGTTGCTCATTACACGAGACGCTTATTACCTAAAATCCCAGCGGTATCCCAGGAAGAAATACTTACGAAACGTTTTACTGTCCGAGGAGTTTGCACCACTGCTGTGGAAATACTCCACGCCACCCTCGCCTGAAAAGCTCAACCTATCGCTCTTGCGGTAATTTAAGGTTAAGCTGGGTCGCACCTGTGTTGTTAGGGAATCATTATTGCTGCTGGTTCTGGAAAGCGATAACGAAGTGTCCGCGCGCCATTTCTCCTTAAACGTCGCGACTTGACTAAACGACAAGTTGTGTCCCTTGGAGGTATCAGAGCTGGAGTATGAGTAGTTTGCAATGCCCAAATCGTTGTTCCACAGCAAGTTGTTACCAATGGCCTGCGCGGACCAAGCGTATGACGTTCCCGCACTGGAAGAGGCGATTGCGCTATCCGATGACGACACGGAGATTTTCATCATCGGCGGTGCGGAGTTATATCGTCAGGCGATTCAACTTGCTGATCGAATTTATCTCACTGAGATTGAATTGGAGATAACTGGTGATGCGCACTTCACCGAGCTGGATAGAAAAATATGGCAAGAGTCGTCTCGCACCAGCCACGTGCCGGATGAAAAAAATTTGCATCACTATCATTTTGTGACTTATGACAGAAAACCTGCGAGCCAATAGATAAGGGCGGTAAAGACCGCCCTTATTCATCGCATTCCGCTATTGATCTTACCTAAAATCCCAACGATAACCTAACGAGAAGTATTTATTAAAGATTTTCTCATCTGATGTTGCAGTGGTGGGGTGATTGAACTCCAAACCAATCTCGGTTGAAAAACTGGTCGTATCACTCATGGTGTAATCCGCCTTGGCACTTGGCTTAATTTGCGTTTCATGCCTACCCGCGCTAGAGCTTTGATTAACCAATGCTAACCCAGCTCCAACCCGCCATTTTTGCTTAAGCACGCTAGTTTGACTAAAGACCAATGTTTGCGACTTATTCGTGTCACTGCTAGTAAAAATAGCCGCTGCTGTACCGGCATCATTCTCAAAGATTAAGTTGTTACCCGTTGCCGTCACGGAATAGCTGTATTGATTGTTTGTACCTACGGCGGCTGGCTGTGTCGTAGGTAACGTAGGTGAAGTAAGAGTGTCTATGTATGCGCCTGTACCTGCCGTGTTAGTGATAGTAAAATCGCTCGACAACGTTAATCTAGGAGAATAAATACGCGACAAGCCAAATGACAGAGTATTGCTAATCGGACTTAAAGAGACTGCGTTATCGCGCAAAGCCTGTAGTGATATTCGCCCTGACCCTAACACCTCTTTGAGCGATTGAGAAAATTGCCCTGTCAAACTTAATGCTACTGAAGGCGATCTGCGATGATCCGCCCGCATAAAATAACTGGTAGCACTCGGCTCATGAGTCCAGTTACCTTGAAAAGTAGCGAAGTTTATTTTATGGTAAATCGTGTCGAATTCCAGTTGCGTCAGGTAATTACGTTGGGTGTCTGAATAAAAAACATCCGCACCTAAAACACGGCGGCTTTTAACCCCGCCCACTTTCCCTCGATAGCCTCCGATATACTCCATCCCAGAATACACGCTACCGCTCCACTGTAAAATATTGAGTTCAACGCTTCCGCTGTAAAAGGTTTTTTCATCCCCGCTCGTGCCGAATTCAACAGGCTTACCTAGAGCCGCATTCACCCGCCAAGTTGAATTGAAACTATACCCCCCAGTCAATCCATCAAAGCGACCAGGTATCCACACTTTTGGAGCCGAAGACTGCCGACCCAAACGATACATAAATTTACGATTACGTGCGCGTTGCTCTAAGTAAGCTACATTCCAACGATAATCTTCTGGCTTATTCGGCAGGAAATTAATTTTATTGGATTCGCGCAACACCACTCGTGTGTCATATTTCTCGCTACGTTTCCATGCTGTCATATCCAAAGCAGAAGTCAAAAGGGAAAGGTCTTCTCTGGCCTGCACAGTAGTGGTTGGAGTCGCTCCACTCGTATCAAACGTATTGGTATTTGAAAGCCCTTTGTAATAAATTTGCGATATACCGCCCGTAATTTTTATTTTTCCTTCATCTTCTTCTTGCGCAACTTGACTAGGCGGGGCTTGCACAGGCTTGGTATCTTCCTTAGGTAAGTTAGCAATTTTTGCCTGCACTTGCTTCGCATCTAAAGCTTTCGGGTACAGCTTCAAATACAACTCATACTCTGCCCGCGCTTTAACAAATTCACCATTTTTCTCACGCGCTTCTCCCATCAATTCCTGTGCAGCTTGCGTCAATATATTGGGTGGTAAATTCAACACTTTGTTGAGTGCGTCAATTGAGGTTCCAATTTGATTCGCCTGCAACGCGTCACTTGCCAGAACATATAATTGTTGTGCTTCTTGCTCAATTTGTTCGGGTGTCTTCTGTGCTGCATCTACAGGTACATCTGTGGCAAAACCTGTTGGCTCTACTACTGGGGTAGCATCCTTAGGTAGCGGTTTACTCACCACTGCCTCTGTCTTCGTAATTGCAGTGGCTGCAACTGACAGCGAAGGCAAAGCTACAGCTACAGGGGGGACAACGACTGGCAGCTTAATTTGCTCTTGTTTTTTCGGCTTTATCGCCTTAGTGAAAATGCTCAAGCTATATCCATCACTGCCTGCTCTAACACGACTCTTTACGACCTTACCAAAACTCAGCGTGAGCGAGGAGTCAAGCTCAGGGTAAGTAATCGTAAAAGGCAATACGATGTCCGATGAAGGAGACCCCTTCTTCTCCCACACCAAACGTGGATCGTCAGACTCAATATCTAGCAACGTAACGTAGATGCGTATATCACCGCTCTTGAGTACCGCTTGGCGTTTATATTGAATGCGCGTAATGAAGTGCAATTGAATTTCAGCCTCGTCTCCCACTTGATTGATCTCAATGCGGTCAATCACTTCAGCATGAACATGTTGAGTAGTAATACCTAATAGCGACAGGAGTAAGCTCAACGTAATGAACGAATGAATATAGTTTTTAATGGTGTACAACTTCTGATTTATTTTCAATTCCTACTCCATCCTATTATTTACTCACACTACTTGTGAGCTCTCATAAAAAAGCGGCGCAACCATCTTCGAGGATTGCACCGCTTCAAACTCACACTACTTTAATGACTCAACAACCCAACAGCAGCATCAATCCCAATTGATATACGACGCACCCGTATTCCCAAGAGGTTTATGGCAGCCAGAATCTGAACAATCTGTATGGCCTGGCGCTTCGTGGGTTAGCGATTCTTTGCCTTGCACACCAAGGAAATTAGTTCCTGAAAGGTGACAGCCTATACACCAACCAGAGCCTTTACCTTGACTATTATTGTGCATCACAGTTGAAGACACACCTAAAGCAAAGCTGGTGGTTTTGTGGCATTTTTCGCATCCCATGCTTGCGCCCCCCAACAACTTCGTTTCATAAGGTATGTGGTTGGATGGCTTGCCGATTGCAGTCGTACCGTTGTGGCAAGACGCGCAACCCGTGGTAATCCCCGTGTGATTGAACTTCGCACCCGAGAAGCTGGTGGTCGATTTGTGGCAAGTTTCACAAGCAGCAGTCGTCGCAACGTGACCATTGTTTTTGCCGATTGCAGTCGTACCGTTGTGGCAAGACGCGCAACCCGTGGTAATCCCCGTGTGATTGAACTTCGCACCTGAGAAGCTGGTGGTCGATTTGTGGCAAGTTTCACAAGCAGCAGTCGTCGCAACGTGACCATTGTTTTTGCCGATTGCAGTCGTACCGTTGTGGCAACTT
>JBEBKA010000078.1:0-9982 GCA_040079595.1 Gallionella sp.
ATTGTTATTTATATAAATAAATATCATGAGCGCACGGTTAATTTACCTATTACAACTCTCTTCGTCAGTTAAAGTGACAATTTTGGGCAGTCGCTCAAAATTTGGCTCATATCCACTTCGTCAATTTGCTCTGGCAAAAGATATTTATGCGCGTAATCCAGATAAACTTTTTCGTTAATAAACACGTCGAACAAATCTGGATCGATATGTCCGTTCAGTTTGAATTTAGCCAAAATGGTTAACGATTCGGTCAGCGTTTTGCCCTCTTTATAAGGTCTGTCTTTGGCGGTGAGGGCTTCAAAAATATCGGCAATGCCCATCACTTTGGCTTGCACGGACATTTGATTGCCCGTTAAACCGCGTGGATAGCCTTTCCCATCCATACGTTCGTGGTGTCCTGCCGCATATTCAGGCACATTTCTCAGGTGTTTGGGCCAAGGCAATGACTCCAGCATTTTGATGGTGACCACAATGTGGTGGTTAATGATTTCTCGCTCGGCTTTGGTGAGCGTGCCTGAGCGTATGGTGAGGTTTTCCACTTCGTCATCGCTTAAAAAGTTTTGCGGCATTCCCGCTTCGCTTTGCCATTGGTAGGCGGCAATTTCCCGCACACGCTGCTGCGCGGCTTCGGGCATGGATTCACTGCCGATATTGCACTGACGGAGAAATTCGCGGTCATCATCGAGTTGTTTGATGCGTGCCTCATACTCGGCTTGGATGGTCTTTTTTACCCCCTCTCCCCCACCCCTCTCCCTCAAGGGGAGAGGGGAATTGTTATTTAACGAACGCAACATCGCAATTTCCGCATCCCGTTTAAGTACTTCAAAGCGCGTATCCACCAACTGAATTCGATCGAACAAGGTTTGCAGCTTGGTGGCTTTATCTACCACGTGGACAGGTGTGGTGACTTTTCCGCAATCATGCAGCAGACCGGCAATTTTTAGCTCGTGCCGATCTTTGTCGGTCATCACAAAATCTTTGAGCGGCCCTTCGTTGGTGCGGTTCACTGCTTCGGCAAGCATCATAGTGAGTTCGGGCACGCGGTCGCAATGTCCGCCCGTATAAGGCGATTTATCGTCGATAGCGGTGTTGATCAGCTGAACAAATGCCTCGAATAACTCCTCCAGTTGCACCACAAGGTGGCGATTACTGAGGGCAATCGCAGCTTGCGAGGCAAGGGACTCCAGGAGGTGTTGATCTTCATCCGAAAAATCTGTGATTGCACCCGACTCGCGGTTTTTGGCATTGATAAGCTGCACCACACCGATGATTTCGTCGTCATGGTTACGCATGGGGACGGTCAAAAATGATTGGGAACGATATCCGTGCTTGGCATCGTATTTTTTTGTGCCCGAAAAATCGAATCCCTCTGTGGTATAGGCATCCGAAATGTTAATGGTGTCTCCCGTCAACGCGGCGTGACTCACCACCATCGCGTGATTCGGGTTGCCCGCATCATCATATAAACGCACGGGATCGTAACGTATCGACACGCCGCTCGTGCCACCCATCGCGGTTTTTTGTGTATCGTTGCGCACGATTTCAAAGCGCAGACTTTTCTGGTCGGCATCATGTAAATACAATGTCCCCGCATCCGCATTGGTGATGCCCTTGGCGGCAATGAGTATGGTTTCCAGCAGGCTATTGAGGTCGCGCTGTTGTGAGAGCGCGATACCGATTTCATTGAGTTCTTTGAGGCGGTGAAAAGGATTGGCGGAGGCGAGCATGTGGATAGTCGTTTATCGTGAGATATGCATAGTAGTTGCTCAGTATTAGCCGTTAGTTAGCCTAGTGTTGGATTTGGTTCAACGAACGGCTAGCGGCTAGCCGCCACTATTTAATACACACCGCACGTACCTGATGCATATCCGTAATCCCCGACAACACCTTCTCCATCCCATCTTGCTTGAGGGTGTGCATACCTTCCTCCAGCGCAATTGCCAACAACTCAGCGACCCGCGCATGTTCTTGAATCGCCTTTTTCACGGGGTCTGTGCCAATCAACAACTCGTGCAAACCCACGCGTCCTCGATAGCCTGTCCCCGTGCATTTTTCGCAGCCCACTGGCGTGTACAGAGTGAAATTTCCATCTTTGTCAGCAAACAATTTTTTCCAGTCCGCCAATAAAGCTTGCGATGCGGCAGCCGCATCCTTTTTCCAAGTTTCCGTGTAAGCCAGCTCAGCACTGTACTCGGCAAGCAGTAATTTAACCTCATCATCCGTTGCGGTATGCGGTTTTTTGCAATCTGCACATAAACGTTTTGCCAAACGCTGTGCCAGAATACCCAACAATGCATCGGCAAAATTGAACGGATCCATGCCCATATCCAGCAAGCGAATAATGGACTCTGGCGCGCTGTTGGTATGCAGGGTGGCAAACACCAAGTGACCTGTCAGCGAGGCTTCAATACCAATCGACACGGTTTCTTTATCGCGCATCTCACCGACCATAATTACGTCAGGGTCAGCTCGTAAAAAAGCGCGCATGATGGTGGGGAAATCCAGCCCGGCTTTTTTATTGATTTGCACTTGGCGCAAACCTTTTTGCGTAATTTCAACGGGGTCTTCAGCTGTCCAGATTTTAGTGTCGGGCGTGTTGATGTATTTCAATACCGAATGTAGCGTGGTGGTTTTACCTGAACCCGTTGGACCGCACACAAAAAACAGCCCGTAAGGCTTGCTCACCGTGGTTTTAATCAGCTCGTTATTGCGCTCCGAGAAACCCATTTTCTCCAACGGCAACGGGTCACCGGAAGCCAAAATACGCATCACAATATCTTCCACCCCGCCCTGCGAGGGGATGGTGGCAACTCGCAGCTCGATGTCTAACGGACCGAATTTTTTGAACTTAATTTTGCCGTCCTGCGGTCTGCGTTTTTCGGAAATATCCAAGTCACACATGATTTTTATCCGCGTTACCAACGCATTGCGGTAGCTGGAAGGCACTTCGATGTAGTTCAGCAACGAGCCGTCTTTGCGCACGCGAATTTGTGTTTTGGCTTTACCGGGCCCCGGCTCAACGTGAATATCTGACGCGCCCATACGATACGCGTCGACAATAATTTTATTCACCAGCTTAACCAATTCATTGTCGGCAGCGGCACTCACATCTTCTTGGCTGATGCTACCGATTTCTTCCTCATCACCACCCAATGTGGACAATAAGTCATCCATTGATGATTCATCCGCCGCAGGGAATGCTCCGGTGGCATCGGCGGAAGATTTACCACTATAGAACGCGTCCAAGCATTGTTTGAATTCACGCTGCGAACAAACTTTATAAACCAGCCTGTTTTTGGGGAAAATGTTGTTCACCACCCGTGATGACTGGATACGCTCCGGGTCTGTGGTTAAAATCATTAACCCTTCTTGGGTTTCTTCAATCGGAATCCAGTGGCTGCTCTCCACATACTCGCGGCGCAGATTACGCAACAACTCGGCGGGCTTGATACGGTCGGCTTTGTGCGGCTCGTAAGGTACGCCAAAAAATTTGGCTAGCGCGCCGCCTAAAGCGGCCGAGCTGATTTGAAATTCGTCGGTCAACACTTCTTCAAGATCAACCCCTTTACGCCGCGCCGTGCGTGATGCCAACTCAAACTCGGCAGCGGACATCGCCCCGTCCGCGACCAAATAATCGTATTTGGTTTTAATCGCCACCGTTTGCTGACGCTGGCGAAATGCCACTGCAATCGTCTGCGATAATTCTTGTACACCATCTTCCACCCAAGGCAAAAATGGCACGCCCGCCTTATTGTTGATGACTTGGATGATGCCCAGCAACTCACCGCTCGTGCCATCCAACACGGGCGCAACCAGCATTTGCTTGGTGCGGTATCCGGTGCGTTTGTCCACCTCCTGCAAAAAACGCAAATGCGTACTGTGCTGCTTTAATTCTTTTTCGTCATACACATCTTGAATGTTCAGCAGCTTTTTATTCATCGCTGAAAAACCCGCGATGCTTTGCTCTGCAATGGGCAACTTCAAATCCTTGAAAGAATTCAGTCCCGTTTTCACCTTGGAGACCAGTGAAACATTGTCGTCACCCACCACATAAATGGTGAGACGATCCGCATTAAACAAAGCGCAAATGTCCTTACTGACATCCAACATGATTTCATCCACATTACCCGTGGCATGAATGCGGTTGATGACGTGGTTAAGGTTTCTGGTGAACTCAATACGTTGGGTAATATCGCCTGGATTGGTTGCGGTATTCATTGCCTACTCCTTAAAACTCGAACACATGATTATTCAGCAGCATCTTCGGTTGCCGATCTGCCAAACATTGCTCAATTTCCTGCATGGTTAATTCCAGCTCATCTGGTTTTAGATGGGTGATAAACACCTCAGCCTGGTGGTTGAATTTACTCAACTCGACAGCCAGCAATTCGGGACACAGATGCTTGGAAAGCACCGCCAGTTCTTTTTCATGGTTGGAAAATGCCGCTTCAATAATCAGATAACGCAAGTTCTCGATTTTATTCACCGCTGCCCACAACGCATCATTGCTAGTAGTGTCGCCGCTATAAACCAAGCTCGCTTTACCGCTATCCAAATGGTAGCCCACAGCCGGCACAACATGGTTGGCGGGCACAGGCGTAATTTTACGTCCGTTTAATTCAACGGCATGACCTAACTGGATAACCTGATAACGCATAGCGGGCCTTTGCGCATTGGGTATTTGGCTAAAATCTGGCCATATCTTCCAGTTAAAAATATGCTGCTGAATAATTTCTAGTGTTTCAGCCGTTGCGTAAATCGTAATGGGGTGATCACGCATCATCCACACGCTGTCTATCATCAATGGAATGCACGCGATGTGATCCAAATGTGAATGCGTAATAAAAATATGATCAATCGCACCCAGTTCCGCGAGGCTCAACTCACCTACACCCGTACCCGCGTCGATCAAAATATCGTGATCCAACAAAAATGAGGTGGTACGCTGATTGCCACCGATTCCGCCACTACACCCCAACACCCTTAATTTCATATTGCCTGCCCGTTATTTGCTGTGAAATACAAACACGCCATCCCAATTCTGTGCGGGTGGCTCGCGACGAAAATGCGTTACGCGTTCAAGATAAATTTTATACAGTGCCACATTCGGAGATAGGTCTTGCAAGCTCAGCAACTGCTGCTCCGCTTGATCCCAATTTTGCGCACAATAAAATTGACGCGCCTGATGAAACCGCTCCACTTCATCTTGCACCGCTAGGCTCACTTCACCCACCAAGCCTATCGGCTCATAAATCGCCACGGGCTTATCTTTACCGACCACCTTAACTTGGTCAAGTTCACGATACACAAAATCAGGCGCGGCGCGGCGTGTATTCTCGCCGACAATGATGCCTACCCCGTATTGTTTGGTGATGCTTTCTAAGCGCGAAGCCAAATTCACCGCATCGCCCATCACCGTATAAGCCACGCGCACTTCCGAACCCATGTTGCCGACGCTCACACGCCCGCTGTTGATGCCCACGCCAACGTGAATTTCCGGCCAGCCTTTCGCCTTAAAATGGGGCTGCAATTCACGCAACGTTTGCTGCATCTCAATGCCCGCCAATATAGCATTACGCGCATGATTCGGCTGGGGTTTTGGCGCACCCCAAAACGCCATGATGCAATCGCCCATGTATTTATCGACTTTACCCTCATGCTTGGAAATCACGCGGGAAAGTGGCGTGAGAAATTCATTCATCAATTTACTGAGATTTTTGGAATCCATACCCTCGGAAATGCTTGTAAAACCGCGCACATCGGAAAATAGCATGGTCATCTCACGGCTATCTCCATCCATCGACACCAATTGTTCGGGGTGCTGGCTCATTTCATCGACCAATTCGGCCGGCACGTAGTTTTTGAACCGCTCGGTGATTTGCCGCTTAGTGCGTGTTGCAAAAAAGTAACCGTAAGACATATTCAATACAAATAGCATCGTGACCATCAACAAGCTGTTGGCAATCGACAGGTAAATGTTGCTGTATTGCCACAGCCCTACGCTCACCCCCCAGCTGGCGGCAAATACCATCATCGCCATGCCCACAGCTTTGAGCGGACTCATCAATGGCAACCAGACACTCAAGGCACAACCAATCAACAATATCCATAGCACTTCTACACCTTCCATGTAGGCAGGGCGATGCTTCAAATTTTGATCGAGGATGCCCGCAATCAGGTTGGCGTGAACCTCCACTCCTGGGAACACTTTACCAACAGGTGTGCTGCGCATATCTTGCAGACCTAATGCAGTCGTGCCAACCAGCACGATTTTATCTTTCAGATGCGCAGCATTGACTCGGTCATGCAATACATCAGCAATGGAAAAATAACGAAAGCTACCTTGCTCACCACGGTAAGGAACGAGCGCAGCAACTTCAGCATCCACTGGAATTTTCAGGGTGTTCTTGTCTTGTCCCAACGCCAACCATTCCAACCCTGCGTACTCATCAACGAAGCCTGGTTGAATGGTTAGCTGATCGAACAAAGCGCGCACCACGGCCAGCGACAAAGATTCGTAATACGCGCCGTCATGCGCTATCAAAATCGGTACACGACGCACTTCCCCGTCCGCATCGATGATTGGATTGAAGTGTCCCGCACTAAACGCCGCCTGCTGCAATAAGGGTAGATTTGCACCATAGCCATTAAAGCGTTGAAATGAGATAGGGTTATTTTTGAACGTGCTAACGGGGAGAGCTGAAGCAGGCAATAATCCAGAAACACGCGCCTCTTCCAGATTAGTAAAGTAATAGCCTAGTACCACTTTACGATTTTTAATTTTGCTGGCGAACAAATGGTCGTATTCAAGCTGGGGGCTGATTTTTGCCAAAACGGATTGGAATGCCGCATCGCCCTTGAGTTGGGTTTGCCCAAGCTGTTGCAACACTTTCAGCCCCGAACTCTCATCCTGCTCGGCAAACACCACGTCAAAACCCACCACTTGCACGCCGTATTGATCGAACAGCTTATCCATCAACACCGCCAAACGATCTCGACTCCACGGCCAGCGACCTTCTTCCTTCAGGCTTTTTTCATCAATGTCGAGAATCACCACGCGCTCATCCACCGTGCGCGGCATGGTCCACTGCAAGCGATAATCGTAGAGGATATTAGAAAGCTGGTCGACGAAATTCAGCTTGTAGAATTGCGCGGCGTTACCCAGAAAAAGCAAGACTATCAACAACCCCAGCCCGATCAGCTTGGCGTTTTTTTTCACGCGAATTCCTTATGGTGGCGGGGTTGATGGGGTTGTTTTGGTAAAGCCACAGAATGTCCCTGAAAACTCAGACTTTGAAGTAAAACTCCATTTTAGTCCCTGCCAACTCGATAATGTCATGGTCGTTTAATTGTCGCGGTTGGTTGTTTAACACTTGCCCGTTCACCGTGGGAAATTGCGCCCCTTCAACGTGGGTAATAAAAAATCCATGTGGACGGCGCGTCAGCACGGCCACTTGCACGCCCGGCTTTCCCAACGTGGTGAGGCTTTTCACGAGATCGAGTTCTTTACCCGCATTGTTGCCCGATAAAATTTGCACCGTTGCCTGTTGGACTGAGGGGGATTGGGGTTGAGGTACAACTAACCGAGGGGCAGTGTGAGTATCCGCCGCAATAACGGGCTGCGCGACAACCGCAGCAGGCGCGGGCACTGACACTGTGGCTGGCGGCGGCACAGGCGTGACTACCTGAGCAGGGTCAAAACGTAATGTTGGGATAGGTGGCGGAATGGGAATTGCCTCAGGCTGCGCCATATACCGCCCCGTGGCTTGAGCTTCATCTTCCAGCAATTTACTTAAATTGGTTTGGGTAACAGTTGGACTCGCGGGCTGCACCGGTTTAACCGCGCTGATTACACTGGATTGATTCACCGAGGAACGTATCACCATGGTTCGCTCAAACTCTTCTGAAGTCATTTGCGTAATCTGGTCGTTTACATATTTGAGCTTGTGTTTGCCAATCTCAATCATGTCGTTATTCACCAAAAAATGCTTTTTGCAGCGCGCACCATTCACTTCCACGCCATTCGTGCTATCTAAGTCTTCTAGAAACGAGTCGTGCAAAATGGTCACAATTGCAGCGTGTTCGCCGCTGACCGCCAAGTTATCAATCACAATATCATTGTGCGCTTTACGCCCAATGGTCATACGCTCTTTAGTCAGCGGATGCTCTACGGCGGGTGCGCCGTCTATACAAAGTATTAGTTTTGCAGCCATTGTGATTTCCTCTAAGCAAATACTATTTGAAGTAGCCCCATAACTTCGCCAGCCAACCCTGTGGTGAGGCAAAACTTTTTTTCACCTTAACCAATACTACCGACACGTTGTCGCGGCCACCATTATCATTCGCCATCTGTATCAGCTGCTCTGCCGCCAGGGGCATATTGCCTTGCATGGCATACAACACAGACTGTATATCTTCGTCTGCCACCATGTCATTCAAACCATCTGAACAGAGCAAATAAACATCCCCTACCATCGCATCATGCAGGTGTATTTCCGTATTCACTTTGGAGTCAATGCCTACAGCGCGAGTCACCAAATTTTTATTTTTGGATAACCGCGCATCTTCAATACTGATCATTCCGCTATCAATCTGCTCTTGCAGCAATGAGTGGTCGCGGGTAATTGCTTCCAACGTTTCGCCACGCAAACGATACATGCGCGAATCACCCACATGGGCGACCGCAACGCGATTGTCATAAAACAACGCTGAAACAACAGTCGTGCCCATCCCCGCGTATTGCTGCTTGTTATGCGCGGCGTGAAAAGTCGATAAATTGGCTCGCTGAATGTTGTCGCGCAACAACAATACCGCGAGTTCTTCGCCACTAGCTTCATCCCGAGCTGTGGGCTTAGCATGGCGCAATGCCTCACTAATTTCCGCCGTCATCACCGACACCACAATCCCGCTCGCTACTTCGCCCGCGTTATAACCGCCCATGCCGTCTGCCAGCACCACCAAACCACACGCGGTCACGAAACCGACACTATCTTCGTTGTGCGAGCGCACCATGCCAGAATGCGTTTGGCTGATGATTTCCAGAGCGGTTGAAACACTCATCTACTACCCCTATCCCGCTATCCGTGCGGCTACGAATCAGAGCTTACCACAAGCTAATCCGCTTATTTAACCAGCAAAACAGGGCAGTGCGCCAAATGCAACACCTTGCTCACCACTGAGCCGAGTAACATTGCCTGCAAGTCACCCTGCCCTTGTTTGCACATGACAATTTGATCAATATCTTGCGCCTTTGCGTATTGGGCAATCGCCTCGGCAGGTGTACCGACGCTGATATGGTATTGATACGCCAAGTTAGCTTTATCCAATTTGGCACGCGCAGCTTGCAACGCGGCCATACCTTGCTCACGATAATAATCGTCTATGGTGTCTTGGTTGATGAATAATTTGACATTGCCCACCGCCACTTTCCACTGCACATTCAACAGAAAAATTTGCGGAGTTTCTTTCAACGTCGCCATATTGCCCACCACAAAATCAATGGCATGATTGGCGGATTCAGACCCATCCAAGGGAATCAGTATTTTCATTTTCTTGCTCCTTAATCTGTATTTTTTGGTTTGGCGGCAACCGATCCATCCACCAAATTTACCGCCACACTCTCAACCACTTTACGTGCCGCCAACCATTTCCCTACTAGCAACACCAACGCTGCGCAAATCACAGGAACGAGCCAGTGCAAATAATGCTGAGCCTCAACGAGTGGCTTAAACAACGCTTCTGTGACCAACATTTCACCCGCCACATAACCGAGCAACGCGCCCCCCGCATAAATAATAAAGGGGAAGCGATCAATCATTTTCAGCACCAACTGGCTGCTCCACGCAATCAACGGAATGCTAATCAACAAGCCAAATACCAATAGAAACACATTGCCGTGCGCTACTGCTGCCACGCCCAGCACGTTATCCAAGCTCATTACAAAGTCGGCGATGATGATGGTTTTAATTGCGCCCAACAAGCG
>JBEBKA010000079.1:0-9846 GCA_040079595.1 Gallionella sp.
AAAAAGGGGAGGGAATATGCACATGCTGCACAGATTCCCCACCCCGCTATAATCCGCGCTTTCAAAATTACTGGAATTCATTGTGTCTGATCGTTTAGCCGTGTTATCGCAATACCTCATGCCCAAGCAGTTGCTGACTGTGCTGGCGGGCAAATTCGCCAGTGCCCGTTTGGGTGGATTGACCACGGCGGTGATACGCCGCTTTGTGGCGCGCTATGGGGTGAACATGCAGGAGGCGGCCAATCCCGACATCGCGAGCTATGCGAGCTTCAATGACTTCTTCACACGCCCCTTGCGCGAAGAGGCGCGTCCACTGGCGGAGTCCGATTTCAGCTGCCCGGTGGATGGGGCGATCAGCCAGTTCGGCGCAATTGAGCGCGACAACATCTTCCAAGCCAAAGGTCACAGCTATACGACGACGGCACTGGTCGGTGGCGATGCAGAGCTGGCTGCACAGTTCGATGACGGCAGCTTTGCCACGCTATACCTCAGCCCCAAGGATTACCACCGCATCCACATGCCGTGCGCGGGACGTTTACGCCGCATGATTTATGTGCCGGGCGAACTGTTCTCGGTGAATCCGACCACCGCACGCGGCGTGCCGGGTTTGTTCGCGCGCAACGAGCGCGTGGTGTGCGTGTTTGACAGCGACTTCGGGCAGTTCGTATTGACCTTAGTCGGCGCAACGATAGTCGGTAGTATGGCAACGGTGTGGCACGGCGTGGTAAACCCGCCACGCTCATGCGCGATACGCGAATGGCACTTCGATGGACAAGAAATTTCATTGCAGAAGGGGCAGGAGATGGGGCGTTTCCTGCTCGGCTCAACGGTGGTGATGTTGTTCCCGAAAGACACGCTGAACTTCAATCCAACTTGGCAACCTGCCAAGGCTGTACGTATGGGTGAAGCGATGGATAGCAAGCCTTTTTGATCTGCACCTCCATGGCATGACCAAAGTCGCCCCAACCAAAACTGAAATCTCATTGTTAGAGCCATTCGTCGGCCTCACACTGGAGCACATCCATGTGCCGGCAACCACCGCAGAATTTGCCTCCGCCACTGCTGAAATCATGGCAGCGGGCATGGTGGGGTTTGATACCGAATCCAAGCCGACATTTGTTGTGGGCGATGTCAGCGAAGGGCCGCACGTGGTGCAGTTTGCGTTGCGTGACAAAGCATTTTTGTTTCAACTGCACCGCGCCGAAGGACTTCCGTTTTTGATCGAGCTGTTGCAATCGGAACAACTCATCAAAGTGGGTTTCGGTCTCAGGTCAGATCGCAAACATATTCTTGCGAAACTGGGTGTGCATTTCAACGCGGTGGTCGATCTCAATACAGTGTTCAGCAAAGACGGCTATCACAAGGAAATGGGTGTTCGCGCAGCGGTGGCGCAGGTGTTCAAACAACGCTTCGCCAAGGCGAGGCATGTGACCACCTCCAACTGGTCGCAACCGCAACTCACGCCGCAACAAATGCTCTACGCGGCTAACGATGCCTATGCAGCACTGAAAGTTTTGCAGGCGTTAAATCTGCGCCATGAAGATTTGCCTATCATGGGTTTGAGCACAAGCTCGAATGAAGCGGAATCTACTGTCCCAAGTGTGGCGGCAAAACCCGATTGATGCGTGCCGCTTAATTACAAACCTCGAATCACTTTGCGCTCTGGTAAACTGCGCGCCGCTGTTGTGCTTGCTTCCTACCGGTTCGCCGTAACGCCGATTTTTCTCTCGCAAGAGGTGCGAGATCGGGTCTGACGGTCTGCGTGTAGCTGGTGGAAATGAGCATGACAGAATGTGCCGTATCAACGCGCTGCCAGTGTGCAGGTCAGCAGATCCTATGAGGTGCGAAGCATTGCTGCCGATTCTTTTAATCGAATGGCGCGGGCTTTTCCCACGCGATAATCTATCGTGTGGCGTATCGTCATTTCTGTTTCCCCTCGTCTCCTGTCAGTGCCCACTATTTTATAAAGGGCTGCTATGACTTACCTGCAACAACTCGATGACATCATCAACACTATCATCGCGCCAGCGGCGCAAACTACAGACCGCGATAGCGCGTTCCCGCGTGCGGCAATTCATGCACTGGGCGATGCCGGGCTGCTCGGTTTAATCAGCTCCAAGGATTTTGGTGGCATGGGGTTAGGGTTGGCTGAGGCAGCTCAAGTTGTCGAACGCATTTCTAAGGTGTGTTCTTCCACCGCAATGGTGGTGACCATGCATTATTGCGGCACGACCGTGCTGGAAAAATTCGGCAACTCAACTATTCGACGCGACATCGCCGAGGGTGCACATCTAACCACACTCGCTTGGTCTGACAGTGGTTCGCGCAGCCACTTCTGGGCACCTGTTAGCAAAGCACGGCGTGAGGGTGATGACATCATTCTTGACGGCAGCAAAAGCATGGTGACCTCTGCTGCCGAAGCTGACTCGTATGTGTGGTCAACTTGTCCGGCAGCGGCTGAAGGTGCTAGCACGTTGTGGCTGGTAAACAGCAAAGCAGCAGGGTTAAGCCAACCCAAATATTTCGACGGCTTAGGGTTACGCGGCAACTGCTCATCACCGCTTACGTCCACTGCGCTGCGTCTGTCCGACGCTGCCATGTTAGGCACGGACGGTGGCGGTTTCGACATCATGATAGGCACGGTGTTACCTGTATTCTCCACGCTCATTGCCTCTTGCTCCATCGGCATGATGGATGCGGCTATCGAATCTTCCTGCGCGCATGTCAGCGGCAAAAAGTTTGAACATCTGGGCAGCTCGTTAGCTGATCTGCCAACGATACGCGCTTACATCGCCCGCGCGAAAATCCGCGCCGACATGGCACGCACACTGCGCGACGACACCGTAACCGCATTGGCTGAAGGTCGAGCGGATGCGATGTTGCGCGTGATGCAAGTCAAGGTAGCCGCAGCAGAAGCCGCACTGGAAGTAACCGACACGGCGATGCGTGTGTGTGGCGGCGCGGCATTCCGCAAGGATGTCGGCGTGGAGCGCAACTTCCGCGATGCGCGTGCCGCTTCCATCATGGCACCTACCTCCGATGTGTTGTACGACTTTATCGGCAAGGCAGTGTGCGGCATGCCGGTGTTCGGGTAGGGTGAAGACTATGACAAAACCCTTAATGATGGGCGCGGTGGCTTATGCACCTAAGGTGGTGACAATCTGGGAAGGTTTCAAGGAGTATTTTCGGCAGCACAATTTCGAGTTCGATTACATCCTCTACTCCAATTACGAACGTCAGGTGGAAGCACAATTTGACGGCAGCATCGCGCTGGCTTGGAACTCGCCGCTGGCTTGGGTGCGTGCAGATCGTATAGCACGCTCCAGAGGGCAACAAGCACGTGCAATAGCAATGCGCGATACCGACCGCGACCTCACTTCGGTGCTGGTGGTACGCAGCGATTCACCTGTTGCAACGCCGAGCGAATTGAGCGGACTTAAAGGCAAGGTGATAGGCTTTGGCGCAATTGATTCACCGCAGGCCAACCTGATTCCGCTCGATCATTTGCGACAGCTTGGATTGATTGCAGGACGCGATTACACCGCGCAACGCTTCGACGTACTGGGTGGCAAACATGGCGACCATATCGGCGGTGAACGTGATGCAGCGGTCGCACTGATGGCGGGTGAAATCGATGCCGCATGGATGATAGACGGCAATCATATTGCCTTCTCGCGTGAAGGCATCCTGCCTGCCAGTGCGACACGCATCGTGGCGCGTACTGGCAACTTCGATCACTGCAATTTCACCGTCAGCCCCGGCGCGGATGAAAAGCAGATTGCGCGTTTCACCGAATTGCTACTGGCGATGAACTGGGACGATGCGCAAGTCAGACCCCTACTCGAACTGGAAGGCCTCAAGGCGTGGCTACCCGGTCGTACCAGCGGTTACGACTTACTGATCCGCGCTACCGATGATGAAAAATTTTACGATGCAAAAGGAAACATCCTTGCTGCCGATTATCGATATTGAAAATCTGGGGCTGGATGCGGGTGGACACCTGCTGGTCAAGCATGGCTTGCTGTCCGTGCCACCCGGCGGTGAACTCTGCGTCGTCGGCAGCAGTGCTGGATGGGATGCGCAGCTATCGGCTTGGTGTCGCAATCAGGGTCATCCGATTCGCTTGTCGGAACAAGATGGTCGCACGGTCGCGTATATAACGCGCGGTGCAGCACAGACTGGTCGTTGGCGCGGCGCGATGCACACCGGACAGGCTGATGCCAAGTTGGCGGGAGCAGTTGCCGAACAAGCTCAGGCTAGCTGGGGACTCGCTGCCCGTGGCGCGACGGTGGAAGCAGGCTCGCCCGCAATGCATTTCCGGCTCGATCAAAAAATAGAAGTGTGGGCTGATAGTGCAACCGATCTCTATGCACAGGCAGTAGCGGCGCAATGGAATCCTGACGAGGCGATTGATTGGAACACGCCTTTCGATTTACCCGATGTAGTGGAAGACGCGGTGGTGCAGGTGTTGACCTACATGATCGAAAACGAAGAAGCTGCCTTGATCGTACCTGCGCGTTTTCTGGGGCAACTACATCCGCATTTTCGCGAAGTACAGGCTGTGCTGGCGATACAGGTCGCCGACGAAGCGCGGCACATTGAGGTGTTCACCCGTCGCGTGCGTTTGAAAGGCAGAGAACCCGCGCTCTCCACCGCTGGTGGTCAAATTTCACTAAAGACATTGCTGGATGAACCAGATTTTTCCGTCGCCGGATTTTTATTATCAGTGCTGGGCGAAGGCACTTTCGTCAGTCTACTCAACTTCCTCCACGCGCATGCGCCCGATCCTGTGACCCGACAGATCGCCAGATTGGCGGCACGTGACGAGGCTAGGCACGTCGCATTCGGCATGGCGCATTTAATGTCGCGCATCAAACAAGAGCCGGAATTTTTAACCCGTCTCGCCATCGCGGTGCAATCGCGCAACGATGCCCTGTCGGGCACATCAGGGCTAAACGAGGAAGTGTTTGATGCCTTAATTTTGCTGGCAGCGGGTGAGTTCACACCACTAGCGATTGCCGCTGGTTATGTGCGGGTGCAGCAGTTGATGCTGGATATGGCTGAAGGCAGACAAGCGCGTCTGGAAAAACTCGGCTTTGCACGAGAGGCTGCGCAACGCCTGTCATCACTGCATACGCGCAACTTTATGTGAGGTGGAGTTAGAAGCTCGGCGTTGATTTACAAGGAAATCCCTCGCGCGTGATGTGGCAGTTGCAAATACCGCTGTGTTTGCATCTCGGCCAAGCGGCTGGTGGTGCGGGAGAATTCATCGGGCATTGCGCCGTCGGCATCCAGCTCATCCGGCATCGCTGCCGCTGAAGCAACTAATCGGACATTATTGTCGTACAGCACATCGATCAGCCAAGTGAAGCGTCGCGCCTCGGCGGCTTGATCGGCGTGCATACGCGGGATGTGCGACAAAAATACAGTCGGGAAGTGATGAGCGATTAGCAGGTAATCTTCTTGTGCATGCGCGCCGCAGCAAAGCTCTGAAAAATCAAACCACACTACATTTCGCGCGAATCTTTTCACTGGGAATTTTCGTCCGTTTATTTCGACGGACTGAGAATTTTGGCCTTTATCGGACGTTATTTTTTCAAACAACGCCTCCATTTTTGTTTCGCTTGCCTCGTTGGCAGGTACTATAAACAAAGGCTCACGCGCCATGATCTGCGTTCGATAATCCTTGCCGTTATCAATATGCAACACGGTGAGCTCGTGCTTGAGTAATGCAATTGCTGGCAAAATATTTTTTCGCTGCAAGCCATGTAAATACAATTCATCGGGCGACTGATTAGATGTCGTTATCAATACCACGCCGCGCTCAAATAAAGCAGTTATCAGTCTTCCCAAAATCATCGCATCGGCAATGTCATCGACGTGAAACTCATCTAGGCACAGCAATCGGGTAGATTTTTCAATGTTGTCAGCTAGCGCAATCAGCGGGTCATTTTCATGGGCGAGCAATTTCATTTCGTGATGCACTTCTGCCATGAAATTATGAAAGTGAATGCGGCGTTTGCGGCGATAGGGCAGGCACGCATAAAACGCATCCATCAAAAACGTCTTGCCGCGCCCCACACCGCCCCACAGATACAAGCCTTTTGGCACATCGGGGTTAAGCAGGCTATGCCCTAGAAATTGATTGCGTCGAGTTTTGAAATCGACCAATTGATGCCACAACACATCCAGTGCATCCACCACAGCGGCCTGCGCCGCATCATCCGTAAAATTGGGAGATGCACGCACGGCTTGATACCAAGCTTTGGGGCTTGTGTTTTCACCAGTGGGTGGGGCAATCGTGTTGGATGACATGTTTTTTTCAGCTTAATATCTGGTGGTGAATTTGCAGCAAAATTTTTCTAAGTTATAGTTTTTAGATGTTGTAGGAGCAAGCTTGCTACATCCTTAACCCCTGAGTTTGGCAAATGCTGCCGCCATTGCGCCACCCTGCGCGGGTTGATGCACTTCCTGTCGTTTGTGTTGCGTTAAGCGTTTTGCATCCGTGGGGCGATCACGCGGCACGGCTACTTTGTTTGCTTCAGCGGCGGTGTCGGTTAGCCGCATGGTCAATGAGATACGCTTACGCTTTTCATCTACCTCCAGCACTTTGACCTTCACCACCTGTCCTGCCTTGACGATGGTGTGCGGATCTTTGACGAAACTATTGGATAGCGCAGAAATATGCACCAGTCCATCCTGATGCACACCAATATCCACGAACGCGCCAAACGCGGCGACATTGGTAACTACGCCTTCGAGGATCATGTCCGGCTTGAGGTCTTTCATTTCCTCGACACCTTCGCGGAAAGTGGCGGTGGTAAATTCGGGGCGCGGATCGCGTCCCGGTTTTTCCAGCTCATTCAGAATATCGCTGATGGTAGGTACACCGAATTGTTCATCGGCATATTTGCCAGGGTTGAGCGATTTAAGCAGCTTGCCATCGCCAATCACTTCCTTGATGCTCTTCTGAATGTCGGCGAGGATTTTTTTCACTAATGGATAGGACTCAGGATGCACTGCCGAAGCGTCGAGCGGATTGTCACCGCCCATGATGCGCAAAAAACCCGCCGCTTGAACAAACGTCTTGTCCCCCAAGCGCGGCACATCTTTCAATGCGGCACGCGAGGCGAACATGCCGTGCGTATCGCGATACGCCACGATGCTTTGCGCCACGCTGCTGGAGAGGCCGGAAACCCTTGCCAGCAAAGGTGCAGAAGCAGTGTTTACGTCCACACCCACTGCGTTTACGCAGTCCTCAACCACCGCGTCCAATGAGCGCGCCAATTGGAATTGCCCCACATCATGCTGATACTGTCCCACACCGATGGATTTCGGGTCGATCTTCACCAGTTCTGCCAGCGGGTCTTGCAGGCGGCGTGCGATGGATACCGCACCGCGCAGTGTTACGTCCATGTCAGGCAGTTCGCGTGAGGCAAACTCCGAGGCGGAATACACCGATGCGCCGGCTTCCGATACCACGATCTTGGTCATTTTCAGTTCAGGTCGCAGCGCGATTAAGTCTTGCGCCAGCTTGTCGGTCTCACGTGAGGCGGTGCCGTTACCGATGGAAATCAACGTCACACTATGTTTCTCCGCCAGCTTGGCCAGTGTATGTAACGAGCCATTCCAATCATTTTTTGGTTGATGCGGGTAGATCACGGCAGTGTCCAACACCTTGCCTGTCGCATCAACCACGGCAACCTTCACCCCGGTACGCATACCGGGGTCTAGCCCCATCGTCGCGTGCATCCCGGCTGGTGCGGCAAGTAGCAAATCTTTCAGATTGCGTGCGAACACTTTAATGGCTTCAGTTTCGGAACGTTCGCGTAGCGCGCCCATCAGTTCACTTTCCAAATGCATAAAACTCTTTACCCGCCACGTCCAGCGCACCGTGTCTGCCAGCCATTTGTCGGCAGGGCGATTTTGATTGGTGATGCCAAAACGCTTGGCGATGCGCATTTCGCAAGGGTTGTGTGGCGCATCCCATTTGGGTTTTTCCGCTTCACTATCGAGACGTAACGTCACATTCAGCAACTCTTCACGGCGACCGCGAAACAGTGCCAGCGCGCGGTGCGAAGGAATCGCGCTGATCGCCTCGTCATAATTAAAATAATCGGCATACTTAGCGGCAGCTTCTTCCTTGCCTTCGATCACCTTGGCTTCAACCACACCGTGCGTTTGCACATACTCGCGCAGGCTCTGCAACAACTCGGCATCTTCGGCGAAACGATCCATCAAGATAAAACGCGCACCATCCAATGCCGCCTTGGTATCGGGCACACCGGGGTTGTCACCCTGCTCGGAGGTAAAGGCAGGCTTGAGATATTTGTTGGCTTCTTCTTCAGGATTGAGCCGTGGGTCATTCAACAGCGCGTCGGCCAGCGGCAACAACCCGGCTTCCAGAGCAATCTGCGCTTTGGTGCGGCGTTTGGGTTTGTACGGCAGGTACAAATCTTCTAACCGCGTCTTGTCTTCGGCATGGCTGATGGCATCTAACAGTTCCGGCGTCATCTTGTTCTGTTCATTGATCGAAGCAAGGATCGTCGTGCGCCGTTCTTCCAGTTCACGCAAATAGCGCAAGCGTTCTTCCAACATGCGTAGTTGCGTATCGTCTAATCCGCCCGTTGCTTCCTTACGGTAACGCGAGATAAACGGAACGGTAGCACCCTCATCGAGCAGGGCAACAGCAGCGGAAATTTGATTGGGTTTTGCAGCAAGTTCAGTGGCAAGGCGTAGTTCTATGGATGGCAGCATAAGTGTTTAAGTGGCTGGGAAAGGTTGATCAACTGGCTGGCAAGGCTACGCAAGCAAAGCAGCGTAGAGATAAAAAATAGCTTATACGAAAGGGCAGATTATCCTTTGTCGTGAACAATAACCGCAAGCCGAGTTCCTGCTTTTTTACAGCGAAGTAATTACCTAGATAGTATCCGTCACAAGATAGCGATACAGCTTGATTACCCTGCTAGTCAAGCCTTGGACAACAGCTTAAGTGCCTGACGAATACCGTCCGACACATTGGCATCATTGGGCAATTGCTTGGCGGCCCAATCGGCTTCTTTTTCTTTGTAGCCCAAGGCTTGCAAGGCATTTACGATGTCATTATTGGCTGAGTGCGTGACGGTGCTTGAAGCTATATTTGCGCCTGTAGTAATAAATTTACCTTGCAGTTCCAACAGCAATCGCTCGGCAGTTTTTTTACCCACGCCAGGTATTTTAGTGAGACGGCCTGTATCTTTATTTGCCACGGCACCGGCAAGGTCATTCAGGCTTAATCCAGATAAAACGGACAACGCCAACTTGGGACCGACTCCGCTGATTTTGAGTAATTGACGAAACGCAACGCGCTCTTCATTCGTCAAAAAACCGTAGAGTAACTGTGCGTCTTCGCGCACCACAAATTGGGTATGCAACACGACTTTTTCATGCAGTGCGGGCAAGTTATAAAACGTACTCATCGGCACATCCAATTCATAACCGACACCTTGCACATCCAGCAAAATTTGTGGCGGATTTTTTTCCAGTAATATCCCTAATAAGCGACCAATCATTGCAATTTATACGCGCATTGAGCGATTTCCATCTCAGTCGGCAAATCAAGGCAGCTTCTCATATCTAAATTACGTTTTCTCAATGGCTGAGCAATTTTTGGTGCGGCAGGCTCAACGACAGGCGCGGTTGAGGGCATAGTTTCAGGCGTGATAGCGGGCACGCGTTCATCTAAGGTTGAAACAAGCGCAGATTTAACTTCAGCTGGGGCGGCGACAGCTGTTTTTGTTGTCGCCATACTTTCAACAGAAGTGGCTGGGGTGGCTGCAATCGGGCTGGCGGCGGCAGGTGCAGAAG
>JBEBKA010000080.1:0-9573 GCA_040079595.1 Gallionella sp.
CATCAAGCCAGCTGGCGGGCTCGTACAAGAACCGTACCACATCAGATGTCATGATGGTAGCCAGCCCAAACCAAGGCTTGCCCGTTTCGCGAAACAACAAATATTTAGTAAGCACGAACTCTGCTTGTGAGCGTGCAGATTTAACCCGCACGCGCGCCGTTACTTCGTGTTTGCGGAAATTACTCAGCGTCTTTTTACAATATATGACGGAACCATAGCGCATAAGCCAGCCTATAAAAATCCAGTCCCCTGTCAACTTGAAGTGCTTCAACAATGGATCATAAGCCTGCCTGAATGCCTGCGTTGAAATTAGTGCCGAACTCATGTTGGGTACAGTTTGCCCGCGCATTTGGTAGCCGGTCAGTTCGGCTAGACCATCGTTGATGAAATCGCAATCCCAGCGCGTCTCGCGCCAAGTATCATGAAAATACGTATCGGTATGACCTACCCGCTTCCCATCTTCATCCACGACCCACGAATCACAATAAAACAGAACCGCTCCAAAATGCTCCTGCATATTGCCGACCGCTATTTCGAGAAACTCCGGCTCGGCGAAGTCATCGCTCTCACATATCCAAATATAGTCACCCTTTGCCAAGTTGCCAAGCTTTTCCCACGCGGAAAATGGTGTTCCTGAATTTTGCGGATTGCGGATATAGTGAAAATCGTATTGCGTCTGAAGTACTTGAATCACCCCGTCCGAATTGTCATCCGAACAATCGTCAATGACAATCAGTTCGAAATTTCGATAACTCTGCCGCAGAATGGATTCCAGTCTTTGTTGTAGATAATGCCCATGATTGTAGGATGGCACGAGTACTGTTATTTTTGGAGAATCACTCATGCGTCACCCGTTAGGTCATAAATCCTACTAATCGACTCCCGCTTCGACTCCCATGTATATTCCGCGAAACAGGTTTCACGCGCCCGACACCCCATGGTATCGTTCAAATCGCTATTCTTGAGCAGATCAATGCAATACTGAGCAAACACCTTCGGCTCTGCAGCAACAAATATGTCATATCCGTCCCGATAAGCTAGCCCATTTGCAGCGATGGGCGACGCGACGCATGGGACACCGAAAATTGCATATTGATTAACTTTACCGCGCAATCCTGAACCGCCAAGTGCTGGTGCGATGCCAATTTTAGCTTTTTCAATGTAAGGTGCGATGGATGGAACTTCACCGACAAATTCGACGGAAGAATCCTTATAGTGCTGAAATGGCGCAAGACTCCCCCTACCAACCACACTGAAGACATAATTCTGCACTTGCTCCAGAATCAAGGGATGGACATTTTCCAAGAACCATTTCGTCGCGATGATATTGGTCTCCGAGCCAAAATATGCCACCAATACAATACTGTTTTTCTTCTCCCCCGAAGCCACCTTGATGGACTCCGCAGTCATCGCGTCAGCGAACTCCAGAGGAGAAATGCCTGTTTCAAGAGCCTCAACTTTAGATGGCTTGATAATCGAACGAAGAAATGCAGCGTCTGCATTAGACACACACACAACAAGATCCGCACGCCAGCAAAATATGACCTCTGCAATCCCCATAGCAAGCTCTCTGACGATGCGGGCCAATGTAAACTCGTTGCCTTTGACAAATAGCCCTTTCAAGCTCAGAGACAAGGTTCGCGTAATGGACTCCATCGGCGTGAACAGTATCTTCCCGCCTATCTGACGAAAGCCTTCCTGATCCAACGCAGCACCATGAAACTGTAGATCTACCACATCATAGCGAGAGCAACTTTGACCTTGCAGCACCACCAATCCACTTAAGGTCAAGTCTTCTGTTGGCGAAAAATAAAGCTTGTCGAAAATCGCTTCGAGATCGGCATAAGAGCCATCAATGCTAGCGCGCTTATGCGTATACAGATCTATTTTTATATGCGGAAAGTCCTTTCTAATTTGCGCGTAAAGATCGAGTATCCGCAAACCGCCCGCATGGCTGCGCGAAGGACAGGAATGGCTAACCAGAAGGATTTTTCTTTTGGGCGTACTCGCAGCTTGCGACGGCAAAACAACGGCAGCCTGTTTCATCTCTGCGCCCTTCAATCGATACTTCACGTTACCTGTCACCAGATAAATCACCCACTTAACGCTGTGGATTAGGTAAAAAAATATGCGGATTAGACGAGCAAAACGCCTGCCCATCCAGCGCAACGGCGCAGCGGCTCGCCAAGAAAATGATCCATAAACAACGGCTAGCTGCTTATCTTTTTCCTGGATGATTTTTTGAAAATAAACAGCCTGCTCTTCAATGCACCGATCTTTCTGCTGCATCGCATCCAGTGAGCTTTCAAAGAAGCTGTCATCGAGAATCGGCAGTGCCTTACCGGATGCGATCGCCACAAAGTAAATCGGTCGTGATACGCCGGCATACTTTGAACACGCCTGTAAATTGCCCACATAATTTATGCTCCCCTGACTGGCTGCTTGCAGTTCCAGCGACGCAAGATACGAACCATATCCAACCCTTTGCCCGTACAAGCGAACATGAGGAAAGTATTTTTCTAACAGGGTTTCAAACTCGTCCCGATACAACTCCTTTACATGGAAATGGGTGGAATAGTTGTGCACTTCTGTGAACTCGTGTTTGTCCGGACTCGACATGATCAGTACACCATCGGGACGCAAAACCCGCCTGATTTCCCGCATCATTTCTTCATGTTGCACATGGTGCTCGATAGTTTCAAAGCTCACCACCACATCCACCGAGGCACTCTCCAATGGAATTTCCGCGCACGAACCTACCCTGAATTCCAGATTTTGCCGATGATATTTTTCCTGCGCATGAGCTACTGCTGCTTCCGAAATATCAACGCCGATTACCTGCGCTGCCACCTCGGCAAGAAAATTCGAGCCATAGCCTTCACCGCTGGCAATATCCAACACCGTCTTACCTCGCACAACCTCTCGAGCAATGGCATAACGATGCACATGTTCAAGCTCAACCTGTCCTTCCACGTTTGGCAAGTAACGCTCCCCAGTCCACTGCAACCCATTTACTGCCTCGGGGACTCCAGTACTTTTGTTATTCACACCCTATCCTTCAGCAACTTAAAAAAAGCTCGAACAAATCTCGCCATCAATCTAACCGGACGCGTTACAACCCAGCTATCCGACTCATAAAGGTCGTCCAGTCGCTTGCTGCACTCGGCCAATTTCCGATTGCATTCAGCCAATTCATTAAGCGAGAACACATCTTGCTTTCCCGTGAGTACTATCAAAGATAGGTAATCAAAACCGTATAGCGATTCAATTTTCTTTGCCATGGCAGGGTCGTCAATCAAGGAAAAAATCAGTTCTATGCCAAATAGTTTGACCCAATTGGGGGTGTTATCCCCAAGAGCAATCATTGCAAATACAAATAAAGACTCAAATCCATCCTTACGGTAAAACTCTCTGGCATCAGGGAAAATGGCTATCATTTCTTCAAAAGTCTCAATCCGTAAATAACTCTTCAAAAGATTGGGGATTTCCACAGCAACACGCACACGAGTCTCCGGTCGGTTGGCACTTGTGTTGGCCTCATTGGCTCTAGCCCTGAAATAGACCAGCTTTTCCGACAGAATATGAATTTCGTATTTCAGGCATACCCGCAGCCACATATCAAAGTCAGCAATTTGCGCCATGCCATAGCGATATAGACCGCAATCTTTATAACATTGCCTGCGAATAAGTACGCTAGGATGGCAAAGCGCGTTACCGTGGTAAAAGAAAAAGTTAAGCCACTCATGTCTCGTCCGATTGGGCTGTTCAAAAATACGCGCATAATAATTATTTTCGTCTTTTAGTGGCTGACTATCCTCGCCAACTGCAAGTACGTTAGTAAATACTGCACCACAATTTAGATTAACCTCCAAAAAGTCCACCTGCCGTTGCAGCTTTTCAGAAGCCCAAACATCGTCTGAATGATGGATAGCGATGTAATCACCTGAAGCAATTTCAGAAATGGCTTTATTGAGTCCGTAAATACCCCTTTTTGACTCTTCATTACGAAAAATCTTAATTCTCGGATCAACATAACTGTTGATAATGCTCCATGAGTTATCAGTAGAAGCATCATCCCAGATAATCAGCTCAAAATCTGTAAACGTCTGATGTAGTATGCTTTCAATCGCTTCACGAATGTATTTCTCGTGATTGAACGAAGTCAAAATTACCGAAACTCTAGGCATGTGTCCATCCTAAAGAAATTCATCCAGCGGGGTACATTTAAGCTCTTGCGCAATTTGCTTCACAATTACATCAGGTAATACACCTTGCCAACGATCATCGCTGGCGTTGGCGCGAAAAACTGAATAAGGGTCGGAATCATGTCTCGATTTACTTGCGGTAAGGAAATCTTCTACCTGCCCACAAACTTCTAACCCGCAAAAATCAAATAATCTCTTTGTGGTATCAAGCGGCGCCCTATTCAGCTCGTCATAGCGCACCAGTATAAATTGCTGAGGAAATTGGCTTTCAAAACGAAGAAACGCCTCGGCCATTTCTTTCCATTTATCAAAACCGTAGAATTCTTCCAGCCTATTCTGGTTCTTGCTTGGAGCGCCGCGCCACTCGCTGTGGATATCCCACTCAGGATTAAATTCCTTTGGTGCCGATACCCAGGAAGCAAGCACTGCCAGCGGATTTCTGACAATCCCGATGATTTTAACTTCGCCGCACTGAGCAAGTACGTTCTCAATGATATGAAGATATCGCGTCTCTTTGAAAACAATATGCGTAGTCTGGGAAGATTTTTTGAAAACCGGATATTTCTTTTGCATCTCAGATGTCATCGTAGCAAACGCATCTTGGGTATAAAGAATTTCTTCAAAGAATGTCCGGATCTCTTCGGCAGATGAGTGCTCGGTCAGACTGCCTTTGTGTCCATATGAAAAAAGTGGCTGGAATCTTAATGCCACGTCTGGATGACTGTTAAAAATCTGACTGAGCCATGTTGTACCTGAGCGTGGCACAGCAAAAATTGCAATTTTATCCATGGTTAACCAACTCATATTTATTCAGCAACGTGCGTATCTGACTTTTTGAATTAAACATCATTACATCGATAATTGAGAGCCAAGGCACGTGCAAAGACCCGAACTGCTTGTACTCTATGGCTGATGGTATTAAGAACTTCAAATCCAAACCCCATCGCGTGAAGGTGACTCGGTCATATAGTGCTTGCCCACCTTGCGGGTTGATGTAGGTGTTTGCGCCCTCGCGTTTGCAGATATCGATAATTCGTTCTTGACCTGACAAATCATTGTTCCCATAGTGGCGGCTAGTCAGAACAAACTCGGTATGAATCTGCATGAATGCGGACAGCGTTTGTAGTTGGTGTACCAGATAATCAGACAGGTTATCCGCTTCATGGCGAATTACCTCCTCTATTACTGGAAACACATCGCCAAAGCAGGGTGCCTTTCGATAAGTGGTTTCGACTGATTTGACCAGTTTGTCACGCCAGATAGGCGAAGGTTGCAAGGCTATGTCGCAAATACGCTTGAATGAGGACTGTTGATACAACGGCACCGTGATATATGCAGGTTCGCCGTTGATCAGGACTCGATTGCGGTTGATCCATCCTCCCTTGATGTAATTCACGTCATCGTATATGACGAAGCGATCAGCGGCATAAATCAATTGCCAGTAGCCAATATAAGGAAAAAAATAGGGCTGCATGATTGCAAGTTTCATGTGCTACCTATCACCAGCACACGAATCACTGCAGCCACATCATTGATTATTTTGTTATCCATCGCGGTTCCTGTGGGTAGCACCACCACCCGATCAGCCACTCTTTGCGTGTTGGACAGCAGCAGTCCTGCATGCGGATATAGCTCGCGATATGGCTGCATATTGTGGCAACCCGGCCAGAAGTATTTTCGCGCGCGGATGTTCTCGGCATGCAAAGTATCAATGATCCGGTCCCGGGTTACCGGGCAGCCCTCGCCAACTTCCATCACCACATACTGGTAGTTGTTGCGCACGGTTTCATCAAAGATCAGTAGGCTGATGCCGGGCAGGCCGGATAAAGCTTCCCGGTAGGCCTGATGATTGCGGCGGTTAGCTTCGATCACACCGTCTATCTCATCCAGATTGACCAGACCCATCGCTGCGGCGACTTCGATCATCTTGCCATTGGTGCCCGGATGGATGACGTTATCAAGCCCTGCGAAGCCAAAGTTGCGCATCAGGCGCATCGTTTCAGCCAGTTCATCCTCATTGGTGAGGACTGCGCCGCCCTCGAAGGTGTTAAAAAACTTGGTGGCGTGAAAACTCAACACTTCGCAGGCGCCAAAGTTGCCGATCATTTTGCCTTTGTACGAGCAGCCGAACGCATGCGCCGCATCGAACATCAGCTTAAGATCATATTCATCGGCGATCGCCTGCAACTCCTCGACAGGTGCACCACGACCCCACAGATGGACGCCGATAATGCCGGTGGTGCGCGGCGTGATCATGCGCCGCACGGCTGCCGGATCGAGGTTGTGGGTAGCCGGGTCGATATCCGCAAACACCGGCGTGATGGCCTGCCAATGCAGGGCATGAGCGGTGGCAATAAAAGTATAGGATGGGACGATCACTTCGCCTTCAAGGCCGAGCGCACGGATGGCAATCTCCAGCGCAACGGTGCCGTTGCACATCGCCACACAATGTTTGACACCGTGAAGATCGGCGACACGCTTCTCCAGCTTCTGCACCATCGGCCCGTTGTTACTCAACCAGCGATTTTCAAAAATCTCGTCCACATGTTTCATGAACACTTCTCGACTTCCGATATTGGGACGGCCAACGTGCAACTGCTGTTCAAATGCAGGGGATGCGCCATTGATGGCGAGGTCTTTAGGTGATTTTATTTGTTTCATTTTTCGATGCGAGAAATCTAGCCCTCTACCTTCAATTTATAGCACGCCATACAAGATAAACATCTTTGCAATCCTGATCGTTTACTCGTCTTAAACCCAAATTGTTCATTAGGCTCAAAACCCCCTCCATGCCCCCTCGCTTCGCTCTCCCCTGACAAGGGGAGGCTGGGAGGGGTTTGGTTCTAATGGATTATCCGGGTTAAACATGCATGGGATGGCGATTTTTTCATTTATTATTTTATTCAAAAAGCGAACAACACTGTTTCTTCTTGATGGATAGTGAAATGTCTCAGAGCAAAACGATACCCCAAATCCAAGCCTGCAATGTATTCCGGTATTGTCCAGAAATCTTCTGGCTTGTGATAAACAGATATAGCCAATTTAGGGCGGAATTTTTTAATGCTTTCCTCAGCCCCTTTTAGAGCATGAAGTTCGGCACCTTCAATATCCATTTTGATGAAATCTAGCTTGGTCAGCTTTTCATCACGGACCAAATCATCTATCGAGATCGTTTCAATTTGCCTGGCATTTGGGTCCATTGCTTTTTGGCTAACTCTGGTGGCTGGCCCGCTTCCCTCTATAAAGAGTTTTTCCCCTGAATGATCCCATAAAGGTTTCTCAATTAATTTTACACGCTGGGCTACGGCAGGATTTAGTGCCATATTTTGATTAAAAATTGACAGGTTTTCTGGCATAAACTCGAACGTAAAAACTTGGCCAGTGTTGCCCGCCTTTAAAGCGAAGTACAAAGCTGTCTCTCCATAACATCCACCCCCGTCTATTACAACATCTCCTTCAACGACTTCGATTGCCATGTCAGAAATCTGACAGCGATATTGCTGCAGCAATAGTTGGGTTAGTACTCCCGGTGGCCGCAAAAATAATTGGAGCGGATAGCCAAGACCATCCAGTTTCATTTTATAGGCCTTCCAGCCTATGAAGCCAAGATCTATGGTTTCGGCGCCCACCATCAATTTTTCAACGGCTTCGAGCTTGGCCCAATAGTCTTTATTATTTGTAGGTAGCTTTACATACCTTGCACCAAGCGCCCTATAAAGCTGCACCTGCACCAACAGTTTACGAGACTCATCATCCTTTAGCTTATTGTATAACCATTCGTAATTATTGATATGTTGGGCAATATGCGCGACAGCGCTGTTTACCAGCATTTTCGTTTTCAACTCATTTATAAGCCTCAACTTACTTATAAAAAAATAAATTGGGCCTTTAATCCAACTTGTGTAACTGCTGCCCGGAGAAATTCTCGGTCCGAAACGCCACTCATCATAATTGTCATGAAAATCATTTCTGCTCACTTCAATCGCTGAATTGATGTAATCACTCAAAAAGTTACTACTCATAATTATTCCAATCTATCGTTTACTCTGATTTAGTCCGGTATCGACATTGTTTCCCACTTGAATGTTGGGCGTACAGCTCCTGGCCATTTACCATACCATGCCCCCGTGCGAGCGATGTCATGTACCTCGAAGGTTGCCACATTATCAAGTTCAAAGAATGCCACGCTTCTATCTTTTACAATAAGCAAACGTACCCGAAAAACACCATTGTTCAGGAAGTTTGCGGGAATATGGCAAATCCCTTTTACTTTACCCTTTGGATAAACATTTGCCGGCGATCCCGCACTAAATATGCAGACATCCTGAGTGTCGTAAAAGGTAATGCTAAAATTCAATAGTGCGTTCTGTTCTAAATTCCAGAATTCAATTTCCAAATCAACGGGTGAAGCAACCGTCAGTATTTCGCCAGATGCCTCACCTTCATACGATATTTTTGCCGAGCGCAACCTAACACTTTTGTTGCCCGGCGCACTTTCTTGATCACTCCAGACTTGACGCATGTTTACTTGCACGTCTTTTTGAAGGTAGTTTGAAACTACGTCATGCGCACGCCCAGTTTCAACTACTCTGCCGGCATTAAGCCAAACTGCCTTTTCACACAAACTTTTCAATGCGACCATATTATGACTGACAAACAGTACTGTCCTGCCTTCTTGCCCGACCTCCTCCATCTTACCCATGCACTTCTTCTGGAACTGCGCATCGCCCACCGCCAGCACTTCGTCCACGATCAATATCTCGGGCTCCAGATGTGCTGCCACAGCAAAAGCCAGCCTGACGTACATGCCGGATGAGTAGCGTTTTACCGGGGTATCGAGAAATCTTTCCACTTCGGCAAAGGCGACGATCTCGTCAAATTTTTTCTTGATTTCGGCCTTGCTCATGCCGAGGATCGCGCCATTCAGATAAATATTTTCCCGCCCGCTGAGTTCGGGGTGAAAGCCAGTGCCTACTTCCAGCAAGCTGGCTACTCGTCCTTTGATGGAAATCTTGCCTGAAGTGGGCTCGGTGATGCGGCTTAAAATTTTCAGTAGCGTTGATTTTCCCGCGCCATTGCGCCCGATGATACCTACCCGGTCACCTTGCTTAATGTCAAAGCTAACATCATTGAGTGCCCAAAATTCTTCGTGAGTAGGATCATCTACTGGCGTGGCAAATGGATGACGCAATTTATTAGTGAGCTGTTTTGCACCATCCGCCAGCACATCACGCAAGGTGGAATGACGCGCCTGCTTTTGGTGGCCGATGATGTATTTTTTCGAGAGGTTTTCGACGCTTATAACCGTTGACATCAGATCATATCCGCAAGGTTTTTCGTTTTACAGTCGCAAACCATCCACATTACC
>JBEBKA010000081.1:0-9528 GCA_040079595.1 Gallionella sp.
AAAAGCTTGTTTGCATCGTGTTGTCTTCGGGCGGTTGTGAATGGTGGGATTTTATCTGCTGAGCTGTTTCTCTTGGGAATAAATCAGCGTTTCCTTAGGTGTATCAAGCTGTGCGCGGCTCGCAGTGCCACAAAACTCCAAGCAGCCAAAATATCCAGCGGAGTCGCCAGTTGTGTAACCGCGAGTGAAATACACAGCACGTAAAACAGGACTGGCACTTCAAAGAGATTGCGAAAATTATCTGCGGCGTTAACGTTCTGTAACGCCTGAGTCACCTCTCTGGCACTGGCAAGCACTTGGGGTCTAATGCGCCTAGCGCGCATTTCGCCGATACGCTCAACGTAAAGGCGAATCCAAACCATTGCAGTGAGAACGACCAGTGCCACACAAGGAAGAAATATCTGCGACTGAACCATAGTCAATACCCCGAACCATCTTTATGCGAAAAACGCCATTCGCCTTCAACTAAAACCGCTTGCAGATCATCGTCCGGGTACACCACAGAATCACCTGCGCTGCGGTCACCCACCTCAAGGTAAATAACCTCCTCACTCGAACGATTGAGCAACTGGTGCGCATTGCCTGCGCCCGCTTTGAATCCTGCACACATACCAGGAGAGAGTTGCGTTTCGCCTTCATCCGTTATCAGCACGGGGTAACCCTGCAATATGTACAGGAACTCGTCTTGCTTGGCATGGGCGTGACGCAAAGCAGAACCCGCATTGGGTAAAAGCCGCGTTTGATTGACGCCGAAATTTGCAATGCCAAACACCTCTCCCAGCTGCCGCTTTTCTCGTCCTACCACACGCGAAGCAAATGGCTCTGGGTAGATTGAAGGTTTAGCACGAGGTGCTACTTGTGCAGCCACTACTGCCACAGGGATGTCTTTATTTTTCATAGCGAATCAATAGGGTTGATATGCGCACATCCTAGCAGTTTTAGCATACGATACACATTCCAAAATCACGCGGGGTGCATCATGCAAAATTTCTTGTTTGGTTTTTATTGCTAACAACGGCAACCCTTTATCCGTCTGCTTGTTGCCAGTATCATTACGGGACGATACTGACGCGAAACGATTCTCAAGAAAGCGTAAAATTCTCGGCATCTTCAATTTTAAGGAGAGCAACATGGTTGGATTGATTTTTTTAGGCATCGTCATCGTGGCTGTGTTTTACGGCATAAGCTTGTACAACCATCTGGTCAAAGTAAAACACACGGTTTCACAAGCATGGGCAAACATTGATGTGTTGCTCAAGCAACGCCATGACGAGTTACCCAAGCTTGTCGAAGTGTGTAAGCAATACAAACAATTCGAGCAGGAAACTTTACAAAAAGTCATCGCGGCGCGTTCGCAAGTGCAGGCGGCACGTGAGCAGCAAAACATTCCCGCGCTCGGTCAAGCAGAGGGCATATTGCGTTCTGGGCTAGGTGGAATTTTTGCTGTGGCTGAAGCTTACCCTGAGCTAAAAGCCAACGAGAATTTCATGCAACTGCAAAATCGCATCTCCTCACTGGAAAACGGCATCGCAGACCGTCGCGAGTTGTATAACGAGTCGGTCAATATTAATAATGTGCAGATCGAGGTGTTTCCCGCCAACATCATTGCCAAACTATTCAATTTTGGCGCGAAGCCTCTGCTTGAATTTTCAACGGCTGAAAAAGCGGATGTGGACGTTAAGCAACTGTTTAACTAAACGCCATGCTGGTTTCGCTACGCCGCGAATACGCCAACCTTGTCACCTCAGGCACCCAACTATTCCTACTGTTTGCAGGTTTCTGGTTTGAATCGCGTAATGGTTGGCTGGGTTGTCTATCTGTCATTGCCGCAATCAGCATTTTTGCCTGGCTCACCGCATTAAGAAAATTACGTGCCATTCGTGACACCCCCACCTCCAAAATCGCCTCTGCTGCACAAGGTTATATCGAGTTAGTGGGTAGCGGAAAATCTTTTGGCGATACCCCATTACTCAGCAAACACAGCCTATTGCCCTGCTTGTGGTATCGCTACACAGTCGAACGACAAGACTCAGAACGAAATTGGAAGTCCATCGAAAGCGGTGAAAGCCACGATTCTTTTGTGTTGCGTGATGACACAGGTGAATGCGTAGTCAATTTTGAGCAAGCAGAAATTCTCACCAAACATCGGGATCAATGGATTAAAGACGGTCAGCGATACACCGAATGGAAACTCATTAACTCGGACACCCTCTACGCAATCGGCGAATTTCGCACACGCAGCAGCATTGTGGAATTTAACAGCAAAACCGAACTCAACACGCTAATCGCCGAGTGGAAAAAAGACCCGCCCACGTTGCACAAACGCTTTGACTTAAACAACGATGGCGAACTGGACATGAATGAGTGGCTACTTGCCAGACAAGCCGCCAAGCGCGAAGTGACCAAAAAAATGCACGAAGCTCACACCCAGCCCGACCTAAACATCTTAGCCAAACCGCAAGATGGAAAACTATTTTTACTTAGCAACTTCGACCCCGAAAAATTATCGCGTCGTTACCTGCTTTGGAGTTGGGCGCATGTTTTGATATTTTTTAGCTGCCTCGGCGGGATAAGCTGGTGGCTGCAACCAACCACGATTTAAGATTCACAATGTAAAAAAGCGTGCACTCGGCACGCTTTTTTTCAAACTACAAATTACATCAATCTTTTCTGCGCAACATCATGCGTTGCATCAAACTGTCTTTGTCGATGAATTGATGTTTGATTGCGCCCAAAATATGAAACGCCACCACCACAATCAAAACCGTTACCAACACCTCATGTACCTCGTGCGCGAACACGTGTTCGTAACCCTCTTCTTTAGGCAATAAATTTGCATCCCCCGCCGTTAAACCCTTTATCGCATCGCTCGTCAATACGGTAATCATGCCACTCACGGGCAACACGATCAGCAAGGTGTATAGCAAGTGATGCGCGCCTTTAGCCACTTTGTCCATCAGGGACTGACCCAACGCAGGTGGAACGCCATCCTTGCTGCGAAAAATAAATCGTGACACTGTCAGTAATAAAACCGTGCCGCCCGCCAATATGTGGAACAGGTAACCCGCTATTGTTGCTTTGCTTTCATCTGTTGACTCAGCCAGCTCTTCACCCAGAAACCAAGCCGCCACCAACATGGCCAAAGTCAACCAATGCGCCATTACCATACGTTTGCTATATTGAATCACTACCATTCTCCTAAAGTATATTGAACCTATCGGGCAAGCTTGATGCCAATAAGTTCCCTTGCCAAAAATTGGCGCGCAATGTACCTGAAAACCGCTTGAAATGCATGTTTATTCCTTACAAATCAATTTGGCTAGCCATTATTTTTTGCGCAGTGGATCAAGCAAAGACGACAATCCATTGGAATCTAACTCCTGCATCAACGCCAACAATTGACCAATCTCACCGGGCGGGAAGCCAACTTTGGCAAACCAGTTCAAGTAGTGTCCGGGCAAGTCGGCAATCACGCGGCCTTTATATTTCCCATACGGCATTTCGCGCACCAACAGCAGTTGTAAATGTTCAGTATTCATCGCAGATAATTCAACACGCCGAAACCCGCCTGCCGTCCGCTGGCAAAACACGCGGTGAGCAGATAGCCGCCCGTCGGAGCTTCCCAGTCCAGCATCTCACCCGCACAGAACACACCTGACATCATGCGCAGCATCAAGTGCTCATCCAATCCTTCAAAGGTCACACCGCCTGCGCTGCTGATGGCTTCATCTATTGGGCGCGCAGCCATCAATCGTAAAGGCAATGATTTAATGGCGGCGGCTAAACATTCCGACTTGGCAAAATCGGCCTTCGCAACTACTTCGTGCAACAGCCCCGTCTGCACACCTTTGATGTTGGCGCGACTCTGTAAATGGCTAGACATCGAACGTGAACCTCGCGGATGATTGATCTCAGCAATCAAGCGCAACATATCCTTGTTGAGGGATAAATCGAGTTGAATCGTTGCGCTACCCCTCGCGGCAATCTCATCACGCAACAGTGCAGACAGCGCGTAAATCACCCCGCCTTCAACGCCGCTGCCCGTGACCATCAAATCGCCCTGCCGACTATGCACATTACCCCGTGCATCGGTAAAGCTCACTTTCACCGCCTTAAGCGGATGACCCGCAAAACGGCTAGTAAAATGTTCGCTCCACGCCACATCGAAACCGCAATTCGCAGGGCGAAGGGGCGCAACATCCACACCGCGTTGCGCAAGCAATGCCACCCACGCGCCATCCGAACCCAACCTTCCCCAACTGCCCCCACCGAGTGCCAGCACCACTGCATCCGCCTGCACAGCACGCTCAACCTCTGCGGTGGAAAACCGCAACGCACCTTGTTCATTCCAACCGCACCAACGATGCCGCATGTGAAATTTCACACCCGCCTCGCGCAAGCGATGTAGCCAAGCACGCAACAACGGCGCGGCTTTCATGTCAGTGGGGAATACCCGCCCAGAGCTACCCACAAACGTAGCAATGCCCAAACCCTGCACCCACATACGTAATTCATTCGCGCCGAATTGCTCAAGCAAGGGTTCGAGTTGGGCGCGACGCGAACCATAACGTGACATAAATTTTTCGGTAGGTTCCGCGTGGGTGATGTTCATGCCGCCTATACCCGCCATCAAAAATTTACGTCCCACCGTCGGCATCGCATCGTAAACATCCACGCGCACGCCTCCTTGGCTCAATACCTCGGCAGCCATTAACCCTGCGGGGCCGCCGCCTATCACAGCAACTGTGCGCGGTCGTAAAGCTTCATTCACTTTGCATTACCCTAAAATTTTGTTGCGCATTGTAATGCCGGAAGTGGCGATTACCGCCTTGTACTTATATTTGCCGCTCCACCCCAAATTTAAGGATAATCACGCCCCTTGCAACTTAACGCCCGAGCAAATGAAACAATCTGAAATAAAATTTACTATCACCTTAGATGACAACCACAACCCTGAGAAAATCGAATGGAGCGCGCCGGATGCCGCCAAAGAAAGCACCAGCAAAGCCGTGATGATTTCGTTGTGGGACGCACAAGAAAAAAATACTTTGCGAATTGACCTTTGGACTAAAGACATGATGGTGGATGAAATGAAGCAGTTCTACCACCAAAATTTACTGTCAATGGCGGACACGCTGGAACGCGCCACGGGAGAAAAAGAAGCTGCCAAAGCCATGCGTAACTTCGCGCAAGAATTTGGTGAGCGATTGAACTTAGTGACGAAAAACAAGTTCTATGACCTCGGCAAAGGTTGATGCAACACCCACTTACTCAACAATTCAAACATAAGGAAACCACCATGAAAAACATTGCACTCATCACCACCTTAGCGATTTTTACCCTTGCTGCTTGTGATGACAAGCCTGCCTTGAAGCCTGCCGCACCCGCGCCAACCATGACGCAAACTGCACCTCCGATCAAACCCGGCACACCGATGCCACCCGGACATCCCGACATCAACTCCGCCGGCCCGATGGACAGCCCAGCAGCAACGCTTTCCGGCATGACCGATATTGAGCAACCCACTGAGTCTGTGCAAACACAAGAAGCCACGGTCATCAGCAGCATTGATATTCCGCAGTTCACTTATTTGGAAGTAAAGCAAAACGGTAAAACACGCTGGATTGCTGCCGCGACAATCGCCGTGAAGAAAGGCGACATCATTGATTTTGACGAAGGCTCAACGATGAGCAACTTTACCAGCAAGTCGTTAAACCGCACTTTCCCCAGCATCACCTTTGTTAATAACGCATCGGTAGGCAATAAAAAATAAGCACGGCAGAATTCTGATGCGATGAGCGTTGTCGCATCAGAATCCGAAATTAAAATTTACATCGGGATAGGTTGAACGGCACGATGAGTAGATCGCCTGCTGACAACCCACATAACTTTCATACACTAGCCCCGCGCTAATGTATGCATTGCTACCCGAAGCCATATTGATCCCGACACGCGCACCGTATGATTCGATATTGGGCAGGCCGCTGACCGTGGTATGGCGATAAAACCCGCCAATGTATGGCTGTACGCTAGGCATCTCATAAAACACATACTGTACCGAAGGCGCGATTTTGGTGATGCCGTGATTACCTCCCGACCAGTTTTCAAATGAAGCACCCACACTCAACCCATCCATTGCGTAATAACTGGCACTCGCGCTCACCACGAAATAACGGCTGTTAAACGCCTCACCGTTCCCGCCACCGATAGAGAAATTCCGATGCCCTTTGCTGTAAGCACCATCTTCATCGGCATGCGCTGCAAAAGCTGCCGCTAACAACATCATCCCCCCCAGTAATTTTCTCATGCCGATACTCCTCATCAAAAGTAATGTAATGGTTAGAGTGTGGTCGAAACGCTGAAATTTGTCTATTTCACTGAGTGTAAATCAATCGCTACAATGCCTGTATGAACTCCCCCACATTGAAAATCATTGAAGACATCGCACAGATTCCCGCAGCGGAGTGGAACGCGTTGTCGGGCGGCGATCCTTTTTTGTCACACGCCTATTTATTTGCGCTGCAAGTCAGCGGTTGCGCCACAGCACAGTTTGGCTGGCAGGCGCAGTTCATCACGTTGTGGCAGGATGAAAAATTAGTTGGGGCGATGCCGCTGTATGTGAAGATGAATTCGTATGGTGAGCATGTGTTCGATTTTGCCTGGGCGGATGCTTATCATCGGCACGGGCTGCACTACTACCCCAAGCTGGTGTGCCTCGTGCCGTTTACGCCTGTGACGGGTGCGCGGTTGTTGGCGGAGACTGCCGAGTTGCGAGCTTTGCTATTGCACCATGCGCTGCAATTGGCAAAAGAGTTGGGCGTGTCATCGCTGCATGGATTGTTTTTTAACGAGGCTGACACTGAGGTAGCGCAAGCTCAAGGCATGATGCTGCGCCAAGATGTGCAGTTCCATTGGAGCAATGGTGGCTATCAACATTTCGATGATTTCCTCGCTGCTCTAAGCCGCGACAAGCGCAAACGTATCAAACAGGAACGGCGCAAGGTAAAGGAAGCGGGCATAAAAATTAAGTGCATCACGGGCGAGCACGCCACGCCTGAACAATGGAAATTCTTTGCTTCTTGCTATGCGAACAGCCGCGAAATACATAACTCACCGCCCGCACTGAACGATGATTTTTTTCTGCGTATCGGCGCGACGCTACCCAAGCACACCCTGCTGGTGATTGCATCACGTGACGGAAAACCCATCGCCAGCGCGCTGAATTTGATGACCGGTGATGTGTTGTATGGTCGCTCGTGGGGCGCATTTGAATTCCACTCGGGACTACATTTCGAGGTGTGCTATTACCAGACGATTGAGTTTTGCATCGCGAACGGTATCCAAACATTTGAAGGCGGCGCGGGTGGTGAACACAAATTGGCGCGGGGATTTTTGCCGACGGTTACGCAATCTGCGCATTGGTTAGCGCGACCGGAATTTTCACATGCGGTGGAAGAATTTTTGAAACGTGAAGAAGGCGCAGTCGCGCAGTATGTGGATGAGTTGAATGAACGGAGTCCGTTTAAGTAAGCTGCAACGCCTACCGATCCGCCATTCCCGCGCAGGCGGGAATCCAGTAGATTAAATAGCTCCCGCGCAGCGGGACAGCAGCTTAGTTTTGTACGCTACCCTCAGCCAAATCACCTGAGGGCAAGCGCGAATTATCTTTTTGCTGGATTCCCGCCTGCGCGGGAATGACAAACCATTTATTTACTCACCAGCACCAACCCGCGAGATTTATTGCTTGTCGTATCCAGCGTATCAATCGCCTGCTGCAACGTACTAATGCTGATCCACACCGGCGGATATTTGTATTTCGCCACGTCGAGTATTAACACTTTGTCCGACTTGGCATCGTAAGCCGCCAGCACCGACCAATGCCCTCCTCCAACCTGATTCAACTTGGCACGCAGATAATTCACCAGCACGTATTGCCCATCATCGCCTAGAGATTTTTTCAACAAGGTGCGCAGTGTTTTTTCGGTGAGGGTGTCCCCTCCGACAGTGCTTGCTTTAACGCCCTCAGCCGTTAGCACCTGCACCATTTCTTCACGCGTCATGCCCATTTCCAGCACAGTTTGCGCGCTGATGATTTTGCTGACTTCGGGCGTAAAAAAATTGCTCTGCGTAAAGTAAGCATAAGGCGCGTAAGTGGGGTCAACGGGCTTGCTGATCGGCATCGCATTTAACACGGTGATGGCACTGGCAACCGAGCAATAACTCTGCGTGCTTTGCACCGCAAAATTGGGAATCAACTGCCAGTAATCCGCATCAGCGGGAATGCGCGAATGCAGTGTTTTTCCTGCGGGCGTGTCCCAATAAATCAGCTCTGGTTCAACCTCAGCCAATGCCAGCGCATTGCATGAAAGCGAATAAAGCATGAGCGAAAACAGATAATTTTTCATGGATGTCCTTTCGACCTGCTAACGTTTTACTAATGAAACGATGCTAAGTTATTTGTGCTGATTCGTCATTAACAAGCTGTATGAAATTTATTTTGCATCGCTAATTGTCCGCTAATTGTTGCTCATTAAAGTGCGCCTACTCAAATTTGATTGAGTGACACAACCCCCGGTGTCTAAATTGAACTTAACTCTTAGGAGGCAACATGAAATTAACCCTTAAAGCAATTGTTTTAGCAACGGCATTGGCACTGCCAACATTTTTCGCAGGTAACGCATTCGCGCTGAATGCGCCTTCTACATGCGGTGCAAACTGTACGGGTGCTTCTGCAAACCCGCATGGTTACAACTCAACAATGACAGTGAATTGCTATAGCTGCCATGCTATGCCTGCACCAATGACTCCTCCTGTTGTTGTGACTCCACCGCCTACTACAACCCCTCCTGTTGTGACTCCACCCCCAGTGGTCACTCCACCCACTACGCCTCCCACAACAGGTACGGTTACTATCCGTCGCACATCGGAAAGTTGCGGTTCTTGTGCAATCGGCACTGCACCGAGTGGCGTATCCGCGCATAAGAATGTGAATACAACCAGCACAGCGTGCGTAGCTTGCCACACTGGTAGCTCAGCTGGCGGCGGCACAACTACGCCACCTACTACAGGCACAGTGACCGTACGCCGTACTACGGAAGGCTGCGGTTCATGCACAGTTGGCACAGCTCCTGGCAGCGTATCGGCACATAAAAACGTGAACTCAACCAACACACCTTGTTCTGTTTGCCACACTGGTAGTTCAAGCGGTGGTTATACAGGCGGCACGGTAACCCCTCCTCGTGGATCACATTCACATAAATCACATGCTGACAGTGATGATGACCACACATCTACTACAGGTACAAGCACACCACGCACACCACGCGGTGAAGGTAGAAAATCGCGTCGCGGTCACGATGACTAATCAGTCATAGCAGTAATTAGTCCCTTGTCCCCACCAGAACATCGGTGGGGATTTTTTATTGCGGATAACCAAGGAAGCACTAATTTATTCGCATCTTCCGTCATTGCGAGCGAAGCGAAGCAATCCAGAAATTTAACCCATCAACGAACTGGATTGCTTCGCTT
>JBEBKA010000082.1:0-9257 GCA_040079595.1 Gallionella sp.
ATTGGAAGCCAACATTAACGTGCGGCATTCCATCTGCGCTTCCAATGACAAGGGAACGTGTACCGCCATTTGGTCACCGTCGAAGTCGGCGTTAAATGCCGAACAAACCAACGGATGCAGCTGAATCGCCTTACCTTCAATCAAAATCGGCTCAAACGCTTGAATACCCAAACGATGCAGCGTCGGCGCACGGTTCAACATCACAGGATGTTCGCGAATCACCTCTTCGAGAATATCCCATACCACTGGCTCTTCCGCTTCGACCATCTTCTTGCTAGCTTTGATGGTGGTTGCCAAACCCATCGCCTCAAGACGGCTGAAAATAAACGGCTTGAATAATTCCAACGCCATTTTTTTCGGCAAGCCACATTGATGCAACTTCAGTTGTGGTCCGACCACGATAACGGAACGACCCGAATAATCGACTCGCTTACCCAGCAAATTCTGACGGAATCGACCACTCTTACCTTTAATCATGTCAGCCAAAGACTTTAACTGACGCTTGTTTGCACCCGTCATAGCCTTGCCGCGACGACCGTTGTCGAGCAAAGAATCCACTGATTCCTGCAACATACGCTTTTCGTTACGCACAATAATGTCTGGTGCTTTGAGTTCCAACAAACGGCGCAGACGATTGTTACGGTTGATCACGCGACGATACAAATCATTCAGATCAGAAGTCGCAAAACGACCGCCATCCAACGGCACCAGCGGACGCAGCTCTGGTGGCAAAACTGGCAACACGGTCAATACCATCCAATTCGGCTTAATGCCCGACGTGTTAAAAGCTTCCAATACTTTTAGACGTTTAGCGTATTTTTTGATTTTAGTTTCAGAACCCGTCGCAGCCAATTCAGCGCGTATGGTTTCGATTTCGTTTTCCACGTCCAGATTACTCAGCAACGCACGTATGCCTTCCGCACCCATGGTCGCGCTAAACTCATCACCATACTCTTCCGTCTTGGCGAGGTAGTCATCTTCCGTCAACAACTGACCGCGTGTGAGCGGAGTCATGCCAGGCTCCGTCACTACGTAGGCTTCAAAATATAGTACCCGTTCGATGTCCCTTAACGCCATGTCCAGCACCATGCCAAGACGTGAAGGCAATGACTTCAAAAACCAGATATGCGCAACGGGCGAAGCGAGCTCGATATGCCCCATGCGCTCACGACGTACTTTAGATAACGTAACTTCCACGCCGCATTTTTCGCAGATCACGCCGCGATGTTTCAGGCGTTTATATTTCCCACACAAGCATTCGTAATCTTTAATCGGACCAAAAATTTTGGCGCAGAACAAACCATCACGCTCAGGCTTGAAGGTACGGTAGTTAATGGTTTCTGGCTTTTTAACTTCGCCATATGACCATGAACGGATTTTTTCAGGCGATGCCAATCCGATTTTGATCGAGTCAAATTCTTCTTTTTGCGTAACCTGCTTAAATAAATCTAATAGTGATTTCATTGATGTGACTCCAAGTAGTTAAGTGCGATTGTTAGTCATTGAACTAGCAACTACTGCCTGACCAAATCCATGTCGATACCCAAAGAACGAATTTCTTTAATGACCACGTTGAATGATTCCGGCATACCCGCATCAATCTTATGCTCGCCTTTGACGATGCTTTCGTAAACTTTGGTACGACCCGTCACGTCATCCGACTTAACAGTCAGCATTTCCTGCAAGGTGTAAGACGCACCATAAGCCTCCAGCGCCCAGACTTCCATCTCACCAAAACGTTGTCCACCAAACTGCGCTTTACCACCCAACGGTTGTTGCGTAACCAAGCTGTATGGTCCAGTGGAACGGGCGTGCATCTTGTCATCGACCAAGTGATGCAATTTCAGTATGTGTTTGTACCCCACCGTCACTTGGCGATCAAACGCCTCGCCTGTGCGACCATCATGCAGCGTGGTTTGACCCGACAACGGCAGACCCGCCAACTCCAGCATGTACTTGATTTCTTCTTCGCTCGCACCGTCAAATACGGGGGTTGCGAATGGCACACCCTTGGTCAGGTTACGGCACAATTCAATAATTTCATCGTCGTTGAACGCTTCCAAGTCTACGGACTGACCGTTGTGGTGGTTGTAAATTTTATTCAAAAATTTACGCACTTCGGTGACCTTAGCATTGGCTTGCAACATGTCGTCGATCTTCTTACCCAATCCTTTCGCCGCCCAACCCAGATGCGTTTCGAGAATCTGTCCGATGTTCATCCGCGACGGAACGCCCAGTGGGTTCAACACCACGTCAACGGGCGTACCATCCGCCATGTACGGCATATCTTCTACAGGCACAATACGCGACACTACGCCCTTGTTACCGTGACGACCCGCCATTTTATCACCAGGCTGCAAGCGACGTTTAACCGCCACATACACCTTGACCATTTTTTGCACACCTGCTTGCAACTCGTCGCCTTGGGTCAATTTCTTTTTCTTCAACTCAAATGCCGCGTCAAACTCCAAACGCTTTTGCGCGAGACTATCTTTAACCTGTTCCATTTGCGCCGCCACGTCATCATCGGCGACACGAATATCAAACCATTGATGATGCTCAAGATCGTGCAAATACTCTTTGTTCAACTTCGTACCTTTAGCTAATTTTTTAGGACCGCCATTGGCAATTTTGTTATGCAACAATTTTTCCAAACGTGCGTACACGTCTGCTTCAACGATGCGCATTTGATCGACCAGATCCTTTTTATAGCGGCTCAATTCATCATCAATAATTTGTTGCGCACGTTTGTCGCGTTGCAAGCCTTCTCGCGTAAATACTTGCACGTCAATCACCGTACCGGAACTACCCGTCGGCACACGCAAACTGGTGTCTTTAACGTCGGAAGCCTTCTCGCCAAAAATCGCACGTAACAATTTTTCTTCAGGCGTTAATTGTGTTTCGCCTTTAGGCGTAACTTTGCCCACCAACACGTCACCCACCACCACTTCAGCACCGATATGCACGATGCCGCACTCATCCAGACGTGCCAATTGGGCTTCTGCCAAATTAGGAATATCGCGCGTAATTTCCTCCGAACCCAGCTTGGTGTCGCGTGCCGCAACCGTTAGCTCTTCGATATGAATCGAAGTGAAGCGGTCTTGTGCCGATACTCGCTCGGAGATCAAAATGGAGTCTTCGTAGTTGTAACCATTCCACGGCATAAACGCGACCAGCATGTTTTGACCCAATGCCAATTCACCCATATCGGTTGATGCACCGTCCGCCACCACGTCACCGCGTGCAATCACATCACCCACTTTGACCAATGGACGCTGATTGATGTTGGTGTTTTGGTTGGAACGAATGTATTTGGTCAGATTGTAAATATCAACACCCACTTCACCCGCCGTGGTTTCATTGTCATTCACCCGCACCACGATACGTGCCGCATCCACATAATCGATGCGACCACCACGATATGCTTGAACAGTCGTGCCTGAGTCCACCGCCACGGTACGCTCGATACCGGTACCCACCAGCGGTTTCTCGGCTCGCACACAAGGCACAGCTTGCCGCTGCATGTTTGCGCCCATCAGCGCACGGTTCGCATCGTCATGTTCCAAGAAAGGAATCAATGAAGCAGCTACCGATACCACCTGAGAAGGCGACACGTCCATGTACTCCAAATTTTCCGGTGTCGCCAACACGAATTCGTTGCGCAAACGCGCCGACACGATATCGTTGGTGAAGTGACCTTTTTTATCCAGTTCAGCATTCGCTTGAGCAATGGTAAATTTACCCTCCTCAATCGCAGACAAGTAATCAACTTCATCCGCCACTTTGCTATTCGCTACACGGCGATACGGCGTTTCGATAAAACCGTATTCGTTGGTACGCGCATACAACGCCAGCGAGTTAATCAAGCCAATGTTCGGGCCTTCCGGTGTTTCAATTGGACACACGCGGCCATAGTGAGTCGGATGCACGTCACGAACCTCAAAGCCCGCACGTTCACGCGTCAAGCCGCCAGGTCCTAGTGCAGAAATACGACGCTTGTGGGTGATTTCCGACAAGGGATTGGTTTGATCCATAAACTGTGAGAGCTGGCTTGAGCCAAAAAACTCTTTCACCGCTGCGGAAATCGGCTTAGCGTTAATCAAATCATGCGGCATCAAATTATCTGTTTCCGCCTGACCCAAACGTTCTTTAACGGCGCGCTCCACACGGGCCAAGCCCGCACGGAACGTATTCTCAGCCAACTCACCCACCGCACGCACACGACGATTACCCAAGTGATCGATGTCATCAATTTCGCCGCGACCATTGCGCAACTCAACTAAAATTTTCACCACTTCAACGATGTCCTCATTGGACAAAATCATTGACCCCTCAAGGTCTTCACGCCCCACGCGACGGTTAAATTTCATCCGCCCAACCGTCGATAAATCATAGCGTTCATCGCTGAAGAACAAGCCATTGAACAAGTTTTCAACTGCATCTTCAGTCGGTGGCTCGCCAGGACGCATCATGCGATAAATCGCCACGCGAGCCGTCCATTGGTCGGTGCTTTCATCGGTACGCAAGGTTTGCGAAATGAACGCGCCATGATCCAAATCATTGGTATACAGCGTAGGGATTTTTTTGATGCCCGCTTCTTGCAATGCTTCCAGCAACGCTTCGGTAATTTCATCGTTGGCATTGGCGACAATTTCACCGCTCTCTTTGTCCACGATATTTTCCGCAATCACGCGACCAATCAAAAATTCATTTGGCACGTCTAATTTGCTGATGCCCGCCTCTTCCATTTCACGGATGTGGCGCACAGTAATGCGCTTATCTTTTGCAACAATCACTTTGCCCGATTTGCTCAGAATATCGAAACGTGCAGTATCACCACGCAAACGTTCCGGCACAACTTCAAACTGAATGCCCTTTGCTGACAAATGGAACGCGTCAAACTCGAAGAACATCTTGAGCATATCTTCGTTGCTGTAGCCCAATGAACGCAACAAAATCGTCACGGGCATTTTGCGGCGACGGTCGATACGGAAGTACACGTAGTCCTTGGCATCAAATTCAAAATCCAGCCATGAGCCGCGATAAGGAATAATGCGAGCCGAGAACAACAGCTTGCCTGAAGAATGCGTTTTGCCACGGTCATGCTCAAAAAACACGCCCGGCGAACGGTGCAGCTGGGAAACAATGACGCGCTCAGTGCCATTGATCACAAACGAGCCTGTCGTAGTCATCAATGGGATTTCGCCCATATAAACTTCCTGCTCTTTAACCTCTTTAACGGTCGGCTTAGAGGCCTCTTTATCCATGATAGTCAAACGCACCCGCGCACGCAGAGGCGATGCAAAAGTGAGTCCACGCTGACGGCACTCTCTCACATCAAACGGCGGCATACCCAACTGGTAGCTGACAAAATCCAGGCGCGCATTTTTGGAATGACTGTGAATCGGGAAAATGCCGTTGAATGCGGCTTGCAGCCCGTCATTCTTGCGCTGATCAACTGGTGTATAAGCCTGCAAGAACGCGGCAAAAGACTCCAGTTGAGTGGACAGCAAAAAAGGAACGGGCAACGCGCCAACACGCTTGGCAAAACTTTTACGGATACGTTTTTTTTCGGTAAAAGAGTAGCTCATATATTCTCCACGATTTAAGGTTTGCACCAATACTAAAAGACAGGGGACAAAAAATTTTTATGACGCCTTGTCCACTGCCCTCTACAAGCGGCAAAAGGCTGACGGCAAAACCGTCAGCCTTTCTACATTGCACAGACTTACTTGATTTCAGCGGTTGCGCCAGCTTCAATCAATTGCTTAGCCACTGCATCAGCATCCGCTTTAGATACACCTTCTTTAACCGCTTTAGGTGCACCATCAACTAAGTCCTTAGCTTCTTTCAAGCCCAAACCCGTAATGGCACGAACCACTTTAATGACGTTTACTTTGCTGTCACCAGCACCCGTCAACATCACGGTGAATTCAGTTTGTTCCGCAGCAGCGGCAGCACCACCAGCAGCAGGGCCCGCAACAGCAACAGCCGCAGCAGACACGCCAAACTTTTCTTCCATTTCCTTAATCAGACCAGACAATTCCAGCACCGTCATGCCAGCAATAGCGTCCATCAAACTTGCATTCGTTACAGCCATTTCGTTCTCCTAAAATTTACACTATCAAAAAGTTAAGCAGCAGCAGTTTCTTTGCTGTCGCGGATTGCAGCCAAAGTACGCACGAACTTTGCAGTTGTCGCATTCATGGTTGCCATCAACATCGCAATCAACTCATCACGGCTCGGTGTCGCAGCCAGCACCGCAACCTGTTCCGCAGACATCACAGAACCGCACATTGCACCTGCTTTAATCACCAACTTGTCATTTGTCTTGGCAAAATCGAATACCACTTTCGCCGCAGCAACAGCATCCGCACTCATGCTATACACGAGCGGGCCTACCATCTTGTCGGCCAATGGCTCGAAAGGCGTACCTTGCACTGCACGACGCGCCAAGGTGTTTTTCAACACATGGAAATACACCCCAGATTTACGCGCATTCGCACGCAAAGTAGTGATGTCAGCGACAGCAATGCCACGGTACTCTGCCAAAACAATAGTCTGCGACTGTGCAACCTGCGCACTGACTTCCGCTACTACCGCTTGTTTTTCTTGCAGATTGAGACTCAAGTTATACCTCCATTATCCGAAGCGGGCTTACGCACACCTCATCGTTTACCACTGCGACCTTGAATCAGGAGAATATTTTCCTGCTCGCGGACACACCATCTACGTGGGCAGCCAAATTTCTTTGACCATTAAGCATCCAGCCAACTTCGCCTTCTGCACCTACGGTCTCGGACGCTGCAACCCGCCAGCATTCCAAAACTTGCGCCGACAAAGAAGTTATCTTTGTCGGCAAATTTATTTGCAACAGTTAAGCAGTCAGACTCGCTTGCTCAATGCGGATGCCCGCACCCATAGTGCTGGAAATCGAAATCTTCCGCAGATAGACACCCTTGGAAGCGGCTGGTTTAGCCTTGTTCAGCGCGTCAACCAATGCCAGCAAGTTTTCACGCAATGCTTCTGGCGCGAATGAAGCACGACCAATCGTACACTGCACAATACCGTTCTTATCGGTACGGTATTGAACTTGACCTGCCTTGGCATTCTTAACCGCACCCGCAACATCAGCCGAAACCGTACCCACTTTAGGGTTAGGCATCAAACCACGCGGACCGAGAATTTGACCCAATTGACCCACCAAACGCATTGCATCCGGGCTGGCAATCAACACGTCAAAATCTAAATTGCCGCCTTTAATTGATTCGGCCAAATCCTCGAAACCAACAATGTCCGCTCCCGCAGCTTTAGCTTCTTCAGCCTTAGCACCCTGCGCAAAAACCGCCACGCGCATGGCTTTACCCGTACCCTTAGGCAACACAACTGAACCCCGCACCAATTGGTCGGATTTCTTGGCATCAATACCCAAGTTAAATGCCACGTCTATCGACTCATCAAATTTTGCAACCGCTGTTTCTTTAACCAGATTCAGCGCGTCATTCAACACATACAATTTATTGCGATCCACTTTTGCCGCAATGGCTTTATAACGTTTAGACATGTTAGATACCCTCCACAGTAATACCCATACTACGCGCGCTTCCAGCGATGGTGCGCACAGCAGCGTCCATATCCGCAGCAGTCAGGTCAGGCATTTTAGTTGTCGCAATCGCTTCGGCTTGCGCACGAGTCAGCTTGCCCACTTTATCGGTATGCGGTGTTTTGCTACCTTTTTGAATTCCCGCCGCCTTCTTAATCAGAATGGTTGCAGGTGGGGTCTTCATAATGAAGGTGAAGCTCTTATCCGCAAAAGCAGTGATCACCACTGGAATGGGCAGACCAGGCTCGACACCTTGAGTTTGCGCGTTAAACGCCTTACAGAATTCCATAATATTCAAGCCACGCTGACCCAATGCAGGACCGATTGGTGGACTTGGATTTGCCTTACCAGCAGGCACTTGCAGCTTGATGTAGCCAATAACTTTTTTTGCCATGATGCACTCCTATCAAACGGGTACAAACGAAACGTTTAGTCTCTCCCCAACATGAAAAACAACAACCTCACGGCTATTGCTTTTCGCTTTTCAGACCTTTTCTATTTGGCCGAAATCCAGCTCCACGGGCGTAGAACGACCAAAGATCGTCACTGCTACGCGGATTTTATTTTTGTCGTAATTCACATCCTCAACCGAACCATTAAAGTCAGTGAACGGACCTTCCTTTACGCGAACCAATTCACCCACTTCAAACAGCACTTTAGGCTTAGGCTTCTCAACGCCCGCCTGCATTTGATCCATGATGGTTTGCACTTCTTTTGCGCTAATTGGTGAAGGCTTCATGGCAGAGCCACCCAAAAACCCCGTGACCTTAGGCGTGCTTTTTACCAAGTGCCAACTCTGATCAGTCATTTCCATTTCGACCAACACGTAGCCTGGAAAAAATTTGCGCTCGCTCAACACCTTTTGTTGACCACGTTTTTCAGTGGTTTTGAGCTCAACGACCTCCTCAACAGGCACTAAAATTTGTCCAAATTTATCTTGCATTCCCTCGCGCTGAATGCGCTCAAGCAACGCGCGCTGCACGCTTTTCTCAAACTGCGAGTAGGTGTGAACCACATACCAATTCATGCTCATCACTCGCCCCGCCCCATCAGCTTATTCACCAAAACCATCAAACTCGCATCCACCGCCCACAAAAATAAAGCCATGGTGACTGCAAACAAAATCACCACACCCGTGGTTTGCATCGTCTCTTTGCGTGTTGGCCACGTAACCCGCTTGGCTTCTGCTACAGAGTCCTGAGCAAAGCCAAAAAAGGTTTTTCCATATTGACTGGTGTACGCCACGCCCACAGCCGTGGCAATACCCAACAAAATTACACCCAATCTAACCACTGCCGCGCTGTCGTGCAAATAGTAATAGCCTGCAATGCCGGCCACCACCAATGCAAAAGCCACCACCAACTTAATTTTATCTTGCATGAACTAATGATCCCGTTTACAACTTTACCTACTTGGCAGGCCAGGAGGGTCTCGAACCCCCAACCCTCGGTTTTGGAGACCGATACTCTACCAATTGAGCTACTGGCCTAAAAATCAGGAACGAGGAATAAGGATTGAGAGCAACCGCCCGAAATCCTCAACCCCAATCCCATACTACTACTCTAAAATCTTTGCAACCACACCCGCACCGACGGTACGACCACCCTCACGAATCGCGAAGCGCAAACCTTCTTCCATCGCAATTGGGTTGATC
>JBEBKA010000083.1:0-9185 GCA_040079595.1 Gallionella sp.
TCTTGCCAGCATCGTAAATGAAGTGCGCACGGGGACAGAGAGCATCAACACCGCCGCGCAAGAAATAGCGGCGGGTGTGGGCGACCTCTCCTCGCGCACCGAAGAGCAAGCCTCCACCCTGGAAGAAACCGCCAGCAGCATGGAACAACTCACCGCCACGGTGAAGCAGAATGCAGAGAACGCCAAGCACGCCAACCAACTGGCAACCAATGCCTCCAGCATCGCCGTCAAAGGCGGCGCGGTCGTGAGTGAAGTCGTCCAGACCATGGCCTCCATCAGCACCAGTTCGAAAAAGATCGTCGACATCATCAGCGTCATCGAAGGCATCGCCTTCCAGACCAACATCCTCGCCTTGAATGCGGCGGTGGAGGCCGCCCGTGCGGGCGAACAAGGACGGGGCTTTGCCGTGGTCGCCACCGAAGTGCGCAACCTCGCACAACGCTCGGCGGCAGCGGCAAAAGAAATCAAAACCCTGATTGGTGATTCCGTAGAAAAAGTTGATGCGGGTTCTAAACAGGTGGATCAGGCGGGCGTGACCATGGATGAAATCGTCAAGGCGGTGAAACGTGTCACCGACATCATGTACGAAATCAGCTCTGCCTCCAAAGAACAAAGCAGCGGCATCGAACAGGTCAACCAAGCCATTACCCAGCTCGACGAAGTTACCCAACAAAATGCCGCCCTCGTGGAAGAAGCCGCTGCGGCTGCGGAATCAATGCGCGAGCAAGCCTTGAATCTCGCCCGCGCCGTCAACACCTTCAGGTTGGCTGAGCACGCCAGCCAACCTGGCGCAGCGGCACAGCCCGCCTCGCGCCAAGCCTCGCATTCAGTCACCGCTCGCGTATCCAACAGCACCACCGTCTTGGCTGCCCGACGCACCCGCCCGCTGGCAGTGACGCAGAGCGATGATGAGTGGAAAGAGTTTTGATAGCAGAAAAATGAGCCTAGAGCTAAGTCCAACAGGAAAGTATCAACGCGGCTATCTGTTCACCGAGGCGGATTTTCAGCAGGTATGCCGATTGATTTACGATCATGCGGGAATCTCACTTAAATCCTCGAAGCGCGATATGGTTTACAGTCGTTTGGCGAAGCGTTTGCGTGCAACCAAGGTGGATAATTTTCGTGAATACCTGCTGTTGCTAAATGATCATCCCGTGGAATGGGAGGCATTTGTTAACGCACTGACCACCAATCTCACCGCGTTTTTTCGTGAGGCGCATCATTTTTCCACGCTGGCGGAACACGCACTGAAAGAACCGTGGCGACAACCTTTTTCGATATGGTGCGCGGCGGCTTCAACGGGCGAAGAGCCTTATTCCATCGCCATGACTATGGTCGATACGTTCGGCACGTTCACGCCCCCCGTGACGATTTTGGCGAGTGATGTCGATACCAATGTGTTGGCGCAAGCCGAGGCGGGGGTTTATTCCATGGAGCGGGTGGAACACCTAGATGCCGATGTGGTGAAACGATTTTTTTTGAAGGGAACGGGTACGCAAGAAGGCATGGTCAAGGTGCGACCGGAATTGCGTGCCATGGTGAGTTTTCGTCAGATCAATTTATTGAGCGATAACTGGCCAATGCGCCCTCCGTTGGACGTAATTTTTTGTCGCAACGTGATGATCTACTTCGACAAAGAAACCCAGCTTAAAGTGTTGCAGCGATTTGCACCGCTGCTGCGCTCGGATGGCTTGATGTTTGCGGGACACTCGGAAAATTTTCACCAGGCAGCACACTTGTTTAACTTGCGCGGCAAGACAGTTTACGAGTTGGCGAAGGGCGCACATAATGCGGCGGAATAACCATCGGAAGGGAATGTAGCGATATGTCAGGCAAGGGATACGAAGAAGTTCTCGCACCACATTTGTATTTTGATCGGGAGCACAATGTACAAGCCGCCAAAATTTTGCCGGGCGAGTATTACGCAACCCCTCGCGATATGGTGCTGGTGACGGTATTGGGTTCGTGCGTTTGCGCGTGTATCCGCGACAAGGTGAGTGGCATTGGCGGCATGAACCATTTTATGCTGCCCGATAGCGGTCAAGATCGCGGCAACCCACTGGGAGAATCGGCTCGATACGGCACTTACGCGATGGAGGTGTTAATCAACCAGCTGCTTAAAATAGGCGCGAAACGCAGCAACTTTGAAGCAAAAGTGTTTGGCGGAGGCGCGGTCTTGAAGGGCTTTACGGTAGGGAATGTGGGTGAACGGAACGCCGAGTTTGTGCTGGATTTTCTGCACACGGAAAACATTAACGTCGCCGCGCAAGATTTGCTGGACGTGTTTCCACGCAAAGTTTATTACTTTCCCCACACGGGTTTGGTGCGCGTAAAGAAGCTGAAAAATGTACATAACAACACCATTATTGACCGCGAAGCCGAGTACAAAACACGCTTGGATTATTCCAAATTGGCGGGCGATGTTGAGTTGTTTGATTAAGTTGAAAGTAACTGATAAAAAGACCGTCATTGATAAAGCTTCTAGCCATTCGACTAAACCCGCAAGCGGGCAAGTCGCTGGTTATCCCGCGCAGGCGGGAATCCAGTCAAAACAAAAATCCCGCGAAGTGGACAAAACCAAGACCGTCCCGCTGTGCGGGAATGACGGAGTGTTAACTGAATCATGCCCCGCAAAATAAATGTTTTGGTGATCGATGATTCCGCGCTGATACGCAGTGTGTTGAAGGATATGATCAATCGTGAAGCGGATATGCAGTGTGTTGGCGCAGCAGCCGATCCACTGAGCGCGCGTGCGATGATTAAAGCACTCAACCCCGATGTGCTGACCTTGGATGTGGAAATGCCCAAGATGGATGGGCTGGACTTTCTGGAGCGGTTGATGCGCTTGCGCCCTACCCCCGTGGTGATGGTTTCTTCACTTACCCACGCGGGTTCGGAAGTGGCGTTTCGGGCACTGGAGTTGGGCGCGATTGATTTTGTGGCCAAACCCAAGCTCGATATTGCACGTGGCATGGAAGAATATGCCATTGTCATTACCGATAAAATTCGAGCGGCAGCACAAGCCAATCTTAAACAATCATTGGCAAGCCCAGTTGAAGCAAAGCTATCGGCAGACGCGGTGTTGCCCAGTGTGCCATGGCGATTTTCTTCCACCGAAAAACTGCTGGTGATGGGCGCATCAACAGGTGGAACAGAGGCACTAAAAGAGATCTTGGTTAACTTGCCTGCTGATTCGCCAGGTGTGCTGATTGCGCAGCACATGCCGGAAAACTTTACCAAATCGTTTGCGCAACGCTTGAATGGACTGTGCAACATCACCGTCAAAGAAGCAGAAGATAATGAGCGCGTCTTGCCTGGTCATGCCTACATTGCACCGGGCAATATGCACATGCTGCTCATACGCAACGGCGCACGTTATGCTATCTCGCTCAATCAGGGAGAGTTGGTCAATCGCCACCGACCTTCGGTGGACGTGTTGTTCCGTTCTGCGGCGAATGTAGCGGGTGCTAACGCGCTGGGCATCATCCTCACGGGCATGGGCAAAGATGGCGCGCAGGGCATGTTGGAAATGAAACAGGCAGGCGCACACACCATGGCGCAAGACGAAGCAAGCTGCATGGTTTTTGGGATGCCCAAAGAAGCGATTGCATTGGGCGGGGTAAACGAAGTGTTGCCACTGAAAGAAATTGCGCGGCGTGCGGTGAAGTTTGTGGCGGCAAGTGGTTAATTTACTCGTTGTGCTGAAAAATTACTTAATGATATTCACGCCGCTAGGGCTGCTGCCCACATAGCCCACCGCGCCTTTGGTGCGCTTCACAAACTCAATTACTTCGGCATCGCTTGACTTCATGGCAGGCGCAGTTAAGCCATCGCGGAACGCTTTTTTCGTCCAGGTGCTGGTGTATTTGGTGCTCGATATTTGCAGCACATTGGATAGGAAATTTTCTTGTGCGGCGGAGTTGTCCACGGGGATGAGCTTGGTGTTGCCCGAAAATTGTTTATCTCCCAGGAATACATCACGCACCTCGCTGGCAGACAGACTCACGCCAGCGTTGGCGATGACCACTACGTCGCTCGCTTGGGCAGTTTGCACGAACAAAATCAACGCGGCAATTGAAATGAGCTTAGGCGTTATTGTTTTCATTATGTTGACTCCTTGTAAATTAGAAACCAACCGCGTATTGAGCATAAAGCGAGTGATAACTTGAGGCGGTTCTGTTTGCTTCCGCCGCGAAATCAGAATTGAGTAATTCAATTTTCAGTGCCGCATTCTGGTTTAGGTTGTAACGTAGCCCTAATGCTTGTCTGGCATAAGATTGACCGCTTGCCTGCGAGGCAAAATAGTTGTCACTCTGATCCAGCACCGCTTTTTCTAGCCGAGCGTACGGTGTCCAATCATTGAAGCTTTTACCAATTTGCGCATAAGCCGCCCAGCTTTTGTGCGAACCCGTATTTCCACTTTTGTCGTTATCGTTGAAATGATAATACTCGCTTAAAGCTTCCCAATCGTTGGCCAAGTAAACCGCCGAGCCACCGAACATATTGAGCTCGGTGTTGCTGCCCGCTGATACATCTGAATCCACATCACCCTTCAGTCCATGCGCAGCCAATTTCAAGCCATCCAGATTGCCGAAAAACTCATAACCCGCGTTGAACCCCATCATCGCCTGATGATTATTGTCGCCAGCCTGGTTAATCGTTAATGTGCCAAGATTCGTAGCTGAATTGGGTAAACTAGGATCATCTGCTATCTGGGGGCCATTACCTGCATAAACATCGTAAGTGACTTTGCCCGTGCCAGCTTTAACTTTGCCCGCACCCCAGAGACCGACGATATGGGCTGGCAGAATGCCGCCCTTGTCTTCAAAGTCAAGAAAGCGTGGTCGCAACACTGAAGTTTGCATTTGTCCGCCATGATGGAATCCTGTATTCCAATATCCATAAGGCGTGTGGATACGTCCTCCCCAAGCGGTCAAGGCATCGTTGACGGTGTAGCCAATTTGCACGCGTTCTAAATCCACGGCGACTTCACCAGCAGGTGTTATTTCAAAGTTGGGCTCAATCAATGCTTTCACGCGATCACCAAAATTGGGGGATAAGTAAAAGGATAATGAGCCGACAAAAAATCCTTTCTGATTATCAGTCAGGCTTCCGTTGTTGGTAGCAAAGCCAATATCGGCAAAGCCGTGCAGCGGCAGTCCCGCACCGCTATTGGAGTGGTGCGCCATGCCTGAAGTCATTTGCGACAACTCAGTCCGTACTGCATCCAGTTTGTCTTCTAAATTTTTGATGCGCTCGGCATCCGTTTCGGCAAATGCCGATGAGGTGCTGGTTAACACGCCACCTATAAGTAACGTGCTTAACAGGCTAGATAGCTTGTAAGTTCTCATTATTTTCTCCCTGTGGTTTTTGCTACATTTGCTCACCATACAAATTGTATCCCTAAGCGAGGACAGCTACAATGCGCGCATGTCCGACTTCGACCTGACCCATCATTTTTTAATTGCCATGCCCGCCATGCAGGAGGGGGTGTTCGCGGGTACGCTTACTTACATCTGCGAACACAACGAAAACGGCGCGCTGGGCATTGTGGTGAATCGCCCGACCAGTTTGACGATGGGGGAGATGTTCGATCAAGTGAAGATATCCCTGCACCAACAACCCAAGCTGGGTGCATCCCCCGTGTATTTTGGCGGGCCGGTGCAAACCGAACGAGGCTTTGTGTTGCATGACACGCAGAAGAATTGGGAATCAACGCTGCGTATTAACGACAAACTTTCTCTCACCACTTCCAAGGATATTCTTGAAGCGATGGGGGCAGGGCAGGGGCCCCGCAATATCATCGTCACCTTGGGTTATGCGGGTTGGGATCAAGGTCAGCTAGAACATGAAGTCACAGAAAACATGTGGCTTACTGTGCCAGCTTCCGAGCACATTTTGTTTGATCTGCCACCAGAAGAACGTTTAGTTGCAGCCATGGCGTTGCTCGGTGTGGACTATGCGTCGCTCTCGGAGGAAGCAGGACATGCTTAATCCGGCCAATCGGAATCGTGTTCTATGAGCGTGCTGCCAGGCACACTCCTCGCATTTGATTTTGGTACTCGCCGCATCGGCATCGCAAAAGGTAATAGCTTGTTAGGATCGGCTCAACCCCTCACTACCATTGACGCAGAAAAAAACGAGATTCGTTTTGAAAAAATTGCCGGGCTGATTGTTGAATGGCAACCCAGTGCCCTGATTGTCGGTTTGCCCTGCAACGATGACGGCACGCCGCACGAAATGACTGCGCTGTGCCGCCGCTTCGCCAACCGCCTCAAGGGGCGGTTTAATTTGCCGACGATTTTGGTCGATGAGCGTTATACTTCCGCCGCTGCCAGCAGCGCGCTAAATGAGCAAGGCGTTCATGGTCGTAAGCAAAAATCTGTGATTGACCAATATGCCGCACAGCAAATATTACAAGCGTATTTTGATGAACCCAGCGCAGGAATCTACGCATGAATAATCCCCAGTTAAATAAAAATGGCGAACTCCAACATCTGCTTACTACCGAGGGTTTGCCCGCACCTATCGTGCGCGATATTTTGGACCGTGCCGCGTCTTTTTTAGGTGTGGCTGAAGGCAAAGACATCAAGAAGGTGCCGTTGCTACAAGGCAAATCGGTATTTAATGTGTTCTTTGAAAATAGCACCCGCACCCGGACTACATTTGAAATCGCCGCCAAGCGATTGTCGGCCGATGTGGTCAATCTCAACATCGGTTCATCGTCCACCAGCAAAGGCGAAACCTTGCTCGATACTGTGGATAACCTGTGTGCCATGCATGCCGATATGTTTGTGGTGCGCCATTCGCAAAGTGGTGCGGCGCATTTTATTGCGCAGCATGTTGCGCCAGAAATTCACGTTATCAACGCCGGCGATGGTCGCCATGCACATCCCACTCAAGCGTTGCTGGATATGTTCACCATTCGCCACTACAAAAAAGAATTTCATAATCTGCGCGTGGCGATTGTTGGTGATGTGTTGCACTCACGTGTGGCGCGTTCACAAATCCATGCACTAACCACATTGGGTGTGCCAGAAGTTCGCGTGATTGCGCCGAAAACATTGTTGCCGACGATGGTTGAAAATCTAGGTGTGCAGGTGTATCACGACATGGAGCAAGGGCTGAAGGACGTGGATGTGGTACTGATGCTGCGCTTGCAAAACGAGCGTATGCAAGGCGCGGCACTGCCTTCGGCGCAGGAGTATTTCAAGAACTACGGACTGACTGAAGAGAAACTGGCGTATGCCAAACCCGATGCGATTGTGATGCATCCTGGGCCAATGAATCGCGGGGTGGAAATCGACTCGCATGTGGCGGATGGCTCACAATCGGTGATTTTGGCACAAGTCACGTTTGGCATCGCGGTACGCATGGCAGTGATGAGTACTTTGGCGGGAGCGAAAGCATGAACATCCATATCAAGAACGGTCGGTTGATCGATCCCAAAAGCAACATCGATGCGCAGCAAGATGTGTTCATCGTCGCGCGGCGCATCGCTGCTATCGGGCAAGCACCGCAAGGATTTGTTGCCGAGCAAGTGGTTGATGCCAGCGGTTTGATTGTTATGCCGGGGTTGGTTGATGTGGCAGCACGTTTGCGCGAACCCGGTTTTGAGTACAAGGCCACGCTGGAGTCCGAGATGTCGGCTGCGGTGGCGGGTGGAGTGACCAGCCTTGCCTGTCCGCCTGACACCGACCCGCCGTTGGACGAGCCAGGGCTGGTGGAGATGCTCAAACACCGCGCACGTTCGTTGAATAAAGCACGGGTGTTCCCAGTAGGTGCGCTGACGTATGGCCTGAAAGGCGCAGAGCTGACGGAGATGATTGAACTCAGCGAGGCAGGCTGCAAAGCCTTTAGCCAAGCTGATGCCCCGCTAACAGACACCCGTGTGCTGCTGCGCGCGATGCAATATGCGGCGACAATGGGCTATTCGGTTTGGCTACGTCCGCAAGATAGTTTCCTTGCCAAGGATGGTGTGGCGCATGATGGTGAAGTGGCAACACGCTGCGGTTTGGCGACGATACCCGTCAGTGCCGAAACGATTGCACTGGCAACTATGCTTGCATTGGCAAAGGACGCTGGAGTGAAGCTGCACATTTGCCGTGTTTCCAGTGCGGCAGGAGTGGATATGATTCGCTTCGCCAAACAACAAGGCCTTGCGGTGACCTGCGATGTGGCTATGAATCACGTGCATTTATCTGAAATGGACATCGGTTTTTTCGATGCGAATTGTCATCTGGTTCCGCCGCTACGCAGTATGCGTGACCGCGCCGCATTGCGTGCAGGGTTGCGCGATGGCACGATAGACGCGATCTGTTCCGACCACACACCAGTTGATGAGGACGCAAAATTATTCCCCTTTGCCGAAGCCGAAGCGGGTGCGACCGGCTTGGAATTGTTGCTGCCGTTAGTGTTGAAATGGGCGGAGCAAGAACGTGTGCCCCTAGTCGATGCACTCGCTCGCGTTACCATCAGTCCTGCCCAATTGCTTGGGCAAAAAATGGGGCATCTGTCGGTTGGCGCGCACGCTGACCTGTGTGTGTTTGATCCAAACGTAACATGGAAAGTCGAGCCTGCTGCATTAAGAAGCCAAGGCAAAAACACCCCATTCAATGGCTACGAAATGCAAGGTCGAGTGCGTTATACGCTGCTTGATGGACAAGTCGTTTTTAACAAAAATTTTCTAACATAGCCACAGAGAACACAGAGTTCACAGAGAAAGCAAACCTCGCCTCTCTCTGTGAACTCTGTGTTCTCTGTGGTAAAAATAAGGTTTTCAAATGAATCCCCTTCTTGATTTCTCTGGTCTGCCGCGCTTTGCCGACATCAAACCCGAACACGTTGCCCCTGCGATTGAAGAGTTGCTCGTAAAAAATCACGCGTTGGTTGAAAAATTATTGGCGGATACCGCGCCGCCCACCTGGCAGAATTTTGTTGCGCCGATGGAGAATGCGAACGAGCGCGTATCGCGTGCGTGGGGGCCAGTCGGGCATTTGAATGCAGTGGTTAATTCGCCTGAATTGCGCGAAGTGTATAACGCAACGTTGCCAAAAATTACCGCTTATTACGCCGAGCTGGGGCAAAACCTCGCACTGTTTGATAAATTCAAAGCATTGCGCAACGCACCTGAATTCGATGATTTAAGCATGGCACGTAAAAAAATCATTGAAAATGAATTACGT
>JBEBKA010000084.1:0-9093 GCA_040079595.1 Gallionella sp.
GGGTTAGGGTGGGGGTGCAACCTCCAAATGTTCTGCAATAACAAACAGTACGCCCTCAAAATTTTCCAACATATCGTTATTCCAAAAGCGCAACACTCGCCAACCTTGCTCCTGCAAATACAGACTTCTCTGTTCGTCGTACGCCAACTGATTTTGATGTTGACTACCATCTAACTCAACCACTAACCGTTGTTCAACACAGGCAAAATCGGCAATATATTTCCCGATAGGATGCTGGCGACGAAACCGGTACCCGTTGATCTGTTTGCCTCGCAACGACTGCCAGAGCAGTCGTTCAACGTCGGTCATGTTGCTACGTAATGTCCTAGCTCTGTCGGTGATTAATAAATTCACTCTTCTGATTGTCATCAACCTACCCCCATCCTAACCTTCCCCCTACGAGGGGGAAGGAATGCGTGTAGAGGTATTGAAAGATATACGCTTCTCTTTAACCGCCCTAGCCCTTAACTGCCCGCACGCCCCTTCAATTTCCTGCCCTGCCGAGTCGCGCACTTTGGCTAGGATGCCATGTTGTTTGAGCGCGTTCACCATGCATGCGATACGTTCAATTGAAGGACGACGATAGGCTAGTCCATCCACTGCATTGAAAGGTATGAAATTCATCACCGCGTATTTTCCGGCAAGTAAACGGACTATGCCTTCCACCTCGTCATCGCTGTCGTTTACTCTTTCGAGCAACGTCCATTGATATTGAATTGGATAGCCAGTGGCGCGTGCATAGTTTTCGCCGCGATCTACCAACTCTTCAATAACGATTTCAGGTGCGCGAGGCAGCAGCATAGCGCGCAGTGTCGCATCAGTGCTATGCAATGAAAGTGCGAGTGCTGGCTTTACTTTTTCGAACGATAGCCGCTCAAACACGCGCAAATCCCCCACCGTAGAAAGCACTAAATTCTTATGCCCGATGTTGCCCTGAGTGCCCAGCAAATCAATCGCTTCAAGCACGTTGTCGAGATTATGTGCCGGCTCACCCATACCCATAAATACCACCTTGCTCACCGCCCGACGTTTACGCGCGAGTACCACTTGCGCGACGATCTCAGCACTACCGAGCTGGCGTTGCAAACCGACGCGGCCACTCATGCAGAAAACACAGCCCACCGCACACCCTACCTGCGTCGAAACACACAACCCACCACGCGGTAGCAGCACACTCTCCACCATCTGGCCGTCATGCAGCTCCACCAGTAGCCGTGCCACCCCTTCTTCAGCTGGGTAGTCACCCTGTAACCGCGCTAAGCCATGCAGCTTGGCTTCGATAGCGGGCAAGGCATTCCGCATCGACAAGGGAAAAAATTCTTCAGCGGGGCTGTGCATCCTGTCGTAGGAGCTAACCTGTGACCAGCCGCGCAGCAACCTATCTTCGTGGCAAGGCTTGGCATTGAGTTCACGTAGTTGTTGACGAAGATGGGTGATGCGCATCGAAGTAGAAGTTACAGTAGATTGGGAAATAATTGCGCGGCATTTGCTGCTGTCTTGATGGAGTTGGTTTGGACAGCGCACACGAATGATACACTGACAATTTACATGCATTTAGATTTTGAACCTGAGGTGTTTTTTGAATACTCTAACTAGCGAATCTGGACAAGTAAGCAACGCTGTTGTTAAGGCAATCCTGTTCGACCTTGACGGCACATTCGCCGACACCGCACCCGACTTGGCTGCCGCGCTCAATCACGTTCGTGCCACAAAAAATCTGCCACCGCTGCCACTTACTGCACTCCGCCCACAAGCCTCGCATGGCTCGATAGGGTTGCTTAAAGTGGGTATGAATGTCACGCCTAATTCGCCTGACTTTCAAGCCTTGCGCGACATTTTTCTCGACCACTATGCGAACCACATTTGCGTCAACACCAAGCTATTTTCTGGCATGCCAGAACTCATCACCGAGCTAGAGCAGCGCAACATCGCATGGGGAATTATCACCAACAAGCCGCACCGTTTTACCGTGCCGTTGATGGAAGCATTGGGCTATGCACATCGCGCCGTGTGCCTGATCAGTGGCGATACGTGTTCCCACGCCAAACCGCATCCAGAGCCGATGCTGGCCGCCTGCAAGCTGATTAAAATCGCACCTGTGCAATGCCTGTATTTGGGAGATGACAAGCGTGATATGGAAGCTGCCAATGCCGCCAACATGCGCGGCATTATCGCCAACTATGGCTACGTGAGCGACGATGTATCTGTGCAAAATTGGCAAGCACACGGCAGCGTAGATAACCCGATGGAACTTCTAACTTACCTTAACCTCTGATTGCGCGTGATACAATTCGCACCGTAGTAGATTCACCACAGGGGACGACTTGGCTTCGACGTGGGTTACAAAGCAGTGTAGGGCATACCGAGGACCCGCAACCTCGTAAATCAGCTGGAAAAAACTAGTCGCAAACGACGAAAACTACGCTTTAGCTGCTTAGTCAGCTAGACCTCACACCACGCTGTTCATGGAGTGGCTCGAAATCGCAAGATGGAGATGAGTGAGGTAAAAACATGAAATCGTGTCAGGCAGGGTCACTTTGCTTGAAGCTAAAAATAAGGTGACTCGTTCTTTACCAGCCCGCCGGTTGGCGTGTACGGAACTAAATTAAACAGCCAGGCTAAGTATGTAGAACTGTCTGTAGAGTGCTTGCGGACGCGGGTTCAATTCCCGCCGTCTCCACCATTGAAAAACAATTAAGCCGATGAATTATATCGGCTTTTTTGTTGGTTGATTTTTGAATGCTGACATAAAATTGTCGGTAATTGACATGGTTATGTCAGCATTCTGTCAGCATTTTTTATGCTTACAAAGCTTGATTTAGTTGCCAATAATTACCCATCTAAAATCAATATCACGCTATTAAAAATTAGCACCAAATGTCTCACCCTACTAAGGTTAATAATTTGGGCGGTTGAATAATTGCTTCGTGTCCCTTATAGTGCGGCTATGGCTACGAAATCATTACTGCAACAAAACCCTCACTTGCGCAACGCTCAGGAATATCAGCGTGCCTTGCGTGCCAGTGTGCTTTCCTCAATTGCAATTGAAGGTGTTAAAAAGGCGGCTGAACGTGCATTAACACCCATCAGCGATAAGCAGCCTGCTAAAGCCCGCTAACTACTGGTCTTTACCACTTTCCTAAAAACTTCAATCATCGGCGCATAGTCACGCTCAATACCTGAGCGCACTGCGGCAAAGTAAACCTCACGCTGCTTGCCTTTAATCACCGAAAAATTCAACAACGGCAATCCCGCTTGCAACGCCATTAGCTGGGACAGTAAACGCGATACACGACCATTGCCATCGCGGAATGGATGGATTAACACAAGTTCACAGTGCGTGATTGCCAATGCCTCCAGCACATTCTCCAAGTTATCAAATGTGCATGGCGTGTAACGCGCTAACACATCACGTTCAAATTCTTGCATCAGGCGCGGCACTTGTGCAGACATTGCAAACACAAAGCCACTCTTGCTGATATTTACTTGGCGATATTCACCTGCCCACGGGTACACCTCACCCAGCCATTGCTTGTGCCATTGGCAAATATCAACGGCGGTAAAACGCTGGTCAATGGCAACGTGCCGAATCAACCAATCGGTTGCTTCGACTAACTTGGTTGCTTCCATTTCATCCATTACGCGTTTGCTGCAAATGCCAAGGATGTTTTTTAGAACACGCCCACGCGAACCCTTTTCAAATTGGTTCTCGGTAAGCTGCTCAGTGTCGTAACGGGTTACCATTAGCCAATTGCGTTACTTTATTTCTTTTTGGGAGGTGGTGCTGGTGGTGGACTGTTCGGCGTTACGCTCCCTGTCCTTGATCTGTCCACCTTGCTCAATGGGACTCGTGGCACCTGGGGTACTGGCTTTGGTTGTGCTGGTGGTTGCGTCGGTTTCTTTTCTGCCATAATGTTCTCCGCTAGTTAAAGTTAAAAAGTTGAACATACCAATAGTAATGCCAGTAATAAAGCAAGCAAATGACACATAGGCCAAAACAAGAGTCCAATCAAATTTGGTTGCTCTTTCAACATCAGCATTAACTATCGTGTTCCATCCCTTCTGGTCTGTATAGTATTCATTGACTGACTCGCGCCAATTCTTAAACATCCGTAGCACGTGGTAATGTCTCAGCGCATGTAAAAATCCAATCAACACAATACCGACAGCAAAAAATACGAGCATAGATATAGTCCACCACCATTTCCTTGCTTCAACAACAGAGCCAAGAAAAGCTAACATCGCAACAGCCGCACCTGAATTCACAAGAAACAGATATTTAATACCCTCTGTTCCCCAATCATTTTGAAGACCATAAAGCTGCCTCCACCGTTCGTTGGCGTAGCCTATATTAGCTTTCCTGTGTTCTTCCGAATCATCGCTGTATTTCATTTGTATCTCATTTGACAGGACTAGTACCCCACCATCAAATCCAACCTAAAAATCTGATCCGGTGCATTCTTGCCATTCGCATCTTGTCGTATTGTCATAAACCGCCCGCTGTCCTCGCGCATCAGCATCACTGGGCGTTTATAAAGTTGGTGACTTGCCAGCACTTTGTCCAAAGTGTCACCACTGTTCAGCAAGTGGTCGCCCTTCGTCTCTACCAGCAACAGACCATTACCCAATGCGCGACCTTGAACCTTCACTACAAAATCAGGGAAGTATTGCGCGCCACTTGGTAGTATCAAGCCGATTGACCACGGCTTACGCGGCTCATTACGATGCCACCATTCCACCGTCCCGGACAAATCGCCGTCCAATACTTCGGCGAATGCCAATTCGTCACGATTCAAATCGGGTGGCATCACACCATACACATTCAAACGGGAAGTCCTCGCACCTGACGGCAATTCGATGTTTTCAGGCAACGGTAAGGTATCCACCAATTCGGCATATTGAGCCGCACATTCTCGCGCAGCTTGCCTAATCAAATTAGGAGATGCTACCAAGATTAAATCCAGTACCAACTCAAGCTCACGCTCGCTGTAATCAAACCCTCGCGCTTCATATTCCGCTTGCAGACGCTTAACCAGTACAGCGTGCAACTCACGCGGATCAAGATAGTCGGGTTCAAATAAAACACGCTGCGCACGGCGGGCAATCTCGACCTCTGAAATTCTCGCCTGATATTTTGTATCGGTCACAGTACGGGTAAATATCTCTTCCTCGCGGCGAATAACAGTCGTTTTAGCTTGCCGCCCTTGGTTTAATTCGCGGTCGCCAATCGCAACTTTCCCACCTATACACGCCAGTAACGCATCCGTCCCTAAAGGCATGCGTTCGGTTTTAAATTTCAGACCAGTAATTTTCAGAGGGAAGCGTGTTGTGCCAGAAAATTCAGCAACAATCTTTCTTATTTGTTCGGTCTGTGCTGTCGGCATAGACAATACAAAACCGTCCAACACATTTTGCATTGCACCAGATAGTGCGCCATTGACTGTATAAACCGCAGGAATGACAGAATCCTGCACCGTATTCGCTGTCGCAAGGGTATTTTGCACAATCGGCAACATCGTGCTTTGTCCGTTTTGCACAATCTGCACCTGATTCTGCCCCGCAATGTTTACAACCATCGTGTAAGGGCTGATTTCAGAAAGCCCTGTGCGTATTGCATTGATCTTATTTGCTGCACCTGTTAAGCCAGTTTGATTATCAGCATCCGCTAAAAACACATAACCATTGCGCAGCAGCTCTGGTACATCTCGCCCCTGCAAACTGCGATGCACACGCAAAATACGCCCAACAACCTGAATGCCAAAGTCAGTATCTTTTGCGCCACGCATGGAAACTAAAGTAAACGCACGAGGAGCATCAAAACCCAACGCTACAGCCATTTTGAATATCAATACTTCTTTAGTTTCATCCAATGCCACTGCCAGTAAATCATCCGATGGCTCTTTCGCTGTATAGGATGCAATCGAATCTTCACGGAAACCCAACTGTTTCAAATTTTCTCGTGCGCGTGCTACATCATCATCCTTTTCGCTGGTCGCTACTTGAACTAGCATTAACGGTGTCAGATTAATGCCTGCATTTTTTAATTCTTGTTTTATGAGCTCATGCACCGCTTTGGCATCGGTTAATGCCGCCATCTGAAAATCAACCAATGCCTTTTGATCGTCTGGTGCAAGATACGCCACCGACTTAATGCCCACCTTAATCATTCCTGCATCCACCGCATCCTGCCGACTTACAGTGATGCGGTGTAAATCTGCAATGCCAGTAGTTTTCTTGAATTTATCCACGTCCGTGTCATCTGGCGTGGCGGTGATTAACAGGGTAAATTCTGGCTGCATTACCTCGGTATAAAAGCGTACCGCCTCGGTTGCCCCGCTAAACGTGTGATGCGCTTCATCCACCACCACGCCAATATGAAATCCCAACTCACGCAACGAAGGAATCAGTGAATCAAGTGAAAGCGACAAATCTCCATCACGCCGCAAACGTCGCGCCTTTTCGTTGTTAGCCGCCACCGCTGCCCAAGTAGAAACGAAAACATCACCGCTTTTCGTCCCCATTGCCAGCCGATCACCCTGAATGTCGCGCACACGCAAACCACTTCCAAACTGTTTTTTCAGGGCAACGCTGGCCTGATCCACTAACCCTGCGAACGGCGTAAACCAAAACCACACAATTTTTGCCTCGCGTGCAAATTGCTCTGCAATCATGCCTGCCATCATGGTCTTACCAGAACCAGTGGGTGCTTGTATTAACACACAACCGTTATAAGCCGCCGCTTGCCTACGATTAGGTTCGTCTGGTGCGGCTTCAATCTGCTTTAAGGCATAACGGAAAATTGACAGGGCATTGTCGCAAGCTTCTTTTTGATACCTACTCGGAGAAACAATCATCGAGCCATTCCTCCGAATCGACTCACCAAAAATTCGGGAATTTTTTCAAAAGCTACATTCGGCGCATCTACACGTTGTCTAATCTGCCCTGGCTGCCATGAATACACCACCAGCCTACCGCCCAACGCAGCCAGTCGTGCCACTTCGTCTAATACCGCCTGTGAAAGTTTGGGTACATAAACTAATCGGTCATCAGCGTTTCCAGCCAATTGCATCAACACATCATTTTCATAAATGGTAAGCGGAACGCGATGTACCAATTGCAATGCCCGCCATACCTGCTCATGCTGAATATCATTGAACACGCGTGCAACTGGAATGCGTTTAGTGCGCAGATAAGCAAACGAACCTCCTAAACCCTCCACCGCTTCGCCCTTTTTGTTGGTGTAGCCTTGCGCCACACGTCGAACTCTTTCAGCACATACATCACGGCACAAATTTTTATCTGGCGCATCACCTGTTGCTTCGGTACTCGACACTAAAATATAGCGACGCTTGCCGCCATCCTCCGCATTCAACTTCATCACCGCATGAGCGGTTGTGCCACTGCCTGCGAAGAAGTCCAAAACAATTGAGTTTTGATTTGTTGCTAATTTCAGTATTTTCAAAATAAAAGACGTAGGTTTTGGGGTGTCAAAAATTTTATTTCCACCAAACAACTGCATCAGTTCCTTTGTTGCTTCAGTTGCAGTGTCAACGTCATCCCAAATAGTAAACGCATTCGTTCCCTTTTCTTCAGCTTCGGATTTGAAACGTTTAAATTGAGGCTTAGATTTACCAGTTTTGCCGAATACAATTCGAGCATCATTTAATGCCTCTTCAAATTTTTCTTTTGTAAATCTCCAATGCCTACCATTTGGAGGGAGATAAACTACTCCTGTATTTGGGTTTGTAATTGGATACATTAAATTGAGCCTGATATTCGGCGCATCCATAGGGTCAGCAACCCAATCCCCACGAAAATCGTTATCGGGATTAGAGAATTTGCTATCGTCGATAGGCAAAGAATTTAACTTAAAATTGTTTCGATTTTTAGCAAAGCAAAATGTGTAATTGTGTGACAACGAAACATCTATATCATTTTGGCTAGATTTTCTATGATGCCAAATGAAATCAGCAACAAAATTATTTTCACCAAACACCTGATTCATCAACAGCCCCAAGTGCAGCATTTCATTATCGTCAATGGAAACAAAAATTACCCCCTCATCGGACAGCAAGTCTTTTGCCAGCGTCAGTCTCCGATACATAAATTCAAGCCATTTGGAGTGACGGTAGGCATCGTCCTTATCTACAAAGCGGTCGTTGTAAATAAAGTCGCGGTTGCCAGTGTTATAAGGCGGGTCGATGTAGATGCACTTCACCTGCCCTGCATGGGTCATGCGTAAATAGCGCAGTGCATCAAAATTGTCGCCCTCGATGATGAGATTTTCAAACGGGGCATCACCACAAGATACGTTGGGATCAAGATCAAGTGCAACAAAATCATCATTCAGACTTTTATCATGCTCGATTTCGTCACGCTCCCACACCAGCCCAAATCGCGGCTTGCGGTCGCGTTCTCGCAATAAGCGCAAAAGCTCTTCCTTGCTGTACTGGTCGTAATTGTCTGCCACTTGTTTCCCGCCCAATTTTTATAATGATGTGAGTGTATAGCAAAAAAAGACCCCGCCGAAGCAGGGTCTTTATATTGCTAGTACTACACTGCAATTAACCCTTTATTTTTAGAGGATCATGGCCGTGACTATCCTTCTGACCTATCTGTCCATTTTTATTATGGATGAGAAGTTCGGAATGTTGGTTTCGACTAATATTACGAGCAATGTCAACTGCGGGCTGCTTAGTTTCGGTGTGCTTTATAGCTCTTTCACCGCCGCCAACTTTAACATCCCAACCACCTTTAGGATTTGGAACAACATGGTGAGTCTTTGTCATAATTTAATTCCTTTCGTTGCAACCCCTTGCTAACGATATTGACCATCACGGTCAAATAAGTCAGTATTCGGCTGCCAGTTAAAAAGTAGATTACGCGAGTAATCTACGTTGCGTTTGATTGGCCCCTACTGGCTCGCAATTAGTCTTCCGTCAAGAATTAACTAATTGTGAGCCTTCTTTTTTCGTCCTTATGATTGAAGGGTCGTTGGCATCATAAGGACTCAGCTTCTTCTCATTATCATCTCCATTCACTACTAATTAGTTGAAAAAACACTATATTTAGTGATTTTTTACAGTTTGATAC
>JBEBKA010000085.1:0-9069 GCA_040079595.1 Gallionella sp.
GCTACATGCTGTTCCAAGCTCTGACGTGTATCGGAAACCATCTTTTTCCATACAACGACTGATTAAAGCCGATTGCACGATATATTTGTTGTGCTTTTGATCTGCCGCTTTGTAGCTTCGCTCTACATCATTCCAATCGACAGGCTCCGCCCCCATCGGATGACTACATTCGAGCATCGCTTTTTTTATTTCATCGTACCTTGTTATGCCAAATTTCTTCCACAACTCCCAATCGTCAGGCACTGGAGGCAGTGACATACAAGCACCAAGTAAAAGTGCAAGTGGTACAACCAATATAACTTTATTCATATCCCCCTCTTACTTCTTCGCTGGTTGCAACATTGGATTACCTTCACCCCAGAATTTATTCAACAAATTCTTTCTTGTATCAACATCTTTCATAGGTAAGAAATTTCCCTGATCCACAAAATACAAATTATGCGAAGTATTCTCCTGCCCCGTTGCCGCTCTGATCATTTCCCACACTAGGCTGCTCCCCGCAGGGATGCTACTTGTTCCACCCCACTATTCTGCCAATCGGATCGGCGACGTGGTTCATGTATTGCAACACCGCGTTGCTTTGTTGATTGGTTGGCATGGCTTGACGATTCTGCAAGCCGCCAAGTGTTTTATCTGCGTTGTTTACATTCATCGCGGGGCCAAAGAAGTTGATGTTCGTACCGCTTAAGCTGCCGCTTGCATTGAGCTTATGTGTCATTGAATCCATGGCATTGCCTATCGTGAGTGAGCCTCGGCTGTGAGCGTTAAGTGCTAACCCTGTTTGTCCGTATTGGTTCATTAGGCTAACCACTTGGGTGGTGGAGTTGGTTAACCCTAGGTGTCACTTTCCATGTATTTTTGATACCCCGCAACAACGAGTTCTGCCACGGGGCTATTCGCTTCGGGGAAGGCGATGAGGTATTGCGTACTCGGATCGGTTGCGTGTTGCCCAGCGTACGTGGTTGCAGCCTCTGCGCTGTTGAAGATGCCGTTGGTGGATAGGTGTACTTTTCTATCTTCGCCTGTTACGTTCATCACGGCTTGCAGAGTTCAGCCGTTGGGAATTTGGTGCAGTACGGGCTAGTTAGCCGTTTATTGATGTCGCGGCTGGGGATTTGTTCAATGGGTAATTGGCATTCTGGAAGCTCTGGATAAGCGCGAGAATATCGTCCACCTTTACAAGTCGTGCCAATTTCCGAGGTGTAGCGAAAGCCCTCTTTTTCCATGCAACGGTCAGTCAAGACTTCTCTACCTAGATATGTCATATGTGAAACTGGATTTCTCCTTGCCTCATCATATTCATAAGCGTCGGCGTACATCCTATGCCCACATTCGAGCATCACTCTCAACACATCATTTTCCCTCATCGCTCTGTCACTTTTCCAGAACGTCCACTCATCTGCCCTTGGTGACATAGAAAAACAAGCAACTAGCGAAAGTGCGAGCGACACAACCAACAAAACCCTACTCATACCTCCCCCTATTTCTTTACTGGTTGCAAAGTTGGATTTCCACTACCCCAAAAATCATCAATCAATATTTGCCTAGCTTTAGGAGATGTCTTGGGCTGCAAATTCCCTTGATCCAGAAAATACAAATTATGCGAAGTATTCTCCTGCCCCGTTGCCGCTCTGATCATTTCCCACACTAGGCTGCTCCCCGCAGGGATGCTGCCTCCTGTGGATTTGTTCCACCCCACTATTCTGCCAATCGGATCGGCGACGTGGTTCATGTATTGCAACACCGCGTTGCTTTGTTGATTGGTTGGCATGGCTTGACGATTCTGCAAGCCGCCAAGTGTTTTATCTGCGTTGTTTACATTCATCGCGGGGCCAAAGAAGTTGATGTTCGTACCGCTTAAGCTGCCGCTTGCATTGAGCTTATGTGTCATTGAATCCATGGCATTGCCTATCGTGAGTGAGCCTCGGCTGTGAGCGTTAAGTGCTAACCCTGTTTGTCCGTATTGGTTCATTAGGCTAACCACTTGGGTGGTGGAGTTGGTTAACCCTAGGTGTCACTTTCCATGTATTTTTGATACCCCGCAACAACGAGTTCTGCCACGGGGCTATTCGCTTCGGGGAAGGCGATGAGGTATTGCGTACTCGGATCGGTTGCGTGTTGCCCAGCGTACGTGGTTGCAGCCTCTGCGCTGTTGAAGATGCCGTTGGTGGATAGGTGTATTTTTCTATCTTCGCCTGTCTTGAGGTTGTCTGTGCCGTTCATTTCATTTTTATTCAGCGTGCCATCGGCATTTTTGGTGATTTCGTACAAGGAATGTTTTTTAGTGAACATGGTTTTGTAGGCTTCATCTGTGGTTACAGTAGCTTGCTTGTACGCTTCACCTTCAATCGCCCGTTCTATTGTCATGTCTTGCTTCATGCCTTCCACGTCTTGCTTCTGCGCGGCGGTGTGGGCAATGGTAGTGTCACGATTGAGGCTGGCGAGGGTTTGTTTTGCGGTTTGTCCGGTGAGGGCTTGTTGCGCGGCATCGTTGGTAAGGGTGAGGGTGCCTGCGGAGAGGGTGCTGCGCGTGCTGCCAGATGAGCCTGATGACTTGTTGTCGTTTTTAATAATGTTGCCCAATACACCTTTGGCGAGTCCGTATGCACCTTGGCTGAACATATCGCTACTCACATTGAATCCGCTGGTCTCGACACTGGCATCAGCACGGTTGGCGAGGTCGCTTTGGGTGAGGGTGGCGGTAGTGAGAGTGTTGGCTGCCTCACCCCCTGTAGTGGAGGAGATAACTGCGCCTTTGAGATTGGTGTTTCCCTTGACGTTGATCTGGAAGCCTCCATCACCTGCTGAATAAGAGGATTGGTTTTCACGTTCGCCCTTTCTCCCGCCTGCGGGGGAAAGTTGGATAGGGGAAACAGCTCCGCTGTAGATGCCGCTTTGTTGGTTGACGCTGGTGTAGTTGCCCTTAGATTGGGTTTTGTCGTAGCTGATTCCACCGCTGCTTTGGCCTGCGCCAAAAACGGGGATGCTCATGTTGATCCCTGCATTTTCTTGTTTACTGGTGTAGGTGCTGGTGTCTTGCAGACTTTCCAGATTGAGGTTGCCACCCACATCCGCGATCACTTGTTTGCCGTTGGCAACTGCACCTTTGAGGTTGGTGTCACCCCCCGATTTGAGTGTCAGTTTATTGCCTGAGCTGAGGGTGGTGTTGCGCCAAGCCAGGTCGCTTCCGTTGTCATTACCTTTGCCTCGACTGGCTGCGATGTCGGCATTGATGCTCATTCCGTTTGAGCCGACGTTAGCACTTAAGCCGAGACTGTTGCTGCTGCTCTTGTTGCTGCTGGTTTGGGTGCTGGTGTTTTGGGCAGCGAGCAGGTTGATTTGGTTCTCCGCATCCAGGGTGACATTGTTACCTGCATTCACGTCACTGCCTTGGATGGTGAGGTTGGAGTCTTTGCTTGCCCCAGTGGCGCGGATGTTGATGTTGCCGTCAGCATTAAGTTTACTGCCTTGGGCTTGACTCCATATTTGGGTGCTGGTGCTTTCGCTGCTGCTGTTGCCGAGTGCCGCGCCCACTTTTATGCCAGCTTTATCGAGGGTGCTGGCATTGTTCGCTAAGGTGTCGCTGATTTTTCCGGCTGCGTTGTTGGCTGCCAATGCGGCACTGGTTGCAGCCAATTTTTTGAGGCGGCTTGATGAGGTTTTGCTAGCCGCCTTGCCCATCTGGTCAACGGTGTTTACTGCGCCAACAACACTATCCACCAAGGCACTACTTGCGGAGACAGTGAGTCCACTTTGTTTGGTTTTACTCTCGGTGCTGCTGCTGCCAATGTCTTGCACTGCGGTGATGTTGACTTGCTTGGCGAGGATGTCGATGTCACCTTTGCTCAACAGATCGCTGCCTTGTTGATTGAACTGGTTACCCGCTTCGAAGTTGAGATTGCCGTTAAGGCTGCCCAAGGTGCTGGCGGTGTGGGTGATGCTTTGGTTGGTTTGGGCGTTGGATTGTTGTTTGTTGCCTAAGGTGAGCGATGCGCCTCCATTGCCGTATAAACCAGAAGTTTTTTCTTCTTTGAAGTTGTTGCTGGCGGTAGTGTTCTCGGCGGCGGTGAGGCTGATGTCGTTAGCCGCTTTGAGGGTTACATCGTTGTTCGCTACGACGTTGCTGCCCTTTATGCTGATGTTTTTACCTGATTGGATGCTGACGCTATCGCCATCGAGATTGCTACCAATGGCATCGGTACGGGTACTTTCATCACGAGTTGTAGTGGTTTTGCTGGAGAAAAGACCTTTCTGTAAGACGCGTGATTGCGTGAAGGATTCATGCTTTTCATCGGTGGTGGTGATATTGACTTCCTTATCCGCGATGACAGCGAGTTTGCCGTTGGCACTGCTGATGCTGGCACTCTGCAAGTTGACGTTGCCTTTGGAAATTTCCCTCTCATCTCCAGCCCCTTGGGAACTCCCTCTCCCGCTGGGAGAAGATTGAGGTGAAGGAGTAGAGGGGCGTGTTGTTGCCGCTAGCGTGATGTTGCCTTGCGCGTTGAGGCTTGTGCCGATGACTTGTTCATCCAAACTTTTATGCTGGGTAATACCTGTGTCGAAGCGGGTTTGTGTACTGCTTTTGCTTGAGGCTAAGCTCAGGTCGCCCCCTGTTACGATCACAAGATCACCCCGATCACCCTGAGTTTGTCGAAGGGTACCCACATCCAGTGCGGCGGCGGTGAGTGTCATGTTGTTGCCTGAACTCATATTGAGATTGCCGCCTGTGGTGATGCCGCTACCGAATTGAGTGGTTGTGTTGCGCGATGCGGCATAGCGCGAGGTGCTGGCATTTTGGTTTACGGTGACAACGCCCACATTAAGGTCGCGCCCCGCCGCGATGCTGGCATTGCCGCCGCTGGCGACGATTGCGCCGATGATGGAGAGGTCACGTCCAGCATTCATGCTCAAATTATTAGCGGCACTGATGCTCGCACCTAATCCCAATGTCGTACCACTGATTGTTTCAATCACCGAGGAATTTGCGCCACGCCCAAAGCGGGAGGGGAAGCTTTGTGCTGGGCTTGTTTTAATGGTGGTGAAGTTGCTGCTGGTGCGTTGGTTGAGGATGTTGCGTCCTGCACTCAAACTCACATCCTTTCCATTGATCTTGCCAGAGCGGTTGAGGATGTCTTTTTGGGCACTCAGTCGTGTCAGCCCTTGACTGCCGATAATACCGTTGGTGTTGGTAATGTTGTTTGCTTGCAATACATTGGTGTTACGACCTTGGATGCGACCCGTGTTGGCAATGTCGCCGCCCATGATGCGGATGTCATTGGCGGCGATGATAGAGCCGCTGGGTGAGAGATCGGCTTGGCTCAATTTGGATAGGTAGAGTTGCGGTGCTAATACGTATTCGATACGACCATCTGGCAAGGTGACGGCACGCTCCTCCATCCAAACGATGTCGCGTTGCAATGATTCGATCTGTTGTGTTGTGAGGGCGATGCCGGGGACGAGTTGCAGGCTTTGTGCGGCAGTGACACCGGCATCCAGCAAGGCAGCATATTGCTCATTGCCACTGGCGTATTGACCGAGGTAACGCTGACCTGTTTGCTGCATGATTTGCTCGTTCACCAGCTTCTGTTCGTAGAAGCCATCGCCTAGTCGCTTTTGCATCGAAGTTGAATCCAGCGATAAACGACTCAGCATGTAGTCGCTAGAGACGAAGGTCTGATAGTTGGTGAAGCGTGGGTCGGTAACAACCAGATATTGCTGACTCGGTTGGCTATGGATTGTGTACAGCCCACTGGTAGGGAGCGTGATGGTTGAGGCAGATGCATTCAACGTTGTGGCGTTGACTGGAGCGACTGAGCCAGCGGTAGTAGTGGAAACGGTTTTATTGTCTTTGGCAGCAAAGAAGGCTGCGGGTAACAGCTCAAGTTTGGTATAAAGCAAACCCGATTTAGGCGCATACGTTGTCGTTACGAAAGGTGTCGTGATTAAGGTCCAATCAATATGCGCAGCAACGCAATTGATACTGATAAATCCACAAGTCCCCGTTTGATCGACAAACGTGCCTGAGTATTTTTTGGACTCTCCCATTAGAGTAGTCATTCTCAAAAACTCAGACCCGTTGTTATTCACGCCCATTTTTGCAGTCAACGCACCACCCGCAATAATGGTGCTGTAATCGTTGTTCAACGCACCACCTGTAAGCCGCATGTTCTTACCCGATAACAATCTGGCTTCAGGTGTGGTTTGGTTAGTGAATTGTTGGTCGGTATAAGTCGTTGTGTAGCTATCTACCGAAGATCCGCCTGGTACTGCGGTTGCAACAACCACTGGACCCACTCCTGCTGAAACCCATTCCACTCCCACCACTGTGCGTTTATTGGTGAGGGTGTTGGCACTGATGCGCAAATCATTGTCCGCTTCTATCGTGGCAGAGCGGTTGATGACGCTGACCGTTTCACTTGTCACACTATCCGTCGCTGGGTCAATAATGTTGCTCGAACCGATATTGATGTCATTCAAGCTGAAGATGTACGCGCCATTTTGATTGACGAGGGCATTCGTGATGATGAGGTTGACTAGCTGAGTCGCACCAATCAAGGTGCTGGCGGTCTGGTTGGTGAGGTTGTTGGCGTACAAGTTGAGCGTGTTGCCTACGACCATTGCGTTGTTAGTGAAGTTGTTGCTGTGCGTCTCGACGCTGTTACCCTCGATACGCCCTGCATTGGTGATGTCGCCTGTAGTGGTCAGCACGCTCGTATTCGCGTTGATAAACGCGCCACTTTGATTATCGATATTTGCCGCATCCAGCGTTAATGTCGCGCCAGCTTCCAGGGTAGTTTTATTGGTGAATTTTCCCGCCGTCGTCAGCGTCATATTCCCATTCGCCGCGAACACATTACCTGCTGCATGGGTGTAGTCGCCTTGCAAGGTAATGTTGTTGTCGCCGTAGGCAGTGACTGTACCCAGTCCACTGTAGCCGTTGACGGTGTGGGTGGTGAGGCTCGTGTTTTTTCCAGCCAGCACACTGCCACTTTGGTTGTTGATGCTGGCAAGATTCAAAGTTATGTTGCCGTTGCTCATCATCTCGCCTGCATTGTTGTCGAGCGTGGAAGCCGCTTGGTCAAACCTTAGATCACCGAATGAGTAGAGTTTACCGCTGCTGTTATTGAGTGCTGCGGTGGCTAGGGTGAGGTTACTGTTGCTGCCGATAAAGCCGCTCACGCCATTCAATGCAGTGTTGTTGATCGCTTGTGTGGTGGTGATGAGGGCATTGATGCCACCCAAATTTTTGATCGTACCGCCTGCGTTGTTGAGGCTGCTGGATGTGAGGGTGATGCCATTACCCGCCTCCAGATTGCCTGCGCTGTTGTTGAGTGTGCCGCTGGCAGTGGCGGTAAGGCTGCCTACGATAGCTTGAGTCTCGGCGTTGCTAAGGTCGATATTTCCTGCTGATGCGGTAAGCATCATTCCGCCCACTGCGCGGGTGCGGCTGTTGGTCAAGTTGATGTCGGTTGCACTGATGTTGATGTTACGAGATGCAAAAATGTTGCCTGTAGCGATAGTTTGATTTTGTGTGGTAAGGGTAAGGTCGCCCGCTTGGGTGGCATTGCCGTTAGCATCTATGCCTGCGGCCAAAGTGCCTGTGCTGTTAAGCGTCGCTGCATTGAGAGTGAGGTTGTCTTGGGCGGTGAGTAGTCCGCTGTTGCTGAGACTGCCAGTGCTGGTGAGTTGGGCGTTTTGTTGCGCGTAAAGCGTGCCGCTGTTGGTGATGCCCGTCGCACTATTGAGTATGACGTTGCCACTCGCATTAGTATCACCGGTGAGGGTAATGTGACCTTGGGTGTCTAGTGTGAAATCGCCTGCGAGTGCCGCCATGGTGCCTGCGCTATTGACTCCCACACCCGCTTCAGTGCTGATGAGGTGGATTTTGTTGGCGTACATACCGCCCAGTTGGGCGACATCGATGCTGACGGTGGGGACGGTGTCTTGCCCTTGGATGACCTGAACACCGAGCGAGTTATAGTCAACTTGATTGCTACCTGAGATGACATTAAGCGTGTTCGCCCATAGCTCGCCATTCACTTTAACACTGCGGGTGATGAGGTCGAGTTGGGTGAGGTTGCTTCCATTTAATCCGACGTCACCAATTTGGATGTCGCCGCTGATGACCCGAAAGGCATCTAGGCTACCGCTTGCGCCGATGACGGGCATGCCTGTGGTTAAGATGCCTCGGCTGGTGTTAATGAAACCACAACCGTTACAGGTAATGCCGTTGGGGTTAGCGAGTATCACGTCAGCTTGTTGTCCAGCGACTTCGGTGTAGCCGTTGAGTTGGCTGCGGTTGGCACTGGTGACTTCGTTGAGAATGATGCGCGCTGAGCCGTTCACTAAGTTGGGATTCCTTGCTACATAGCCTGCTTGCTGGGTGAGTGCGCTGCTTTGAGCGTTGTTGAGAATGCTACCCGCTGGGTCAACGTTGAAGGTGGTGTATTGGTTGTGTGAAACGCCAGCGGCACTAGGGGTAGCAATTTGCACCAAGGGCAGTCCATTGGCGGTGGCATCAACGATAGGGCGTGTATTAGCAGCCGCATCTTGGGCGGCAATAATTTCGGCAGTGGCGACAATTGGTTGCCCGATATACGCGATGAGCGTGAAGATGGCGATATGACGGCGCACGGGCGAGGATTGCATGAAGTGATCTCGGTTCGATGATTGGGTAATTGATTTTCGGTCATTCATGGTTCACCTCGTGTTGGCATTCGCACCGACTACAGGGGACTTCTATAAATCCAAACCCCGTCGCAATACGGCGTTGCTCACCAAACAACGGGCGCAGCGACTATGTTTGGTGGGGAAGCCCCTTGCGGGTTGGTCTTGCTTAGGATTTTGAATTTATAGAAACCCCCTACATTTGATACATCAAACTGAATCCCCAGGCGGGATTCGCAGTCGGATAACCTTGTGGTTTGTTGATGGGTCTACCAGCAAATACTTCATAGGTTATTCCATTGAGCAATGCACCGCGCATACCGATGACACAGCCTGCCAGACGATTGCCTTGTAAGTTGATAACGTTGTCGCCATAGACTTTGCCGTAATCGAAACCAACAT
>JBEBKA010000086.1:0-8727 GCA_040079595.1 Gallionella sp.
CGCGGCGGGGATGCCCCCTGCGGGTAAAGGGAGAGGGGATGCTGTTGTATCTTCTCCCAAATAAGCGGCAATTACATCGGTATTTTTACGCACGGCTTCTGGCACATCTTCAGCAATTTTTTTTCCGTAATTCAACACGGCGACGCGATCACACAATCCCATGATGAGCTTCACATCATGTTCGATAAGTAACACGGTGATGCCTGTGCGGCGGATATTTTGCAGCAGTGTTTTCAAGCTTTCGGTCTCGGTGGCATTCATGCCCGCAGCAGGTTCGTCGAGTGCCAGTAACAACGGCTCAGTGGCTAAAGCACGGGCAATTTCCAAGCGGCGTTGCTCACCATAAGGCAGGTGTTTTGCCAGCGTGTCTGCCGGCTTGTCGATGCCGACATAGCGTAGCAATTCGTGCGCACGCTCTCTGATGGCATGCTCTTCATTACGATTTTTTTGATTACGGAATAGCGCGCCAAATACACCTGCCTGCGTGCGCAGATGACGACCAATCATCACGTTTTCTAACGCGGTCAAATTAGCGAACAGGCGAATGTTTTGGAAAGTGCGGGCGATGCCCGCTTGTGCCAAGACATGCGGCTTGCAAGCCTGATAACTATTTCCGTTGAATTGAAATCCGCCCGCACTGGGTTGATATAGCCCGGTAATCACATTAAACAAGGTGGTTTTACCCGCACCGTTCGGGCCGATCAATCCGTAAATTTCACCGCGCTGAATGTGCAGTGAAACGTCGCTAAGTGCAGTCAAACCACCGAACTGTTTGCCGATGGAAGAGAGCTGCAATAAGGGCGCGGCGTTATTCATTTACAACCTGCCGTTCGCCCTGATCCTTCGACAGGCTCAGGACTAAAGGCGGATGTTGGAGGGTAATCAAAAAGGCTTCGACAAGCTCAGTCCGAACGGAGTATGAAATTTTTTTACTCATACCTTTTCATCCGTTTCATCGGTATTAAGTTCGCGCCTACGCACTCGCGATGGCCACAGCCCTGCGGGGCGATACAACATCACGGCGATGAGCGCGCCGCCAAACATCAACATACGCAAACTTTCCGGGTCAACGATAGATTTTCCGAACAAGGCTTGCTGTAACGGTACAACGCTGTGACGCAAAATTTCCGGCAACAACGCCAATAGCACTCCACCCAAAATCACACCTGTGATGTTGCCCATGCCGCCCAGCACCACCATACACAACACCATGATGGATTCCATCAAGCTGAAACTTTCAGGACTGACAAAACCTTGAAAGCCTGCGAACAACGCACCCGATGCACCACCAAACATCGCCCCCATCGCAAATGCCAACAGCTTGAGATTGCGTGTGTTGATGCCCATTGAGGATGCGGCGATTTCGTCTTCGCGTATCGCCATCCATGCGCGACCGATGCGCGATTTTTCTAATCGTTGCGAGATAAAAATAACCAGCGCGGTGAAGGCGAGAAACAAATAAAAATACAGATGCACCGATGGCAATGTGATGCCAAAGATTTCCTGAGTGGCGTTCAGCGACACACCTGAAACGCTAATCGGATCAATGCGGCTAATGCCTTGCGGACCGTTGGTGAAATTGATCGGCGCATTGAGATTGTTCAAAAAAATGCGAATTATTTCGCCAAAACCGAGTGTGACAATCGCCAAATAATCACCGCGCAAACGCAATGTTGGCGCGCCTAGCAACACGCCAAAACCGCCTGCGATCAAGGCTGACAGCGGAAGCACCATCCAAAATGACAGATGCACACCGTCGGGAAATAACATCGGAAATGCGAGTGCTAAATGTGGCGAACCTGTCAGCGCATAGCAATACGCACCTACTGCAAAAAACGCTATGTAGCCAAGATCAAGCAAACCCGCGTAGCCGACCACGATATTCAAACCCAATGCCAGCATGATGTAGAGCATGGCGAAATCGACGATGCGCACCCAGCCGCGACCAAGCAGTGCGTCGGTAACGAAAGGCAACAGCAGCAATATGATTGCAAGTGCGGTAAGCAGCAATCTTTTCTGGTTCGGTTTCATTTTGTGAAAAACCTATTGGTCACAGAGAACACAGAGTTCACAGAGATGAAACAGGTTTTCTCTGTGAACTCTGTGTTCTCTGTGGCTTGAATTTTTTGTTTTAGCTTTAGGCACGTTCAGCAATGCGCTCTCCCAATAAACCCGAAGGGCGAAACACCAGCACGGCAATCAACACAAAAAATGCGAACACGTCCTGATAATTACTCCCCAAAAATCCGCCTGTGAAATCGCCGATATAACCTGTGCCTAAACTCTCAATCAAACCTAACAATAATCCCCCCAACATCGCGCCGCGCAAGTTGCCGATGCCGCCCAACACCGCAGCAGTAAAGGCTTTTAGCCCCAATAAAAATCCCATGTAGTAATGCGCCAAGCCATAGTTGGCACTGACCATCAGACCTGCAATCGCTGCAAGCGCAGAACCCAGCATGAAGGTGGTTGAAATAACGCGATTGACATCAACACCCATCAGTTGCGCGGAATGTTGATTTTCCGCCACAGCACGCATCGCTCTGCCTAAGCGGGTGCGATGCACCACGACCATCAGCCCCGCCATAATCAACACAGCAAGAATCACGATGGCAATTTGAATATCGTTAATGATTGCACCGCCAATCACGTGTGAACTGCTATTAAATATCGGTGGAAAAGAATGATACTGGCGACCCCAAATCATCATCGCCAGATTTTGCAACACGATGGACACACCGATAGCGGTAATCAGCGGCGCGAGGCGCGGTGCGTGGCGCAGTGGACGATAGGCAATGCGCTCGATGCTATAGCCTAAAGCCATGCAGCCAGCTATAGCGAGCATCACGCTGAGCGGCAATGCCAATACTGGCGGCACGCCCCAACCCAACATCGCGGTTAATGCGGAGAGTGCCAGCATTGCCCCGACCATGACCACTTCGCCATGCGCAAAATTGATTAAGCCAAGGATGCCATAGACCATGGTATAGCCGAGCGCAACCAAAGCGTATACGCTACCTTGGACGAGGCCGTTGATAATTTGCTGTAGGAGTATTTCCATCGGCTAACAAATAAAAACGACACGCGACTGCGTGTCGTTTGGAGTTTTAGTGCAGCACATCAATGTACCGCCGCGCTAGCTGCACCGAGGGTTTCCAGAGGTTTCCACTTGCCTTGCTGCACTTGATACATCGTGATTGCACCGCCCAGCAAATCCCCTTTCTCATCGAACTGGATTTTGGCTGTGACTCCATCCAAACTAATTTTGGGCAGCTCAGCCAAGTATTTGGCTGACTCAACCGAATCGGCTTTTTGCATCGCGGCAATCATCACGTTCACCGCGTCGTAGCAATACGGCGCGTAAAGTTGGATGGGTTGGTACTTCGCCACAAAGCGCGTTTCAAATTCTTTTCCGCCCGGCATTTTATCGAGCGGCACGCCGGGCAACGACGCATAGCTGCCTTCCGCTGCATCACCCGCCAATTTGATAAAAGCTGGCGTGTAACCGCCATCACCCATCATCAACTTCATTTTCATGGCAAGTCCTTTAATCTGCTTCGCCATGGGCCCTGCTTGCGGATCCATGCCGCCGTAGAACAACAAATCCGGCTGCTTGCCTTTGACCACCGTCAACACAGAAGTGAAGTCTACCGCCTTATCGGTAGTGTATTCATGCGCCACAATCTGCGCACCATTAGCCTGAGCCGCCTTAATAAATTCATCTGCCAGACCCTGACCATAAGCTGTCCTATCATCAATCACCGCAATTTTCTTTGCTGCCAGATTTTTGGTTGCATATTCACCCAACACACGACCTTGCTGCGCATCATTCGCCATCACGCGAAATGCCGTTTTGAAGCCCTGCGCAGTGTAGTTCACTGCGGTGGCGGAAGGGGAGATTTGCGGAATACCATTGTCGTTGTAGATTTTTGAAGCGGGAATGGTCGTGCCGGAATTAAGGTGACCGATTACGCCGCTGACTTTGTCGTCCACCAATTTTTGCGCAACGATGGTCGCGGTTTTGGGATCAGCCTGATCGTCCTCGCTGATCAGCTCAAAACGCACTTTACGCCCGCCAATCACAATGCCTTTTGCGTTGGCATCATCAATCGCCATGCGCGTACCGCTTTCATTGTCTTTTCCGATATGCGCTTGATTGCCCGTCAACGGAGCTGCCGCACCGATACGAACCACCAAATCGCCTGTTGTTTTATTATCGACAGAGGCAGGCTTTTCGCAACCGTAAAGCGTAAATACGAGTGCTAAAGGTAATAGTGCGCGAGCGGAAAATGATGACATGATTAACTCCTAAAAAATTCGTGGTTGATTATGCAGAGGCGGTGCGATGCTTGTCAATTTTATGTCTTCCGCCAAGATTCGGGATACAAAAAAGCCGACATGAGTCGGCTTTTTTGTAGTGTTGCTTAATTTACTTTTTTTTGGCGGCAGCTTGCTCTGCATCGTATTTTTTCTTGCTGGTCTTCATTTCCTCATTTGCTTTTTCCAAACCAATAACAAAGCTTACCATTTCTTTAATATCTGCTTGTTTCGCACCCGCTGCATCATTTGGTGGCATCGGCATTGCTCCCCAGCTACCCGCACCACCTTTGGACACCTTCATCATCAAGCCCTCTTGTAATGGATATTCTTGCGCGTTATAAGTAAATTTTGTAGCACCATTATATTTTTTAGAGATATCCAGCCAGCTAGGACCAACCAAGCGTCTGTAGATGTCGTGACAAGGGGTGCAATTATTTTTTTTCGCAATGTCGGGCATCTGTATAAACCATTTCTTATTCGCTTCTTGTGTTGCCAGCATTTTTAAATTTTCTGGAGTGAGCGGATCACCCTTAGCAGCTAATGCGCTCCCCACAGCAAACCATCCCACCAAAATCGTACTGATGATAATAATTGCTTTCATGTTTCTCTCCATTTCAGTAAAAGCCAAAAAGAGTGTAGTAACGAACTAACACTTGCCGCTATTCTAACATTCCAATTGGTGGTATCAACAGTTAACAACGTTACTTCCTTAACTTCTGTTGATAGAATTTTGAAATCAATGCCAACAAAAAAGTCGACTCTCGTCGACCCTTTTGCTACTGCTCCCCAAGCATGTGCCCATGCACTTTATAAAAAACAGCCTGCGCGCCAAGCAGGCTGAGGACTTACCTTGTTAGTGCGCCAACATCCACGCCACCAACACTTTAATTTCATCATCCGTCACGGTAGCAGGGGTGCGCGACATCGGCATCTTGCCCCAGACACCCACACCGCCTGTGCGCACTTTTTTCTCAAGTGTCGCAATCGCATCCTTATTGCCAGCATATTTTGCAGCAATGTCTTTCAAAGTAGGTCCGACCGTTTTATTGTCCAACTTGTGGCACGCGCCACACTTGCTTTTATTAAACAGTGCCTCAACATCATCGGCGGCAAAAGCGTTAGAAGTTAAAGCCAGCGCGACGGTTAGCACAATCAGATAATAGGTTTTCATGGTGATACTCCTTGTGTGAAACTACTGGGTGGCAATTTATCACGCATTACCATCGTCCTATTGATATAAGTCAAACAAACTTGCTAAATAACCCCAGCCTGATGAGCTTGCTCATCTGCAAAATAACTAGAACGCACCATCGGGCCGCAAGCCGCGTGGCTGAACCCCATCTCTTTAGCGGCTTGTTCAAACATGGTAAATGTTTCCAACGGCACATAACGTAATACGGGCAAGTGTCCGTCGCTAGGCTGCAAGTATTGACCGATGGTGAGCATGTTCACATCGTGTGCACGCAAGTCGCGCATCACTTCCAGCACTTCATCATCGGTTTCGCCTAAGCCTAACATTACGCCGGATTTGGTTGGAATGCTGGGGAAGCGCGCTTTGAAATCTTTGAGCAATTTGAGCGAATGCGCATAGTCCGCACCGGGACGTGCGAGCTTGTATAAACGCGGCACGGTTTCAAGATTGTGATTCAGTACATCGGGCAAGCTTCCTGCCAACGCATCCAACGCTTCATCGAGACGACCCCGAAAATCAGGGATCAAAATCTCCAAGCGCGTGTTTGGTGAACTCACGCGTATCGCACTCAAACAATCGGTGAAGTGCTGCGCACCACCATCACGCAAGTCATCTCTATCCACGCTGGTGATAACCACATATTTCAAATTCAGTAAGCCGATAGAGCGCGCCAAATTGGTGGGTTCATTGGCATCGGGCGCAAGCGGTTTGCCATGTGCCACATCGCAAAATGGACAGCGCCGCGTGCACACATCACCCAAAATCATAAAGGTCGCCGTGCCTTTGCTAAAGCACTCGCCAATGTTCGGGCAGGATGCCTCTTCGCAAACCGTGTGCAGCTTGTGTTCGCGCAGCAAGCGTTTCACATCGTGATAGCCTTGGCCAGAGCTGGACTTCACGCGTATCCATTCGGGTTTGCGCAAGCGTTCTTGCAAGGGCACGATTTTGATCGGGTTGCGCGCGGTTTTGGCTGCGCCGGTTTGTTTGTTTGCGATGTCGCTCATGGTTTGTGATTTCTAATTATTTTTGCTTGTTGGTTGCGGCTGGAGTTGGCGCGGATGGGCGCACAATAAATGGCGTACCGGTTTGTGCCGCCAGTAAGCGTGCCTTTTCTGAGGCGCGTAATAAGGCTTGTGGGACTTTTGTAAATCGGCAGATTTAGAGTTTGGAGCGGACTCTTTCATAGTTATTCTTTTGTATCTAGCAAAATGGCTGGTGCAGCGAAATTATCACACCACCAGCCAAAGTCTAATGCAGTTGAGATATTGTTACGTGCTTCGACATTAGCTTAGAAAGCGGCATAGCGCGAGCCAGCATCGCAATGATTTGTAACTCTGTTTCGGCACGTCCTGGTTCTGCTCGGTCATCTACAATTACTAAAGCTTTATGCTGCCCAGGACTGCTTAATACATCTCCGAGTTTGCGCATAACACCACCAGTGGCGTTATGGTGAGGGACAAGCACATCAACCAGTTCATCGCCAAACATAAAATCAAAACCGTACTCATGTCCCGAAATCCCCTTTACATGAGGGGCGCGGACAAGTGAGAGTTGAGGCTTCCAACCCCGTAACAGCATTTCCACTTCATCAGCTAGATTATCTGCCTTGTCTGGCACACCCAAAGCAGCACGTTCCATTTGAGCTACCGCAAGAATCCCACTAATGAATTGTGCAATTAGCAAAGCCGCATACTTGCTCTTTCCAAAAGCTTTAATTTCACCTTGCTCTGTAAACCTGAGGCCATGAGGCTCAATGCTGCGCTGCAAGGATGTAAATTTGCTTTTATGCCAAGCAGCCATGCCCATGCTAGTGAGATGCAGCATAGTATCCCCATTATCAGTTAATTCTAGGGCATCTTCATGTGGAATTGCATACACATTGATAGCAGTGCCATCAGAAAAAGAAAATGGTGTTCCGAGTTCGAAAGCCTGCTCACCCTTGGTGGTCAGGAGCGGTGTGCAATCAAAAGCGAACTTGTTGGCAATCAGTTGGCAGTTCATGGGAGTTCCAGTTGTATGGCAGTTAGGTTAATTTGTCGGCAAAAATACTCAAACCCGCGCGAGTAATCATCGCACCCGAACCCTTGCAACGCAATAGCCTTGTCACCCCAGTGTTCATGAACTCCGTAGATGATATTGCCTGATTCGTTATGGGTGCGTTTCTCAGGCAATTGGTAGGCACGCAGCTTCGCGCCGTGTCTCTGCGTGAATAGGGTATACAAAAACAGACAGCGATTAAGCGTAAGTGCGGCCTTGCATTCCAACTCCACAATCAGTCCGGGCAAGATTGCACCATCGGCATCTTCGACGCGTTCGATGGCAACCCAATGTCCAGCATGATTATTTCGTTTTTGCCAAACGAGCTGATTGTGCAAATTTTTAGGTATCGCGGCAATTGTGCGCGCCTCATCCGAAGTGACAATCCCTTTCATTCCTTAAACTCCTTCTTGCACCAATATAAAAATACCAAGCACCACCGTCATGTTACCCATTTTTTTTAGGAGATTTGTTGATCTAAAACTGAAAGGCGTTTGCGATTTCGTTACGGGTGAGTGCCATTAACGGTGCGCTTTCAATAAATGTTGCTGCAAACCATGTATCAAATTCTGCGCAAGCTGTGCTTGCAGTTCGTTGATCGAAGTGGTGATGCCAAGTTCGCAGGCTTGGGTTACACGCAGCCCTTGATAGCCGCAGGGGTTAATGTTGTTGAAGGGCGTTAAGTCCATGTTCACGTTGAACGATAAGCCGTGATAGCAGTATCCATTCTTTATTTTTAATCCCAGTGCGGCGATTTTGGCATTATCCACATACACGCCGGGTGCGTCTTCTCGACCAATAGCGACCACATCAAATTCGGCGAGCAGGTCGATGACGGCTTGCTCCATGTGCCGCACTAAATCACGCACGCCGATTTTCCAACGGCGCATATCGAGTAAGCAATACGCGATGATTTGCCCGGGGCCGTGATAAGTGATTTGTCCGCCGCGATCAATTTTTACCACAGGGATGTTGGTGTTGTGCAACAGGTGTTCTGGCTTGCCCGCCAAGCCTTGCGTGTAAACGGGAGGATGCTGTAGTAGCCAGATTTCATCGCGTGTCTCGGGCGTGCGCACAGCGGTGAACTGCTTCATGGCATCCCACGTTGGCTGATATTCGATTAGACCTAATGATTTAGTATGCGGTGTCATCATTATTCTACGTGACATGAGTAGGAG
>JBEBKA010000087.1:0-7981 GCA_040079595.1 Gallionella sp.
ACATCGACCAACCCAGTTATGCGTGCAAGACTCGCTCGATCATCCAAATCGGCGATCACCGGGGTAACGCCCAACTCACGCAATTTAGCGGAGTAAGTGGGGTTTCTAATCAGCGCATACAGTCGGTAATGGCCGCGCAACAGCGGAATCGTGCGAAGCGCAATATCGCCGCAACCAATAATTAACAAGCGTCTCATGGCATGATTATGCGTTAAAATTACATCTTTAGTGCAACTCACAAAATTTATCATGACGTTCCAAACACACCTGCAACCCAGTGGTCATAGCTTCCCCATCGAGACGAACGAAACCATATTGGAAGCCTCCATCAAGCATGGCTACACGCTGCCTTATAGCTGCCGCGACGGTGTGTGCGGGACGTGCAAAGGCAAGGTAGTGAGCGGTCAAGTAGATTATGGAAAGTATCAAGACAGCACGTTAACAGAAGCAGAAAAGACAGCAGGCATGGCGTTGTTCTGCTGTGCAAAACCCTTGTCAGACTTGACGCTGGAATGTCGTGAAGTGAATGCAGTAAAAGATATTCCAATCAAAATTATGCCGTGCCGTGTGCATAAAATGGGGCGTCCCGCACCCGATGTGATGGTGCTCTCGCTCAAATTGCCGACCAATGAACGTCTGCAATTTTTAGCCGGACAATACATCGACATCCTGCTCAAAGACCAACAACCGCGCAGCTTTTCATTAGCCAATGCGCCACATAGCGACGAGTTTTTGGAGCTGCATATCCGCAACATCGCTGGCGGTGCGTTCACCCATCACGTGTTTGAAGAAATGAAAGAGCGTGACATCCTGCGTTTCAAAGGGCCGCTCGGCACATTCTTTTTGCGGGAAGATTCTGCTAGGCCCATCATTTTTGTTGCCAGCGGAACAGGCTTCGCACCCATCAAAGCCATCATTGAACACGCGCTATTTATCGGAGTAAAACGCCCGATGCACTTCTACTGGGGCGCGCGAAAATTGGCGGATTTATACATGCTGGACAAAGCCAAACTTTGGGAAAGCAGCGGCATCAAATTCACCCCAGTACTTTCCGAAGCTCTTGCGGAAGACCATTGGCAAGGTCGCACCGGCTTTGTGCATCAAGCCGTGTTGGATGACTATAGTGATTTATCCGAACAAGAAGTGTATGCCTGCGGCGCACCTGTAGTAGTAGAAGCGGCTCATCGTGACTTCACCACACAACGCGGGTTGCCAAATGATGCGTTCTTCTCAGACGCGTTTACATACGCGCCGAAAAATTAAGTTTGTCCTTGTTCGATGATTGCCCCCCCCAAGCAAACTTCACTGTCATAAACAACGACAGATTGCCCCGGCGTAACGGCCCACTGGGATACGTCGAATTTGATTGTGCATCGATCCTCTGATGATTCGGTTAAGTGACACGGTGCATCAGCTTGACGATAGCGAGTTTTGGCTGCATAAGGATGGTTGAGTGTCGGTGCAGTGCCGCTAATCCAGTGGCTTTCCAGCGCGGTTAGCTGCGGGGCGAGCAGTGCGGGGTGGTCGTGTCCTTGCACGACTATGAGACGATTGTTCACCATGTCTTTGCCGCATACAAACCACGGTTCGCCAGAGGAATCTTTCGCCCCGCCGATGTGTAAGCCTTGGCGTTGGCCGATGGTGTAGAAAGAAAGCCCCATGTGTTCACCCACCACTTTACCTTCGGGTGTACCCATTTTTCCAGGTTGGGTAGGCAAATAGCGATTGAGGAATTCACGGAACGGACGTTCGCCGATGAAGCAAATTCCCGTGCTGTCTTTTTTGGCGTGATTGGATAGGCCGTGTTTTTCGGCAATGACGCGCACTTCGGATTTGAGCAATTTGCCGAGTGGGAACATCGCGTGACTTAATTGTTTTTGATTAAGGCGATGTAAAAAATAACTTTGATCTTTGCTGTCGTCTGCTGCTTTGAGTAGCTGGAATAAGCCATCCACTTCGCGCACTTGTGCGTAATGCCCTGTTGCGATGGTATCTGCGCCTAGGGCAATGGCGTGATCGAGAAAGGCTTTGAATTTTATTTCAGCATTGCACAGAATGTCAGGGTTAGGCGTGCGCCCCGCTTGATATTCGCGCAGGAAATAACTGAAAACGCGCTCTTTGTATTCCTTGGAAAAATTCACTGCCTCGATGGGAATGCCGATGGTGTCGGCCACTGAGACGGCATCAATTAAGTCTTGGCGGGACGAGCAATATTCACTATCGTCATCGTCTTCCCAATTTTTCATGAACAAGCCTACTACGTCATAGCCTTGTTGCTTGAGTAGCAGTGCGGTGACGGAAGAATCCACGCCACCTGACATGCCAACGACAATCCGGGGTTTAGAAGTGATTTTCACGGTTGTCCTTTCTCCCGCTTGCGAAGGGGGAGAGCGTAGCGAGGGGGATTTAGATAGGGGGAGCGAACATGTTCGCTAGTCATAATGCGTAATCAGTTCGAGCGGATAGCGTTTGCCCGCGAGGTAATCTTCCGTGCAGCGCAAAATTAAAGGGCTGCGATGATGCGCTTGATTGGCACGAATTTCATCGGGTGTGAGCCACAAGGCTTGGATGATGCCCGTGTCCAGCGGACGATTTACTTCGTATTCGGAGATATTGCCCGTAAAAGCAAAGCGCAGATAAGTGGTGTTGGAATCTGGCGAATGCCAGCGATATATGCCAATGAGATGGGTGGGGGTGAAATGGTAAGCCGATTCTTCCAGCGTTTCGCGTGTGACGGCGGCGAGCAAGGATTCATTGGCTTCCAGATGACCAGCAGGTTGATTGAAGCGTATGCCTTGAGAGGTTTGCTCTTCAACCAGCAAAAATTTTCCGTCCCGTTCGATAACGGCTGCGACAGTAGTGTTGGGTTTCCAAGTCATGGTTTACATTTTACGCGAAATAAAAAAAGGCAGGGTTGCCCCTACCTTTTCTAACAGCGAGTACTAATTACTTAGCTGCTTCGGCTTTTCCACCGTGTTCTTTGTCACCTTCAGCGTGTTTATGTTCTTTACCCTCATGCTTACTATGTTTTTTGCCTTTGCTGCGTTTTTCGCCTTTGGCATGTTTTTCATGTTTGGCTTCGGACTTTCCTTCCATTTTGCCTTCAGCATGTGTTTCAGCTTTGGCGGAGGCAGCCATAGGCGCAGCTGATTGATGCTCTTCAGCAACAGCAGTGAAAGAAATCGCAGCAAAGATTCCAGCGATCAATACAGATAACAATTTGCTCATTTTGAACTCCCAAATGGATTATAAAACTACAGATGACACAAAGTGTCGTCGGGTCAAACGCTTTAGCTATTTCATCGGTTGACTCAATCAATGAAATTAAATCGTTTGGTGCCGGGGGGGGGACTCGAACCCCCACGCCTTGCGGCACCGGATTTTGAGTCCGGCACGTCTACCAGTTCCATCACCCCGGCATTGGGAAGGCGCGCATTATCCATGAAACAGTTGGTCGCATCAAGCTACAATCGCGCCTTTGAAAAAATAGTGTCGTTTTTGCATGCGTACTGATGAATTTAATTTTGAATTGCCTGGGCACTTGATTGCGCAACATCCCCTTGCGCTGCGCGGTGCAAGCCGTTTGTTGCATGTGCATGATGGGGGTTTGGCAGACGCGCGCTTTGTTGATTTTTTAGCGCAGGTGAATGCTAATGATGTTTTGGTGCTAAACGACACGCGTGTTATCAAGGCACGTTTATTCGGGGTCAAACAGAGCGGCGGTCAGATTGAAGTACTGATCGAACGGGTGTTGGACGACCACGAAGTGTTGGCGCAGGTACGCGCCAGCAAATCGCCCAAGGCAGAAAGCCGTTTGTTGTTGGCTGACACATTAGAAGTGGAAGTGTTGGGGCGCGAGGACGAGTTTTTCCATCTGCGATTTTTCAGTGATGAAAATGTACTCGATTTGCTTCAACGTTATGGCAAATTGCCTTTGCCACCGTATATCACGCACGCTGCCGATGGCGAAGATGAGCAGCGTTATCAAACCGTGTTTGCGCGGGAAGCGGGCGCGGTAGCGGCACCCACCGCCGGGCTGCATTTTGATGAGGCTATGTTACAAGCCTTGCGAGATAAGGGTGTGCAGATTGCTTATGTCACACTACATGTGGGCGCGGGAACATTTCAGCCGGTACGCGTTGAGTATGTACATGAACACACTATGCACAGTGAACGCTATGAAATACCACAAACAACTGTGGGTGCGATTGATCGAGCAAGAGCAAAAAATGGGCGGGTGATTGCGGTGGGGACAACGAGCTTGCGCGCATTAGAAAGTGCGGCAGCATCGGGTGTTCTTAAAAGTGGACAAGGCGAAACCAAAATTTTTATCACGCCAGGCTATCAGTTCAAAGTGGTGGATGTTTTGCTGACTAACTTCCATCTGCCCCAATCTACCTTATTGATGTTGGTGAGCGCGTTTGGTGGAATGGAAGCTATTCGTGCCGCGTATCTGCATGCGGTTGCAAACGAATATCGTTTCTTCAGTTACGGTGATGCGATGTTGATCGAGCGGAAATAATTTTAATAAAAAACCCTGTCCACGAAATACACGAAAGCCACGAAAAATAAAACCTCCACCATCGTGCTTTTAATTTCCTGTTGTTCGTGTATTTCGTGGACGAAATGTTTTTGAACTTAGTGTCAATTTAAGGAATTAGGAATGGAATTTGTTTTACAAAAAACATCGGGATTGGCGCGTCGCGGACAAATTTCACTTGCTCATGGCGTGGTGCAAACTCCCGCATTTATGCCTGTTGGCACGTACGGCACGGTGAAGGCAATGTCTCCGTTGGAGCTGCATGAAATAGGCGCACATATCGTATTGGGCAATACTTTTCACTTGTGGCTGCGTCCCGGTTTGGAAGTTATCGAAGCACATGGTGGTTTGCATCGTTTCATGAGTTGGGACTCGCCGATACTGACCGATTCAGGTGGCTTTCAAGTTTTTAGCTTGGGCGCAATGCGTAAAATTTCCGAGGAGGGCGTGACATTCCAATCACCCGTGAATGGGGATAAATGTTTCCTTACCCCAGAGGAGTCGATGCGCATTCAGAAGGTGTTGAACTCTGACATTGTGATGATCTTCGACGAATGCACACCGCATCCCGCGACTGAAAAAGAAGCGGGAGATTCGATGCGCTTGTCGTTACGTTGGGCGGCGCGTTCCAAGGCGGCACATCAGGGCAATAGCAATGCGCTATTCGGCATTGTGCAAGGCGGGATGTATGAACCCTTGCGCGATGAATCATTAACGGGCTTGGTGAATATCGGTTTCGATGGTTACGCGATTGGCGGCTTGTCAGTCGGTGAACCTAAAGAAGATATGTTGCGCATTTTGCAGCACACTACCCCGCAATTACCCGCCGACAAACCTCGTTATCTAATGGGGGTAGGTACGCCGGAAGATATAGTCGATGCGGTCTCCCAGGGTATTGATATGTTTGACTGCGTGATGCCAACACGCAATGCGCGCAACGGCTGGCTATTTACCCAGTATGGAGACATCAAGATACGCAACGCGGTGCATAAGTCTGACACTAACCCGTTAGATAAAGATTGCACTTGCTACACATGCAAAAATTTTAGTCGAGCTTATTTACATCACTTGCAACGCGTCAACGAGATACTCGGCGCGCGCTTGAATACGATTCACAACTTACATTACTACCAACAACTGATGAGTGAAATTCGTGCGGCGATTGAGGCGGATAAGTTTGCTGATTTTGTTGTGGAGTTTAAGCAGCGACGCATGGGAGAGTAAGTAGGCTTCAACGCGCTTCGTGTTAGAATGCGCGCCTTTTGTTTTAACCCCTTCGGAGAGTAAATATGTTTATCAGTAATGCTTACGCGGAAGCGGCAGTTGCACCAGCAGGTGGTGGCATCATGGAATTTTTACCATTAGTTGCGTTGATTGCAGTGTTTTATTTCTTGGTGTTGCGTCCGCAATCCAAGCGCGCCAAAGAACATAAAGCCATGATGGAGGCACTGCGCAAGGGCGATGAAGTGGTCACTGTGGGTGGTGAGGTGGGTCGAGTGACACAAGTGTTCGAGCAATATGTCGGCGTGGAGCTAGCCGAAAATTTAGTGGTGACGGTGCAAAAGTCTGCAATCCAAAGCGTGTTGCCAACGGGTACGATTAAGTCAATCAAGTAGTTTTCAGGGGCGTGTTGTGAAATTGCACGCTTGCCGTTATCCAATGAGGTGGTTATGAATCGTTATCCGTTGTGGAAATATGTGCTGATTGCGCTGACTTTATTGGCGGGTCTGATTTACACCTTGCCAAATTTTTATGGTGAATCGCCTGCTGTTCAAGTATCGCCTTTACGCGCTAGTTTGAAGGTTGATCAGGCTTTGCTGGAGCGGGTGAGCGGCATTCTCAAGTCAGCCAATATCAATCCAGACATGATTGCCCTAGAGGGCAATAGCGTTAAGGCGCGCTTTACCGATACCGATACCCAGTTGAAGGCCAAGGACACTTTGCATAGTCAACTGGGCGATGATTATGTCGCTGCCTTGAATTTGTTGTCACGGTCGCCGAGCTGGCTAACCAGCCTCAATGCTTTGCCGATGTATCTGGGCTTGGATTTGCGCGGTGGGGTGCATTTTATGCTGCAAGTGGATATGGCGACCGCGTTGAACAAATCATTGGACGCGACAACGGGCGACATTCGGACTGCGTTACGCGAACAAAACATCGCCTACGCGGGCGTGACGCGCGAAGGAAAAGTATTGTCGGTTAAGTTTCGTGAGGCGAGCGAGCGCGCAAAAGCCGAGTTGGAAATGAGCCAACGTTTTTCGGATTATGCGCAGCGTACCGCCGATGCAGATGGCGAATATACCTTGAGCGTCACACTGAAGCCCGAAGCGGAAAAACGCATACAAGATGCGGCTGTGCAGCAAAATTTAATGACCTTGCGTAATCGTGTGAACGAGTTGGGCGTAGCCGAACCTGTGATTCAACAGCAGGGTGCAGATCGTGTGGTGGTGCAGCTGCCGGGTGTGCAGGATACCGCTCGCGCCAAAGATATTTTGGGGCGAACCGCCACGCTGGAAGTGCGTATGGTGGATGATACCCACCAACCCAGTGCGACTACTCCCGCGCCGCCAGGAACGGAAATGTTTAAAGACCGTGAAGGCAACTTAGTGTTGGTTTACAAGACGGTGGTGTTGACGGGTGAACGTATTAATGATGCGCAACCTGGGTTTGATGGACAGACCAACGAGCCGACAGTCAATTTGAATTTGGATGGCGTGGGCGCGCGTAAATTCAAAGATGCCTCGCGTGAAAACATCGGCAAGCGCATGGCGATTATTTTGTTCGAAAAAGGCAAAGGCGAGGTGGTTACCGCACCCGTGATACGTGAGGAAATTGGTGGCGGGCGCGTGCAAATTAGCGGATCGATGACCACCGAAGAAGCGCAAAACACTTCGCTGTTGTTACGTGCTGGTGCATTGGCTGCCCCAATGGAAATTATTGAAGAGCGTACCGTCGGGCCGAGCTTAGGCGCGGACAATATCAAGCGCGGCTTTGACTCGACCAAAATTGGGTTCATTTTGGTGTCGATTTTTATGATCGCTTACTACTTAATGTTCGGCACCATTTCGATGCTGGCACTGGCGGCGAACTTGCTGTTGCTGGTTGCGTTGCTGTCGTTGATGCAAGCCACGTTGACCCTGCCGGGTATGGCGGGTATCGCGCTGACGTTGGGCATGGCGATTGACGCGAACGTGTTGATTAACGAGCGCATTCGCGAAGAGCTGCGCAATGGAGTCACCCCGCAAGCGGCTATTCATGCGGGTTACGATCGCGCGTTCGCCACCATCTTCGACTCTAACTTCACCACCTTCATTGTCGGAATTGTGCTGTTTGGATTTGGCTCCGGTCCAATTAAAGGCTTTGCTGTCGTGTTGTGTTTGGGGATTTTGACCTCGATGTTTAGTGCGGTGCTGGTGTCGCGGGCGTTGGTCAATATTATTT
>JBEBKA010000088.1:0-7956 GCA_040079595.1 Gallionella sp.
GTATCGGGAATGGCATAGGCGAGTTCGTTGCGTATGAAGAAGCCCTTTTCCCCCCCCAGCGAAGCTTCCCCATCATATCCGCGCACCGTCCAGCGATTGCCAATAGAGAACCACTCGCTGGCATACAAAGCAGTGTTGGTGTTTTGCATACGTAAAGTGGCACTGTACTTGAGCGGTTGCGTTTTGATCTTGAAGGGGATGCTTAAAGTGCTATCCAAAGTTTCGAGTCGGTAGCGATAGCGCCCATTTGTGGTATTCGCCGCGTCTGCAAGTGCGCCGAACCAAGGTGTACCCCAACGATAAGCGAGGGTAGTATCCAACTGGGCTTGACCGATATTGTGTTGGTGGATGAGCGCGAATTCGGCATGCGTGGTGTTGCGCTTCTGTACGACAACTTCAGTGTCGTCGATGTAAGAGTGACTCCAACGCTTAGTAGTGCGGAACTGCAAGCTTGTCTTGCCGAATTGGTTGCGATGGAACAGATAGTTGAGTTTCGCTTCGAAGTTCTGCGATTTTCCGCTAGAAACGAAACTGGTAACCGCACCTTGGATACGTTGATGGTAAGTTGATTCACTCGCCGAAACAGAGGCGGTCAAGTAGCCGAACGGGATAGAGTACGAGAGGTTGTTACCCCGCGTGCCGCGTTGTTGACCATTGCGATCCGCGTCAGTATTAAGTCCGATGTTGAATAGGTCGTTCACTCCGATTGGATTGTCCCATGCAAATTGAAGCCCAGCTTGGTTTTTACCTGTGCCTTTTGCCCCCGTGTCATCCAGCGTGGCTACTATCTTCCAAGGCTTGCTGCGCTTGATTGAGATGATGACATCACTTTCTCCCATGCTGCCAGCAGGTGCAATTTGCATTTCAACTTCTTGACTCGGCACGCGCTTCATCTGCTCTAACCCTTGCTCTAGATCGCGCAAGTTGAGCAATTTTCCTGCTGTGGTGGGGAATGCGTTCCTCCATGTTCCTGTCGTTTCGACATCGGCAAATCGCAATTCGTGAATGATTCCTGGTACTAAAGTGAGTAAGAGTGTGCCATTTGCAAGGTCTTGTTGTGGGATACCGATACGGGTGGTGGAGTAACCTCGCGCCAGTATTTGCGCCGACAAATTTTGCAGCAAGTAGTTGATGCCGCCACGCCCGATGCATCGGTCTTTATATTGTGTCAGATAGTCTTGCGCAAAAAAGAAAGTATCAAAGGTTAATGCGCTTAAATCTTTTCGCGTTACCTTGGAGGAAGGTTGGTTAGGTATCTCAAAATTGAATTGATGAATAATAAAACAAGGCGTTTCTGTTTCTGGAAAACCTTGAGTTACTGGTGTTGAAATCGGCTCACCTTGCAGGTTGACGCGGGGTTGCTGTTGTAGTTGCTCGCGTTCTAATGCTTGTTGTTTGACACGTTCACGCAATGCCTCGCTGTCCATGGTTTCAACAGCAGCATAGGCGTTACCCATGATAAATAAGACAGCGAAGGCGTATGAGGCAGTTCGCAGTCGCTTTATCGAAACTGTACAGAACATCGTTGCGTACCACATTGTGTAAGGGCTTCCCCGTTTACCGTTCGTCTATAGCTTATCTTGTTTGCAATTCTCTCTGAGCTTGCTTGGACGGTTAGCCGTTCAATCAATAGTGATTGGCATGATGCTCATCTGCATCGTTGCCTAACGACCACAATTGGTGGGCATCCAACAGCAATCGATAACGCGCTTCATTGGCATCGAGTTGCGCGAGGTTTTCTGCCAGCGAAGACTCCAGCGCAAAACGCCGCGCAGTCAGACTATCCGACAAGCTGTTTTCGCCCAGACTATATGCTTTAGCAATCAGTTCGGCATTGCTGCGAATCGCTTGCGCGGCTTCGTGCGCCAGATGCCAAGTATTGTAGTGACTGACCACTTGAGTATAGGTCGCAAAGATGTCGCCCTCTAAGCGGCGTTTAGCAAAGGTCTCTTGATCGGCGGTGATAGCTGCGTGTTGCGCTGCACTTTCCGCCGTCGCGCTGCGTAGCCCAAACGAGAGTGGCACGCTGACATACACGCCCATTACTTTTTCGTTGCCACTGACTTCTTTTGCATAACTCACACCGACAGTTGGGTCGGGCAGTTGATCGGCGCGACTGCGCTGCGCCAGCAGTTGTTGTACGCGGTTTTGCTCGCGTGCCATACCCAGCTCGTGGCTATGTTCAAGTGCGCTAGATTTCCAAAAAGCAAAATCGTGTTCGAGAACTTCCGGGGTAGCGAGTAATAATTTTTCTGGTAACTCGATGGCAGGGAACTGCTTCTGCAACTCATTACGAGCTAGTTGTTCACGTAATTTCGCTTGCTGCAACGGCACGCTGGCTTGAGCAGCAGCGGCCAGTGCCAGATTCAGTTCCAGCTTGGGGGCATCGCCCGCCTTGACGCGCTTCTCGACCAATTGCACTTGTTGCTTAAGGATGTCCGCTTGTTGATGCCACAGCGCGACTTGCGCTTGCTCACGTTGCCACGCAAACCACATCTGCAACAACGTGCGCCCCGCTTCGTGACGCGCATCGCCAAGTGCGTATTCGGCACGAGCGACACTCGCCACGCCGATGTTCTCATCAATGCCCACCTTGTTGGGCAAGCGCAGCGGGCGCTCCAACCCAATATCCCACTCCTTCAATTTTTCTCCGGTGTTGGCAACGCTGCGTTGCCCTGTTCCAGCACGCAGGTTAAATTCGTAATTGCCACTATTCCACTTACGCTGGTTGGTGCGTTCCATTTTGAGTTCGTTGGTGGCATTCAACACCAACAAGTGTTGACTCAGCGCACTGTCAATTTGCGCCGATGGCGGCAAATCGTGTCGATTGATTTCTTCGGCATAGACAAGATTACCGAACAAGGCAACGCCAACAAAATAACTAATGGCTAACGGCTTATAACTAGCGACTGTTTTATTCATACCAATCTCCCGAATTCAATCACTGGGGTAATCCAATAAGCCATTTCTGGGTTATGTTCTGCCTGCTTCATGCAAGCAACCAGCTCATGCGCGTCGTCGAGATTCATCACGGTTTGAAGTTGTACGCGCTGAGAACGTCCGCGCACTTGCTCCATCATGCTGGATAATTTTTCTTGTTGGCTGCCACCTTCCATCTTGAGTGCCGTGAAGCCACGTACCCATTCTGGATGTTCCAGCAGGTGGTCCACCAACCGCTCTTCCACAGAGTGATGGCAAACCAGCGTCAAGCAGCAATTCATCTCTTTCATTTTATGTTCCTCACAGGGTTTAGCCCGAAGCGGCGATACAAAATTGGCAGCATGATGAGTGTTAATAGCGTCGAGCTGATCAGCCCGCCAATCACCACAATGGCAAGCGGTTTCTGAATTTCCGAACCCGGTCCGGTAGCAAATAGCAGCGGCAACAAACCAAATGCGGTAATGCTGGCGGTCATTAACACCGGGCGTAACCTGCGCTTCGCACCTTCCAGCACCACTTGCGCAATGTCCATGCCCTGCGCATGAAGTTGATTGAAATAAGAGACCATCACCACACCATTGAGTACCGCGATACCCAATAGCGCAATAAAACCGACCGAGGCGGGGACGGAAAGATATTCACCACTGATCCACAGTGAGAATACCCCGCCAATCAAGGCGAACGGGATGTTGGTTAATACCAACAAGGCTTGACGCATTGAACCAAACGTGGCAAATAACAGCAAAAAAATCATCCCCAATGCGATGGGAACAACGACTGCCAATCGAGCCGCAGCGCGTTGCTGATTTTCAAATTGCCCGCCCCAGGTGATACGGTAGTTGTCAGGCAATTTGATTTGCGCGGCAACTGCGGCTTTCGCTTCATCAACAAAGCCCACCAAATCACGACCACGCACATTGCTCTGAATGACGACCATGCGCTGCCCGTTTTCTCGATCTACTTTCACTGGACCATCGACGCGCTCCAATTTCGCCACCACCGAGAGTGGGACATTTTCTCCGCTAGGCAAAGGTAAAGTGAGCGCAGCGAACAGAGCCGGCGACTGTTGTATCTCGGAATCGCCTCGTACCAATAACGGAATACGTCGCCCCTCTTCGATGACTGTACCGAGTTGTTGCCCTTCAATCTGGCTGCGTAGCGTGCTGCTAATGTCATCCACGGTTAGTCCTAAGCGACCTGCGGTGAGTTTATCTATCGCCACACGATAATACTGAACGCCACTATTTTTTACGGTAAACACATCTTCGCTGCCATTGATGCCTTGTAAAGTTTTTACCATTTTTTCGGCGGCATCATTTAATGCATTTAGATCTGTGCCGAAAACTTTAATTGCTACATCGCCGCGTGCGCCAGTTAACATTTCTGATACACGCATGGCAATGGGTTGCGTGAAGCTGTATTCAATACCAGGAAAATCTTCCATGACTTTACGCACACTATCGACGATGGCAGTTTTGTCTTTATTGCGCCACTCTACCTGCGGCTTGAGTACCAAAAAATTATCCGTTTCATTTAAGCCCATCGGGTCTAAGCCCAGCTCGTCTGACCCTGCGCGCGACACCATTCCTTTAATTTCAGGCACAGCTTTGAGAATTGCGCTTTGAATACGTTGATCCATTTCGGCAGTTTGCGCGAGACTGATGGAGGGCAATTTGGATACCTGCATAATCAAATCGCCTTCGTCCATTTCTGGCATAAAGGCTTTGCCGATGAGCGTATAAATGCCACCCGTAATCACCAACATGACGACCGCTGCAATGATAACCACGCGCTCTTTTTGCAAGGCGCGCTGTAACAATGGAACATAGATACTCATTGCTTTACGGACTAACCAAGGCTCTTTGTGGTCAGCCTCTTTGAGTAGAAAAGAAGCGAGCATCGGCACGATGGTGAGCGACAGCAGCAACGACGCAGCTAAGGCAAACACGATCGTCAGCGCGACGGGGATAAATAATTTCCCTTCCAGTCCTTGTAGTGTCATCAGAGGTAAAAATACGATGATGATGATAGCCACGCCTGCTGCAACGGGAGTAATTACCTCCTTTGCAGCACGATAAATGACGTGTAAATGTGGGATGTGTTCTCGCTTGTGCGCAAGGTGATTGATGATATTTTCTACCACCACCACCGCGCCATCCACCAACATGCCAATTGCAATGGCGAGGCCGCCTAAGCTCATTAGGTTGGCGGACATACCAAATTTTTGCATCAAAATAAACGTAAAGAGTACGGCGAGTGGCAAGGTGAGCGCGACGACCAAAGCGGCGCGCAAATTACCCAAAAACAATACGAGCAATATCACCACCAATACAATCGCCTCACTCAAGGCTTTAGTAACTGTACCTACCGCACGCTCAACTAAGCTGCCGCGATCATAAAAAACTTGAGTCGTTACGCCAGCGGGTAAAGTGGGCGCTAGCTCGGCGAGCTTTGCACGTACACCATTCACGACCTTTTGTGCATTCGCCCCGCGCAAGCCAAGCACCAAGCCTTCCACCGCTTCGCCTTTACCGTCTTTAGTGACCGCACCATAGCGCGTTAGGCTGCCGATGCGTACTTCTGCAACGTCACTCACGCGAATCGGATTGCCAAGGGTGCTGGTGATGACGATGTCGCGTAAATCTTGCAAACTTTTTACGCTGCCCTCGGCACGCACCAATAACGCCTCGTCGCCATCGCTAATGCGACCCGCGCCATCGTTGCGATTATTAGCTTGAACCGCATTTTGCAACATAGCGTAAGAGATGCCACGTGCTGCCAGCGCGGTGTGATCTGGCACAATTTCAAAACTGCGTGCGTGACCTCCTAATGAGTTGACATCCGCCACACCAGGCAAGGTGCGCAACGCGGGACGTATCGTCCAATCCAATATCGTGCGGCGTTGCTCCAAAGAAATACCTTCACCTTCCACAGTGAACATGAACATTTCACCAAGCGGAGTGGTTATGGGAGCCAGTCCGCCCGAAACATCGCTGGGCAGATCACGCAGCGTGTTGTTTAAGCGTTCGGTGACTTGTTGTCTTGCCCAGTAAATATCAGTGCCATCGTTAAAATCAATGGTGATGTCGGCAATCGCGTATTTGGAAATTGAACGCAAAATTCGCTGATTGGGGATGCCCAACATTTCCACTTCAATCGGTGTGACAATGCGCGCTTCCACTTCCTCCGGTGTCATACCGGGGGCCTTCATAATCAGCTTGATCTGTGTAGAGGAGACATCAGGGAATGCATCAATCGGCAAATCACGAAATGCGACGATGCCCGTACCCACTAACAATAATGTCAGCACGCCGACCAGCAATCGCTGCGTGAGCGAGAATTCAACTAATTTAGATAGCATTTATTCGCCCCCGCCCAAGCCCATTGCACTGGATTTCAAGGCTGATACGCCACGCACGGCTATTTGTTCATCACCTTTGAGTGAGCCACTGATAACGCTGCTTTGCGCACCTTCACTTAAAATCTCAACGGGTTGCGAGCGAAATCCAGATGTTGTTGCGACGAAGACAATAGCTTTGTTGTTAATGCGTGCAATCGCCTCTTTGGGAATTTCCCATTGCGTACCCCCTTTGCTGGAGGTGGTGATACTTGATTCAACAACTTGATTGGGGCGTAAATTTTCCGCACCCTTGGTGATGATGCCACGCAGCAAAATAGTTTGATTTGAACCCGTCAAACTGCGACCAATTGCAGTTAATTTTCCACTGGCATTCAGACCTGGAATGTTAATGGCTGCGCCTATCTTCAGCCCTGTTGTCATGGTTAATGGTGCTTGAATTTCCAAGCCCAACGGATTTAACTTGGCTATCTTGAATAACGGAATAGCCGCATCCAAACGTTGCCCCGCGCTAGCAAATTTTTCTAACACCACACCGTCAATGGGCGAGTTGATTGTGAGTGTGCTACTCAGGCTATTGCCCGATTGTAACTGCCCAATAGCCGCATCTGACATGCCCGAAAGCCTGAGTATTTGTTTGCGCTCTGCTAATACCGCTTGTGCTTCCGTTGCCGCGCCTTTGCTGATTCGATAGCGGCTTTCAGCGATGATGCCGTCTTTCCATAATGCTTCGTCGCGGCTTGAGTTTTCTTTTGCGAGTTGGTTTTGCACCGTGGCTTGCAATAAACCGCGCTGCGCTTCCGCAAGTGCAGGACTTTGCAAACGTGCAATCGGCTGACCTCTCTTTACGTTATCGCCTACGCCTACCATAGTTTGCTCAACCAGTGCTGCTAATGGGGTGCTAATGACAAACAATTGATTACTTGGCACGACAATCTGTGAGGGTAATCCAGAGACTTCACCAGATTGCTTGCCTGACAAAGCAGCAACGGAAATGCCAAGTGCCTGTATTTGCTTGGCATTCATTGTAATCTCACCACTTGCCCAAACAAGTTGAGCAATAAAAAGGGCGATCAATCCAAGCATACGGGAAATTTTTTGCATCATGCACTCCAATAAAAATTTAATTCACCGCAAAAAACACGGATAACAACAAGGGGTTTTTTAGCCGAGCTTCCTCAACGAAAAGTTGAGTTTTGACGGGATAAGAGAATAAATCGCACGCCACACTAGGCAATGCGCAACGAAAAAAGTTCCCGCCGGATTAGGCGAGGATAGCTTGAGGGGGGTGATCTAACGGCTTAAGTATTGCCGAGATAAAAGCCTTGCTTGAAGCTTTAATGACTGGCGTGTACGGGTGAACCAATGCAAATCCAGCGATGTGCTGCAAAATGGAAACAAAACTAGAATGCACATGGCTATGGTGATGACCTTCATCTGAAGTCGCCTGACTCGTGCTATCGATACTCACTTGTGAACCATTGTGCTCATGGCGTTCATGGTCGTGATGACTTTGATGTCCAAAATGCCCGCCGTGGCGTGACGAATGTTCCAACGCGTCGCAAACAGTTAGCGATGCCGCGTAAGCCGCATTCAGCGAAACCATGATAGCGAGAAGAAAAGTAAAGCAGGCGCGCATGATGAAATAAGCTAACGCT
>JBEBKA010000089.1:0-7883 GCA_040079595.1 Gallionella sp.
GATGTGTATAAGAGACAGAAACTATTGTAAAGCTTAGTTTACGCGTACTTTCTTTTCTTCTCTTACTGTCGAAGTCACTTCGACGCGACGGTTAGCCGCACGACCTTCTTTAGTCTTGTTATCACCAACTGGATTAGCAGAACCTACGCCCTTGGTAGAGATACGATCAGCTGCAACACCTTTCTTAACCAAGTACGCTTTAACTGCAGCCGCACGAGCAGCTGACAATTTGACGTTCTTAGCTTCGTTACCTTGGCTATCTGTGTAACCTGTTACGACCAAGTTAGAGTTTGGATTGCCTGCCGCGAAATCAACTACTTGACCTAGTTGAGTACCAGCAGCTTTTTTCAGTTTCGCAGAACCTGTATCAAATGCTGTACCTTCAAGCGTGAAAGGCTTTTCAATTACTTCGGTCTTAAACACAGGTGCTGGTGGTGGAGGTGGTGGTGGAGTAACGACCACTGGTGCTGGTTTAGGAGCTTCAACTACTGGAGCAGGTGCAGGAGCAGCAACTACAGGAGCGGGGGCGGGGGTTACTTTAATCAAACTTGGATCGCACTCCTTGATCGCCATGACTGCTGTCCAATGACCCAATTTGATGCAATCACCGAAACCATCCCTGACCAATTGACCTTGTGTATCAATCGCATAACCTTCATTTGCTACTGCGTGAGCAGTCAAACTGCTACCCAGCAAAGCTGCGCCTATTACGACACTAGCTGTAATTTTTTTTGCCAACACTTTGTTCATCATTCTTCTCCTGTGTGAATAAAATTGTATTCTGGAACGTGCATTATTAGCCAACCTCCCCTAGCTGTCTAGACGAGTGTGTGATTTTTGCAACACTTAAAATACGTTGATTTAGTCGTTCAAACAATCACCAAATAAACGATGGCAATTAGACTCGAAGACTAGACAATAAGCAAGCAAATACGCCATTCTGTTAAGTAAGTCCACCTCGACCTGAACGAAAATAAGCGGTGTTTTCGTAAAATAAGAAATTTTCGTTGTCAGACATCCATCCTGGTATGCCTAGCAGCGGCACAGGCGCAAGCTCCTTAGTGCTGAGACAATACGCTGGATTAGCCATACGAGCAGCCAGCAAACCATCCAAATGTGTCAACTGTTGCGGCAATGCCCAAGTGAAAAAGCTTTGCTCAACCTCCAGCACCACACCCTGCCCTGTCATGCCGATGTAGGGCTGCAAGGCTTTCTCATACAAGCCGTGACCGAACAGGTAAAACCCCATACTCGCTAGCACTTGCTCACGTCGCTGCCAGAACAGCTCCTTCCACTGGAAGTTTCTCAGCAGCGTTGCCAACTCTGCATCCGCACAGGCCACAATCACACCTGACTCATCCAGCAGGGTGGCGGTGTCGCGCACTGCACCGCGCTGACTGCCAGCTGCCTCGGCAGTAGTGTTGGTTAACACGTGGTAATGACGCGCATTGATCGAGGCTTTGCTTTTGGGGAAAGTGAGCCACACCAACGCATTGAGCAAATCATGCCAATTATTTTCGCGCATCTGCACCTCGCCTTTTAGATAACAACGCGGCTCGTATTGCGACTCAAAGCCTTGCTTGCCAAGGGCTTGTGGAACGAAACTGAGTGGCAAACCTTGTTGCACAGTGATACCAAGTTGACATTCCACCAACAAAGCATTGCACATCTGCAAAGTAGGGAAATGCTCCTCTGCTAGGCTGGCAAGAATGGGCTGCAATGGCTTGAGTAACGGGGATTGCAGCAAGGATTGCTTGTTCCAGAGAGGTAAATTATTCATCTGCTATAGTCTAGCAGACCCAAATCAATACCAAAACTTCAACCCTGCAACCGCTCGCGTTTGGCTGACTGGCTCACCTGATAACCTGGCAGAATCAGCCATACCGCCAAATTTCCCTGCCCATTCAACACCAACATACGGCGCGAATTCGCGGCGAATTTCGTAACGCAGCCTCACGCCTATGGCAAGATCTGATAAGCCGCTACCGAGATTTCGTGCCGCATCAGCCTGACCATAAAAATTGCTTTCCACGCGCGGTTGCAGCACCCATTTTTGCGTGATCAGCAAGTCATATTCAGAGGCGACACGTAATGCGCTGCGACCACTTTCACCGAAATACGCGGTGGCTTCAACGTTGAACCAATACGGCGCAATACCTTGCACGCCGAAAGCGAGCCAGTTGCGATTCGGCATCACGCCACTATCGTTACGCAGCCCAAGTTGGCTATCCCAAAACGCATCGACTGCATGTCTCCACAATAACTCTGTGCGGGCATCTTGCAGCTTTCCTTGCGCAATCATCCCGTCAGATTTGAACACCGCACGATTTAACGGCTGACCGTAAATTGCTGTCATTTCATACGCGGTATCGACTTCGGTGTTGCTGCGCACACGCTCTAGCCGACTCACCGACACACCGCCCATATTGTCATCACCCATCATATGCAAATGACCGACTTGACCTAAGCCATAACCATCGGGGTAACCATTCGGGTCACGCATGTCTTGTGGCACAACAGCTTGTGCTGCGCTGCCGTGACTCATGTGACTGTGATCCATCAATGTTTCAGATTCAACGTTTTGATGATGTGAGTGTTCTGATGCGGCTTGGACAAGCGGACTACCGCTCACAATTATTAGCCAGATAATCTTATTGAAAATGGTTTTCATCATGCCACCACCACTTCACGGAACATGCCCGCTTCCATGTGATATAGCAGATGGCAATGCAATGCCCATCGTCCCAGCGCATCGGCACTCACCAAGTAACTCACGCGCTGTGCGGGCTGCACGACGATGGTGTGTTTGCGCACTTGAAATTCGCCATCGTCATTTTCCAAATCACTCCACATGCCGTGCAAATGGAAGGGATGCAGCATCATGGTGTCGTTCACCACAATCAGCCGCAGCCTTTCTCCCGCATTAAAACGGATCGGCATTGCTTGCGAAAAAGGCACACCATCTATCGACCACAAATAGCGACCCATGTTACCCGTTAGATGCAGCTCAATTTCACGCGACGGCGTTCGTGTATCCAGCGGCGGATGGACGCTGCGCAAATCCGCATAACTCAACACCTTGCGGCCGTTGTCGCGCAAATTCACCCCTGGATCATCGAGATTAGTACGTGGCATATCAACGCGCGCATCCACCTGTACGCCGTATTCAGTCTTGGCGTGATGGGCTTTGTTTGATGACATCATGTCGCCCATCATGTCGTCCATCGACAGCCACTCTGCTTTATCCAGCGGCGGAACAGCAGCAACCATTTCCGTTTGCGTCGCCAAGGTGGCACACGCATAGCCGCTGCGATCCATCGCTTGCGCGAATACCGTGTAAGCACTTTCCACTGGGCTTACCAGCACATCGTAAGTTTCGCCAGGCCCGCAGCGAAACTCATCCACCTCTACTGGCACAACTGTTTGCCCGTCAGTCGCAATCACCGTCAATTTCAAACCCGGAATGCGCACATCAAAGAAGGATTGCGTCGCGGCATTCACAAAGCGTAACCGAATTGTCTCACCTGCCTTGAACAGCCCAGTCCAATTGGCAGTTGGCGATGCACCGTTAATAAGATAGGTGTAGGTTTTGCCAGAGATGTCAGCAAAATCGGTAGGATTCATGCGCATCTCATTCCACATCTGCCGCTTGTTCAATGCGGCAGATTTACCTTCTTTGCTCACGTCCGCCAAAAAATCTTGCAGCGTGGGACGCGCCTCATTGTAGTAATCACTTTGCATCCGTAGTTTTTGCAAAACGCGCATCGGGTCTTCATCTGTCCAATCGGACAACACCATCACATAATCACGATCCACTACGTGCGTCTCAGGTTGCGCGGGGTCAATAATAATCGCGCCATACAACCCCATTTGCTCCTGAAAACCCGAATGCGAGTGATACCAATATGTACCCGATTGCTGCACTTTGAATTGGTAAGTGAATGTCTCACCTGGCGCAATGCCGTCAAAGGTCAGCCCCGGCACACCGTCCATCTTGTTCGGCAAAATAATGCCGTGCCAATGAATTGAGGTGTCTTCACGCAGCTTGTTGGTCACGTGCAACGTCACCGTCTCGCCCTCCTTCCAACGCAAAGTGGGTGCGGGTATCGAGCCATTCACCGTCGTGGCGATGCGCGGCTTGCCGGTGAAATTCGCGGGGCTGTAATCTATCGTCAGGTCAAATTCATTGCCGCTGAGTTCGGGTGCGACAGGCGTGGGCATCGCTGCCTTAGCCAGATTAAATTTGGATGAGATGGCTAACAGTCCACCCCCTAATGCAATACTCTGCAAAAATTTCCGCCGCGTGACAAAACCGCGAGCAGCTTGAGAATGGTGATATTTCATTTTGTACTCCTTAAAATTTCAATGATCATGATTGTGCTCTGCGCCATCATGCTGGTGCGGCTCTGCTTCACTCTCCACATCGGGCAAACTCATTACGCCAAGCCCATAACGATAGACCAATTCGCCACCATGCCACGCGGTGCTTATCAGCAATATCCAAGCGAATCCTAGCAAAACTATCAAACTGCCTGAAGGTGCTTGACCAACACGTGCGCGCCAAAAATCCCACGCCGCCAACACACTCAATGCTGCCAGCGTAGCCAATGCCCAATTGCGATGCAGTGTCATTGCGGCATGGCTCGGCGCATCATGTTCAACACTGTTGTAGGCAAACCAGCCGAATACTGCCGCAATACCCGCGAATAGTGCTGCTGCCCACAGCATCCAGCGTCCGAATATCAAGCACTGTTTTGCCCAAGGTTTTGCTTTGAATAACTTGCCGATAAGAACAAAAAATACTGCGGCTGTCGCAAAGGCAATCGGAAAGTGTACGAACAGCGGATGCCAATTGGGAATAATTTCAATCATGTTTATTTCCTCGATGTTCAGAAGATTCTTTAGTCATCTGTCTATCTTGATGCGCTGGATGTTCTGCATGATTGTCACCGTGACCCATGTGTCCGCGCCCCAGCCAAACAACTGCCAACATGACAATCATCACCGCCAACATTACTTCACCTGTTTGATGCTTTTTCATTTTTGCTACTCCATTAAATTTGGTGGAGCGCATGAATTAAAGTCATGCGCTCGTTTGCATCACTTAGCAGATTGAATTTCGATTTTGCTGATAATCCATTTTTTCGCTTCCGACTGCTCCAGCTCAAAGCGCACCTTGTCACCTACTTTAAGTTCTGCGGGCAACGGATCGCGCAGGGGAAACCACATGGTCATTGCTGACCAATTCAGCGTAGTAATGGCTTGGTGTTCAAGTTGCACTTTATTTTCTTTCACCGCTTTGATGGTGCCGAGACCTTGATGTTTGACTGAGCTGGTTGATTGTTTCGACATTTGCGTCATATCGTGTTCGGACATTTCTGCTTGTGCCATACCGTTTGCAGAGATAAGCGCAATGCCGAGGAGGATTGTTAAAATTTTCATGAGTATTCCTTTGCTAAGTTGTGAGGTGCTTAAATAATTGTGGGTATTACCCAACACGAGTGGAGCGACATTTCGTATCCGTTGCAGTAAAAATACAATCAGGCAGACGTAAACAGCAGTCGCATAAAGCGAGATAAGAGTCAGACTATGGATTCAGCAGACGGACTCGTCCCGCGTTAGGCGCGAGCGAGCGGTGGCGGCAGTAGCGGAGCGAAAGTGGTGGAGCGGAATGAAACCAGATAAGGAATGGTTTCGGATGTGGATGTCTGTACAGCAGCCAACGCTACGCTGGGTACAAGCAAGTAACCCGCGCAAAACAAATGGCAAACACCGCATGAACTGCACGATGAGTTTTGTTCGTCCGCCGTGACAGAGGCTTTTTCGTGATGGTGGTGATTCTGTGCCTTACCACTGTGTGCCATCTTTTCCGGCGTAGCAATTTCGTGACATGAACCTTGCTGCATCGGCATGGACACCATCGCTGCCAGCGTGTTACCGCTAAACAGCGGCAACCACAGCAACATCAGGATAGCAACGAATTTTCTGAACGAGTTAGACATGTGCTGTAGTGTGGTCAAACATGATGCACTTGTCAATCCGCACTTAACAACGGTTGCACAAACGCAAACCACCCGCCGATTAAATAAATGGCGACACTAATCCCGTACATCCATACTGCTATTTTTCGAGTGCGCAAACAGGCATCACGCAATTTAATATCAACAGGACAGGGTGCAGTTCGATTGCGCCACTGTAACGCGCCGCTTGCCGTCAACATCAAGCCTGCAAAAATAAACAGTTCGATTTTGTGTTCACTTAGCAATACCACCTGCGGTACGGCAGACACCAATGAGGAAAGCACCGCACCTGCACCCAGTGCCACCAGTAATGCGGGCAGTGCGCAGCACACTAAGGTGCTGGAACTGGCGAACAAACTTACCAGTGAAGTCCAGAATCCTGTTTGTAATTTTGATACGTCGGGCGTATTCATTTTTTCCCTTTCATGGCAGCTTTAATTTCAGCCACGGATTGCGTAACCGTCTCAGCTTTCACTACGTCATAACCCGCATCGACAATTTCGTTCGTAATGGTTTTGATGTCTAGGGTTTGACCTTCTTTAGCTTCGACTGCCACGATTTTTTGTTTGAGATCGACAAACACCGCCTGTGTTGAAGACAGTTTGTTGAGACGTTTCTCAATGCCTTGTGCGCAAAAGGCGCAAACCATTCCGTTCACTTTGAGCTTGACCGAAGTTGCTGCAAAAGCATTGATGCCAGCGGTAATTAGCGTAATAAATATAAGTGTGCGTTTCATCATAAACTCCTTAAAAAATGTACATGAAGTTGAAGCGGGTTTGCTGTGAATTGTTCACGCCCAGCTCAACAAAATAGCGGTTGTGTATTAAACGCAGTAAAGGTGTGATTTCTGTTCTGTCCGACAAGCCACGCATTCGTCGTGCTTCCAAAATTAACCAAGGTTGGGTTTGATCGTAATCGACTTCGTAAAACGAAAATCCTGCTCTGATGGAAGCGTAATCATGGTTGAGATTTTTGGCTCGGTACAAACGCGCATTGCTGGCAAGGTAAACACGCGTAGTTTCATAATCGAGCTGTAAGCCAGGCGTAATAATGGTTTGCGTATCGGCGAAATCATTGCCAGTGACTATTCCACCTCCCGCGACCAACCAGATATTGGCTTGCGCCTCTGGCATGTTCCAGCGTGAAAGTAATCGCGTGTAAGTTATTTCCTTCAACTCGCGCACGCGCTGCTTGTTATCAGAACGCATCCACAATGCTTCTGCGCCAACTGCATCGCGTGGCGTAAACGCATAATTGGCAAACCCTTCGCGCCAGTTAGCACTGAAATCACCCATGCTCATTACGCTGTTTTTGAAACCCATTGGCCCAGCGTGAACCGATAGCGGTGTACACACCAAACAGATACTCAGTAGAAACTTTTTCATTTCCAAACTCTCCAGTAGTATTTTCTGAAGGCAGGCGAATTCCTACCTTCAGTGCGCCACACTCATAAAATGCGGACGCAACTTGGCTGTAGAACTTAGGAAATAGGGGGTTTGATGGGGGGAGATAACTGAGTGCTGACAAACGAACTGTGTTCTGTTTGCAACACAATGGAAGAATGCGCGGTTGAAGTTGTCGAGAAAATCACTGCTTGCATAGCGAGTAAATGGCAGGCTTGGCAATCGGTGCAGGCAGCCGATTGCTGGCTATTCTCTGGCTGCGCCTCGTGCATTGCCGGCATGTTAGGGCAATGACTGTTTGCCATTGCATCATCTTGAGCAGCCAGCTTGGCAGCAACCATGTTAATCGCCATGGCATTCCCTGCCCAACTACTCAAGGGCAAGAGAACCATCAGCAAAATTAAAAATAGTCGACGCATGAGGCTTTATATCATATCAATCCGTAACAACGCTACTGAGT
>JBEBKA010000090.1:0-7406 GCA_040079595.1 Gallionella sp.
GAAAAGCTTGTTTGCATCGTGTTGTCTTCGGGCGGTTGTGAATGGTGGGATTTTATCTGCTGAGCTGTTTCTCTTGGGAATAAATCAGCGTTTCCTTAGCTCTATGAAGAAATGAGCAAAAGCCTTCATATCAATTTGGTAAATTACGGTTTGACCGCCCAAAGAAATTATCCCTAACCGTTGTTGCGCAGACAACGGCTGGACTTCGAGATATCTAGGTTGCACACTTTTTAATTTAGCGGAGTGATGTGGCGCAATATTACAGTCCCGAAAGATACTCCGCCAATGCTTCGATTTCCGCATCCGTTAAAGACTTGGTGACGGTGTTCATTACATTGCCATCACTATTGGCACGTTCGCCCGAACGCCAGTTGTTAAGTTGAGCAACAAGGTAAGATTTATGCTGCCCGCCAATCACAGGGAAGCCGAATTCACTTGGAGATTGACCTTTGCCGCTCTCGCCATGACAGGTTACACAGGCTATCACGCCTCTCGTTGCATCGCCTTTTAAGAAAAGATTTTTGGCGATCGCATTGTCGCCCTTGCCATTACCTTTCATTTGTTTTTGGCTGGCAAAAAAGGCAGAGACATCTAACAACTCCGCATCGCTAATCGTTTGAGACATAGCATTCATAATTTGATGCTTGCGCTCAAAGGTTTTGAAGTTTTGCACTTGCTTGGTAAGGTAAGTTGAGTACTGGCCCGCGAGGTTGGGGATCATTTCTTCCACACTGATACCCGCCACACCATGACAGCCTTGGCAAAGCTGGGATGAGGCTTTGCCTTTAACAGGGTTGCCTTTACCGATGCGTAATTTGATTGCCTCTGACGTATCACTGGCGATTGCAACCGGGGCAGAAAATAGTATGGCGGCAGACAAACAGGCGGTGATGATATTTTTTGTGCGGAACATTAATTTATCCCCCTAGAAGAAAATCAGATTAAACCACATCACCACACATAAACAAAATGGCTGCGAACCACTTTAACGGTATGTTTTAGTTTCGGATGACAGTTTATAGGATAATGTCATTTATCAATTAAAAACCGCACTTCAAATGGACATCAATAAACGCATTGCCAAACATTTTAGCGACAGCGCGGAGCTGAAGCTTCGCGTAAAAGATTCCTTGGCAAAACCCATTGCCGCCGCCGCGCAGGCATTTTTTGATTGCGTCACCAATGACCATAAAATTTTGTGCTGCGGCAACGGCGGCTCAGCAGGCGATGCGCAACACTTCGCCGCCGAGTTGGTGAATCGCTTTGAAAAAGAACGTCCGGGCTTGGCGTGCATCGCACTGACTACCGACAGCTCCATCATCACCTCCATCGGTAACGATTACGATTTCAACCAGATTTTTTCCAAGCAGGTTAACGCGCTCAGCTTGCCAAGCGACACGCTGTTGGCAATTTCTACCAGCGGTAACTCGCCAAATGTTGTGGCTGCCATTAAAGCAGCGCATACGCGCAGCATGAAAGTGATTGCACTCACAGGCCGCAATGGCGGCGAAATGGCGCGAGCCTTGCGCCCCGACGACATTTTGATTTGCGTTGATGCGCAAAGCACGGCGCGCATTCAAGAAGTGCATTTGGTGTGTTTGCACTCGCTGTGCGACATCATCGACTATCTCTTGCTGGGCGAATGATGCACCTCCAATCTCCGTTCGTGGTGAGCTTGTCGAACCACCTACTGTCGATTCCAAACCCTTCAACAAGCTCAGGGCGGGCGGAGAGTTGTAAATGAATACTGCTTATCCACTACCATCCTTTGAAGCTAAGTTTTGCGATGCGAATAATCTCGCTGCACAACTCGCCAAGCTGCCGCGCCCATTGGTGTTTACCAACGGTTGTTTTGATGTACTGCATCGCGGTCATGTCACCTATCTTGCCCAAGCCCGCGCACTCGGCGCATCGTTAATTGTCGGCGTGAATAGTGATGCCTCGGTAAAACGCCAAGGCAAAGGTGAAGATAGACCCATCAATGCCGAACAGGATCGCATGGCGGTTTTGGCCGCGCTGAAGTCAGTAAGCCTAGTGGTAAAGTTTGACGAAGACACGCCGCTGAATTTGATACTCGCTTGCCGGCCAGACGTGCTGGTGAAAGGCGGCGACTGGCAACCAGACAACATCGTAGGCAGCAAAGAAGTGCTGGCTCGTGGCGGCGCAGTCCACAGCATCCCATTCTTGCATGAACGTTCCACCACCGCGCTGCTGAAGAAAATACGCAGTCTCTAAATTAGAGAGTCCACTGACAGTCGATGGGACGACCACAACAGTGTGGCACTACACTAAAACTTGAAGTTTGCCCCAGCGGTTAAACCACCAAAATTGTTGAGGTTGAAGTCCGCATCAACTTGTGGGGTGAAGTTGTATCGGACACCGCCTGTGATGTAAAGCCCACTGTCCACGCCCGTGTAATTTTGTCTAATTCCAAAACCCGCCCATGTGTAGGACACCGACATCAAACCTAATCCCACATAGGGATGGACGCTTTTATTAACTTTCACAACAGAAGTTAAGTCATAAATTCCGGCTATTCCTATCCCCGTAGTGTTCCAGGTGTTATTGCTATTCAGCCGCTGCTGGTAACTTTTCCAGAATAGTTGAATGGACACGGGCTTGTTGCTTGCCGCTTTGGCGATGTCAAACTCAAGCTGGGTACCCACCACGTTATCAAAACTGTAGTTGATACCCACATGATTGGATGGTGCTGCGACAGCGGAGCTGGTGAAAAGAATGGCGAGCGTCATTGCAGAGATGATTTTGTTCATTATGGATTCCTGATACTTAAATTGATGGGAAAAGCGTCACTATTGATTTAGGGAAACGCCGAATAAGCCAAAAACTGTGGTTCGATACATTTCCCGTTCGCCCTGAGCGCCGCACGTAGTGCGGTGTATCGAAGGGTGCGAACGGGAAATGCTCACCACGAACGGATTTATTCGGCGTTTCCTTAGGCATTTTGCACGGATTGGATTAGCGCAGTATTAGGGTAACTCAATTGCGTTGTGGAGGTTGTGGATAATATTCGGGCAAGCAGTCAATACGCTGGGTGCGATCGTGCCGAAAGTTGCGACACTCTTCATTCAACCCGATTCGGAAACGACACCTCCAGCACCACACACCCCTCTTCCGTGCTGAATGGTCCATGTACTTCTCTTGGTGGGCGGCTGGCGTAGTGTCCTGCCTCCAGCCACATTCCGAATGCGTGGTCATACAAACGTCCACTGATGATGAATATCTCTTCAGGGTAAGCATGTGATTTTCCGCCGAACGCCGAGGTGTCCGCCCCCGACAAGAAGCGCGTCAAACGGGTGTATTCGCCCGTGTGCGAGTCGATGCTGAGGGTGAGTTCTTCGACCATGCCTTCCAAACCTTGCACCGCCGCCCAGTGATGTTGATTCTGTGCGTTGAACACGTTCCAGTAAGTAGCTGTCGTTTTGCTCATGATTTCTTCCTCCATACCATTTTCATATACACATCTCCCCTCACCAACTCATCCAGCATCTGGTCGAGACGCTTTTGTTGCGTGGCGGGAAGTTTGGCGCGCGTGATCCAGCCAATGTAGTCGTTGCGTTGATACGGCGGACGCGCATCGTAGGCGGCAGTGAGTTTTTTCGCGTCCAGCGCATCACGGATGAAGTCGGGCATAAGGTGGCGTTCACGTTTTGTGCGGGTTGAGTTTTCCATATGACGCACCTTCAGACAGGCTTCTGTTCATCCTTCATGCCTTCAATTTGCGTCAAATAATGTTCAAGATTGCGTTGCGGATGCAGTGGATAACGCTCTGCCAACACCGTGATGTCTTGTATCCGATCAAAGCGAAAGTTGCGATACGCCACGCGTTTTTCGCACCACGCCAGCAACGTCCAGCGGTCGCCCCAACCTATCATCCCTAGCGGCCACAAAATACGCTCGCTGCTTTTTCCTTCGCTATCCTGATACGCAACCGCGATTTTTTTCCGCTGCTCACATGCCTTGCGTAACAAGCCGTGTACCACGTTTTCATCGCGCGGAAAATTTGGAATGCGGTACGGCAAGCGTGACACTGCAATCAGCATCTGCGGGGTAAGTGCAGCGAGTATCTTGGTCTCAGCTTGTTTGGCAGCTTGCGCTAAATCCGCATCCGTCCAAGCTTGCACCATGCGGCTGCCAACCAGCAACGCCGTGACTTCATCCGCCTGAAACATCAGCGGCGGCAAATCGAAACCCTTGCGCAAGCGATAACCCACCCCCGCCTCGCCATCTATCGGCACACCAGAGAGAGTAAGTGCTTGAATGTAGCGATACACGGTGCGCACCGCCACACCCAACTCCTCAGCTATAGCTTGTCCAGTCATGACGGTGCGCCGCCCTTGCAGCAGCGTCACCAGTTGGAAAAGGCGTTCGGATTTACGCACTCAGCTTCTTTGTAACTATTTCAGTTATTTGCTCAACCATGATTTTCGAGTATAGATTTTAACTTTTTAAGTTCCTCGGCAAGGGTGAGCGATTGTGCTTTCAGCGCGCCCTCGAGCATTTCCAATGGAACAGGCGGTGGCGTTAAAACAAAAATGTAAGCGCAATTTTTCGAGTCTAGCTTTACCACTCGTGAAAATGCCGATGCGACACTGCCGTCGGGAAAAGTCATCAGCCAATCTATCGTACCTTGCTCCGCTGACGAATGCACAACCAGACCAATTTCCAACTCACCGTTGGGTGTGCGCATCACTGCTCGCCCATTGTTTACTGATGCAAAAGCACTTGTCCACAACGGCAATTTTGCCGGGTCAGCGATATAGGAAAAAGCTTGCTGCGGGGTGGTTTGTAGCGCGATACCTTGTACGTCAAACATCATCATTCTCCTTGAGTTATTTGCCAAAACATTCGGCAAGAGAATGCTACGCGCCTGCTACTGACAGCGTCATGGCAGCAGACTTTCCTTCCAGCATCTCCGACGCGATCAATTCAAAATCTTTTTGAGGGATTTCTAGATGACCGAAGCGAAACGCATAACCCCAGCGCGTTTTGTCTTTGATGAACGACAGCCGCTCGACGAGAGGGCGAATCGGATTTACGCATGGATTATTTTTCGACTTGCGCGGCTTAAGATCGAGTACGGTGAACGAAAAGGTAATGGGATGCTGTGTTAAGCATCTCGTGACCGCTCATTAGAAGAATTACGCTTTCTTTACTGACTTGTGCGCAAGGACAAGGTAATCCCGCACATGCTTGCCATCGATATCCTGAAGTGTGGTTAGCTTGATGTGACGGCGTAGCTTTCCATCGCCCTCCAACACTTTGTATTTGTCCTGCAACGACGCGCCTTCGCTAAACTCCAGCGAGACATGGTTCCTGTAAGAGAAAATGCCGCAAAACGGCTTGCCCGCCGCAAACAATATCCCGCCGTATTTAACCTCTTCAGAGATGCTCGCATCTAGTCCGAGCGTCAGTTTCCTCACGGACTGAACCAGTTGGTAACGATCATCGCTCAACGAGCGGATATCTTCGAGCAGCTTGGTGACACGCTCTATACTCATGTCAGCCTCCCATCGCTGAACACAGCTCAACTAATGAGCCCTCTGCACTGCGTACATAGCCAACCAATTGCCCCCAAGGTTTTTGTTCGGGTGGTTTGATAGGCGTTGCCCCTGCCGCAACAGCTTTGGCATAGGCCGCATTCACATCATCGGCAACAAAGACCAGCTCCATGCCAAACGGCTTCTCGCTGGCATCGCCTCTAACATATTTTCCGCCCAGATTCATTTCTCCCATCGCATGGCTGGCGAAAGCCAAGGTCGTTTCGCCCGTGGACAATTCTCCATAATCACCTGCTTCATGCAAAAAACGCGTTTCAAATCCAAAAGCTTCGCGGTAGAAGTTCAACGTGGCTGCTACCGACTCAACATACACAATCGTATATCCATACTTCATGACATCTCCTTTTTAATCACAACTAGCAATAGTTCAAGCACGCCCACAAGTGCTACCCCATGTATTTGTATTATCTCGTCTTCACTCATACCCGTAATCGGATGTCCCATCGTGATGCAGGCTTCATCAATTACGCGGGCAGACATCATCGTAACCGTTTCACGCAGCGCAAGGTAGGCATGGTTGGCTCGCGGGGGTGCATTCAACAGAGCCACAGGTTTTTGAACAAATGATTCATTACTCACCATCCAGTCCAGCGCGTTCTTCATCACGCCTGATATTCCATGCGCATACTCAGGGCTGGCGATTACAACGGCATCTACCGCATTGATCGCCTCGCGTAGCGTTGCAACGGCAGGCGGATTGGGAAATTCAATATCAGGGTTAAATAGCGGCAACTCACCCAAACCAGAGAAAACCTGCACCTCGACTCCCCGTGGGGCGAGTCGGACTAACGCGCGCAACTCCGAGGTCGCGCGCAGGCTGCCAGATAGGGCAAGCATTTTCATGTTGTGCGATCAGGGTTGCTTGCGCGCGTAATCAATCAAGGCTTGCGTCTGCTTCGCAGCCTCTTTGATTTGATTCTCGCCAATCACTTTGCGCCAGAAGAAACCCAGCACGCCCCATGTCTCCACCGTGAAGCGAACAGCTGTCTTATCGCCGACCTGTATGTACTCATGCGAATTTCGCAGCTTACCCAGAAAGAGATGCGCGGTATCTACCTGCCGATACGGACGCATCTCATCAATCGTTAGCTTCACAATCGGCCCACCTTTGGGTTTGAGCGTAAAGCCCACCCCGACTGCTGCGCCTTCAAGCTTCGTCCATTCAAGCTCCTCATCCCATTTATTCCAATTATTGATGTCGCAAATCGCACGATATAGTTTTTCTGCGGGTACATCCGTCGTCGTTTCATGTTGAGCCTGCCACATGCGTTAGTCCCTAGTTGTGTTGTAAGAAGTGGATGCCCTCAGCATCACATGCGATTTACCGTGACTCATCACCATACTGTTTTCATCAATCAATGAGAAAGCACCCCCTATTTCCTTCATGGCGCGTTCATTTGCTTTCTCCGCCGCCTCCTTGTCATCCCAATAAACCACATCAATCCATTCGCCGCCTTCAGTTTCAGATAAATTCCTAAAACGGAAACCAGATTGTCTTTTAATCCATTCACTAATTTCTTCATTAGCCTTCAACCAAACTTCCGTTGAGATGCTTTTCTTAAGGCGAAATCGCACCAACTCGATCACCCCCAAAGCCTGTCCCACATATAGATCGGTTGCCACGGAGCTACCTGTCATCGCCATTCCAGCCACAGCCAAACTCCCCAGTAACAATTCTCCTCTATCCATCCTAATCTCCTCACTTTATCCGCCAGCATATCTGACAAGGAGAATGCTACGCGCCTGCTCCTGACAGCGTCATGGCAGCAGACTTTTCATTTGAGTTCATTCTCTGCATCCTCTAGTTCCAGCAACAACCGCAACCGA
>JBEBKA010000091.1:0-7271 GCA_040079595.1 Gallionella sp.
TGCCGTGACCTTCATGTTTGGTTGGGCTGGCTGATTGTTTCGACATCTGCGCCATATCGTGTTCAGACATTTGTGCCTGCGCTATTCCGTTTGCTGAGATGAGCGCGATGCCGAACATAATTGTTAAAATTTTCATGGGTATTCCTTTGCTAAGTTGTGAGTTGCTAAAAAAATTGTGGGTATTGCTGAACATGCGTGCGACAGTATTTCGTATCAGTTGCAATGAAAATACAATCGGACAGATGTAAACAGCCGTCGCATAAAGCGAGACAAGAATCAGACTATGAATTCAACAGACGGACTCGTCCCGCGTTAAACGCGAACGAGCGGTGGCGGCAGTAGCGGGGCGAAAGTGGTAGAGCGGAATGAAACTAGATAAGGGATAGTTTCAGATGTAGATATCTGCACAGCAGCCAACGCTATGCTTGGTACTAGCAAATAACCTGCACAAAACAAATGGCAAACACCACATGAGCTACACGATGAATTGTGCTCTTCCGCTGAGACAGATTTGTTTTCGTGATGGTGATGATGTTGCGCCAAACCACTGTGTGCCATTTTCTTCGGCGTAGCAGTTTCGTGACATGAATCTTGTGACATCGGCATGGACACCATTGCTGCTAGCGTATTGCCACTGAATAGCGGCAACCAAAGCAACATCAGGATAGCGACGAATCTTCTGAACGAGGTAGACATATGATGGAGTGTGGGCAAATACAGCCTAAATGTCAATTATTGCGAATTCAAGCAATTTCCCCTGTCCACCTGAATCCTTTTATTGAATGGTCCATCGCCACCACCCCCAAGAAGAGCGTCGCATTATTGAATTTAGCAAAAAGCGACAACGGTTATTACAAATTACTTGCCGCTTCCCATTCGGCAATCCCGTCGCGCAAGTGAATGGCGGTAAAGCCCTCCTGCTTGAGCAACGCAACTGCATCGGCCGCCATCAAACAGTAAGGACCTCGGCAGTAGGCAACAATCGAACGATCCTTGGGTAACTCGCCCAAGCGTTGGCGCAGCTCTTCGATTGGGATTGATCTGGCAAAGGGTAGATGCGCACTCAGGTATTCATCCGTCGGCCTCACATCGAGCACCACCACTTCGCCCTTGCGTGCAGCCTTTATCAGACTTTCTCTGTCTCTGGGCACAAGATCATCGGGCTGCGTGGCGATCTTCTGCAACGCCAGTTGCAACTCGATCAGGCGTTCCTCGGCCAGTGTGTGGATTTGCACCCACAGGTCGGCCACCGATTTGTCGACAAGGCGGTAGCTGATGTTCTTTCCCTGCCGTTCAGTCTCGACCAGTTGTGCCATGCGCAACTCACGCAAATGAGAACTGGTCAGTTTTACACTGATGGATGCTTCGCGGGCCAAAGTCTCCACAGTCTTTTCCCCCTGACAAAGCAATTCAATCAACTCCAACCGCTTGGGGCTGGAGAACACCTTGCCGATTCGTGCCACTTGTTCGTAGAGCAGGTCTTTAATCTTGCGGGCATTTTTCATCACATCAATCTGGTTTTATTTAGAATATGTATGCACAACTCTAAACCAGATTGACACAAACATGCAATAGGAGTTTAATCATTCTAATAATTGCTAGATTGTTAAGTCAACCAAGGAGCTTCCCATGAAAACATTATTCATTCTCAACGATGCACCCTACGGCAGCGAGCGCACTTATAACGGCTTGCGCTTGGCAGGCGCACTTTCCAAGCAGGAAGGCAATTCAGTACGGATATTTCTGATCGGCGATGGCGCATCATCGGCACATCGCAACCAGAAAGTGCCGCCGGGTTTTTACAACGTTGAAACGATGCTCGGCAACGTGATTCGGCACAGCGGAGAAGTCGGCATCTGCGGTACCTGTATGGAGGCACGCGGCATGGGCGATAGCGATATTGCCGATAAGGCGCACCGCAGTACCTTGGCTGAATTGGCCGAGTGGACTGTGTGGGCGGACAAGGTTCTGGTGTTTTAACTTCAGGGAGAACGTGATGTTTTTCAAACAACTGCCAACGAAAGAGTCTTCACTTTCTTACTTCTTCGGCTGTGGCACCAAGGGAAAATCGATGGCGGTAGACGTGGTCGCTGGCGATGAGCAGTGGTTCATCGAGGAAGCGAAAAAGGCCAACGTCACCATCAATTACGTCATTGATACCCACGTTCATGCCGATCACTATTCCGGTGGTAGAAAGCTCGCACAGATGGTTGGCGCACCATATTGTCTGCACGAATCTGATACCGGCTTGGTGAAATTCGAATTTGAACCTTTGAGCGATAGTCAATCGCTTAACCTTGGTAACGTCGAGGTTGAGGTGTTGCACACCCCTGGTCATACGCCCGACAGTATTTGCTTGCTGGTAACGGACATGCGTCGCGGAGAATTGCCTTGGTTCGTGATTACGGGTGACACGCTGTTTGTGGGCTCCACTGGGCGACCTGATTTACTGGGACGTGAGCGGGAGATGGCGGCACAGCTTTACGACAGTATCCACGCCAAGTTGCTGCATCTGTCCAACGAAGTCGAAATCTTCCCCGGCCATCAGGCTGGCAGTGTCTGCGGAGCTGGGCTGTCCGGGAAACCCAGTTCGACCATCGGTTTTGAGAAACGCTGGAATCCGGGATTGTCGATGGGCAAGGAAGCTTTCATCGAGCATCTGCTCAAGGAAATTCCGCCGCGTCCTGCCGAGATGGACAAGATGGTCGCCGCGAACATCGCAGGCTGACGATGACGCACCCCAATCTAACTCACGGTATTCGCGCCAACCTCGACCAGTTCCTGCACCAGTTGCTGCAAGTCCTGCTGGTGGGCTTCACCATCGGTATGATGCGCACCGTTGTGCCAGCACTGTCAGAGTTAGAATTTGGCGTACCAAAAAATTCCTATATGTTGCTGACAACTTTTGTGGTGGCATTCGGTTTTGTCAAAGGATTGCTCAATTTTGTGGCCGGACGTTTGTCCGAACGCATCGGGCGCAAGAAAGTGTTGTTGCTGGGCTGGGCGGCGGCACTGCCTATTCCCTTGCTGGTTTATTTTGCGCCATCATGGAGCTGGATCGTCGCGGCGACGGTGCTGCTCGGCATCAACCAGGGACTGACTTGGTCGATGACGCAGACCTCCAAGCTCGACATTACTCGTGCAGACCAGCGCGGACTGACTATCGGTCTGAATGAATTCTCCGGTTATGTCGGACTGGCACTAGCAGGCATCATCACAGCGTATCTGGCGACCATGCTTGGTGCGCGTACTGGACTGTTGATCTTCGGTCTGACGACGAGTTTGCTGGCGATGCTGCTCACCCTGCTGTGGGTCAAGGACACGCTGCCTTGGGCGAAAAGTGAGGCGGCAAAACATAAGGCCGGCATAAACACAGGGCCTCTGCCGCGTTATCCGACCAACATCAGCGCGCAGCCAACGACCTGGGAAGTGTTCACGTTGGTGTCGTGGCGCGACAAACGATTGTTCGCCATCAGCCAGGCCGGGCTGGTGGAGAAATTCGTCGATGCGCTGGTGTGGGTGTTCTATCCGGTGTTCCTCTACCAGCGCGGCCTAAGTCTGCCCAACATCGGCTGGATCGTCGGCATCTATGGTTTCGTCTGGGGTGGCTCGCAATTTTTTACCGGTAAACTTTCAGATCATATTGGCCGCCATATTCCAAATGTTCTTGGTATGTGGATCTGCGGTACCGGTGTGGCGATGATGTTGTGGGGCGAGGGTGTGGCGTGGTGGTCGCTGTCTGCGGCTGTGTCCGGCTTTGGCATGGCTTTGCTGTACCCGAATCTCTCCGCAGCGGTAGCGGATATTTCGCATCCCGACTGGCGCGGCTCCGCTATCGGCATCTATCGTTTTTGGCGTGACTTGGGGTATGGCATTGGCGCACTGGGTTTGGGTATTGCTGCACATTTCAGCGGCTCAGTTGATGCGGCGTTTTGGTTCGTGGCAGTATCAATGTTTATATCAGGCACTATACTTTGGCTGTTCGGTGCGGAGACGCATCCGCGTATCAATCCGAAACCATCGGGAGATCAAACATGAAACAAATTTCCATCATCGGTATCGGCTTTGCCGCGCTGTCTGCGGCGCGCAAATTGCGCCAACTCAATGCTAAGGTTGAGATCACACTCATCGCTCCCAAAGCAGAATTGATATTCTTGCCGAGTTTGATCTGGATACCATCCGGCAAACGTAAAGCCGACGATCTGCGCATTCCGCTTGAACGCTTCCTGAGCGACAACCGTATCCGCTTCTTCGCGGGCGAGGCGAATGGTCTGGAGAACAGCGGGCGCACCGTGCTGACGAACAACGGCAAAGTGGAGAACGACGGCCTGATCATCGCCTGCGGTGGACGATTCATCAAAAAACTGCCCGGCATCGAGCATGCCATCTTGCCGTGCGAGGGCATCGCGGCAGCAGAAAAGGTCCGCGAGCGAGTAGCCGCGCTCAAACAAGGCAACATCGCGCTGGGCTTCGCGGGTAATCCGAACGAGCCAACTGCCACGCGCGGCGGCCCGATCTTCGAATTTTTGTTCGGGCTGGATACCCAGTTGCGCCGCGATGGACGACGAAAAAAGATCGGTCTCACCTTCTTCAACCCCATGCCCAATCCCGGCAACCGCCTCGGTGAACGCGCTGTAGAACGCCTGATGGCGGAGATGGATAAACGCGACATCAACAAACAACTCGGTCACAAACTGGTCGGCTTCGAGGCGGATAAAGTGAAGACCGAAGGCGGCGAGTTCGCCGCCGACCTCATCATCTTCATGCCCGGTTTGACCGGCAATGCATGGTTCGACCAGACCAGCCTGCCGCGCTCGCCGGGCGGACTCGTCAAGGCCGATGCACAGTGCCGCGTAGAGGGCATGCCAGCGGTGTATGTCGCGGGCGATTCCGGCAGTTTTCCGGGACCGGACTGGATGCCAAAACAGGCGCACATGGCTGACTTGCAAGGCGAAACGGCAGCCGAAAATCTGCTGGTGGAACTGGATGGCGACAATCCGCAGCAGACCTTCAAGGTGGAATTGCTCTGCATCGTCGACAGCCTCGATGCCGGTATGCTGGTGCGACGCACGCCGGACAGCGAGATGTCCTTGCCACCGCTCGGCCTGATGCATCACGCCAAATCGTTTTTTGAGTCTTGGTACCAGCGCAAATACCGATAGAAAAACCGCCGTGGTAAGGTAAAAACTACTGAAGGAGTACATGACCGCAATGAATCTGCCCATCTATCTTGATTACAACGCAACCACGCCAGTGGCACTGGAAGTAGCCGATGCGATCCAGCCATTTTTGGACATGCACTTCGGCAATCCTTCATCGTCGCATGTATATGGCTTGTCCGCCCGACAAGCTGTTGCCGAAGCGCGGGCATCGGTGGCTGATCTCATCCATGCACATGCCGATGAAATCATTTTTACCGGTAGCGCAACTGAGGCCAACAACCTTGCGCTGCTTGGCGTTGCGAGCGCACTCGGTCACACGAAGAAGCATCTTGTTATAAGCGCAATCGAACACCCGGCAGTCGTGCAACCCGCACAATACCTGCGCGAAGCTGGCTGGGATTTGACGGTGATACCCGTGGATGAATATGGCCGCGTCGATCCAATCTCGGTTGCCGAAGCAGTGCGCCCCGATACGGCACTCGTATCGATTATGCATGCCAACAACGAAGTCGGAACGATCCAGCCGATTGTCGAAATCTCCCGTCTCATTAAACCCTCAGGTGTATTGCTGCACACCGATGCCGCCCAGTCGGCTGGCAAGGTTGAAATCGATGTCAATGCACTGGGTGTCGATCTGCTGACCCTGGCGGGGCACAAGTTCTACGCCACGAAAGGCGTAGGCGCGCTGTATGTCAGATCAGGAACGCCAATCAAGCCAATTATGTTTGGTGCCGACCAAGAGCACGGCCTGCGCCCGGGCACGGAAAATGTGCCGCTGATCGTCGGTTTGGGTGCAGCGGCAAAGCTTGCGCGGGAACATCTTCCTGATGCGACAGTAAAACTGAGCGCGCTTCGGAATAAGCTGCACACACGGCTTGCAGCGACTGTTCCCAGCCTTGTGCTCAACGGGCACCCAACAGAGCGTCTGCCCAACACTTTACATATCTCTTTCCCGGGCATCTCCGGGCGCGAATTACTGTCTCGCGTTGCCGATCGGGTTTCCGCTTCGGTCGGCTCGGCATGTCATTCCGAGGCGGATGCGGTGAGTGGCGTACTTGCGGCGATGGGGTGCGATGCGGAGCGTGCACGAGGCGCAGTCAGACTCTCGGCGGGATGGATGACAACGTCAGAAGAAATTGAAGCCGCTGCGATGGTACTATCCGAAGGTGTGTCCGACTTACTTGTCCGACGGGGTTAGCTCGGATACTGCGGAACAGGTCATCACTAATTTGTCATCACCAATTTTGTCTTGCCATCCTTTTGCGCTTATACTCCGCCGATATGCGCACTATCCTCTCTCTTTGCCTTGTCATCATGTTCTCGCTGAACACCGCCTATGCGGCATCGGTGGGTGTTTGTGATGCCTTGGAACACGCGCCTAACCATGCCGCACATCTTGGGCATCACAATCATGAACACAGTGACGACCCTATACACGATGACCCGCAAGCGAGTGGCGATGAGGCGGGTAAGTTGACTGCGGTGAACGGTCATCACCATGACCACGTGCATCCCAGTTTCTCGGTCATCTTGCCGTGCATAATTGGCATGATGCCGTTGATAGAACCCGATTCCCTGGTTGTCATTCCGACCAGAAATTTTGTTTCAGCCCCGCAAACTTCCATCGAATACCCGCCCAAGGCAACGCTCGCCTAATCTGGCGGAATACTTCCCCGTAACTCAAGTAACTGGCCCTGCAAAGGGTTGGTTGGCATGTCCCGTCAAAATTCAGTTTTTGTTTTGACTCGCGTGTTTTTGTAGCTCATTCAACATTTCTATTGGAGTTAATCAATGAATAATTTTTTCCGTATTCTCGGACTGATTGCCCTGTCTATCACTCAACTCGGATGGGCAGGTGAAGACATCGCAATGAGCGCAAAGCAAGCTCAGGCACTCAGCATTACAACGGCTGCTTTGCCCAATAAACAATCCGGCGAAGTCTCCGGTTTACCCGCTCAAGTGGTAATTCCACCCAATCAAATGTTTGTCATCAGCACTCCGCTTCCCGCGATGGTCGAGCAGGTGTTGGTCGGGGTTGGCGATAGCGTCAAAAAAGGTCAGCCCATTGCCCGATTGCAAAGCCCTGCATTCATCGAAGCACAGCGCGGC
>JBEBKA010000092.1:0-7175 GCA_040079595.1 Gallionella sp.
CCGAAGCAGCCCAGGCAGTGAACACACTTATGTTTGATGGCGAGGTTATCTTAGGTGATAACACGGATGGTGCAGGGCTAGTAAGTGACATTAAGCATCATTTACACTTCAATATAAAAAATCAAAATATTTTGTTGATGGGAACTGGTGGGGCTGCATGGGGAGTTACCACTCCGCTATTGGAGCAATCATGCAGAATTACAATTGGCTATCGCAGCCCCGAAAAAGCTCAGTTACTAGTAGATGCTCACAGCACCACTCACCGAATACCATTAGCTTCAATGATGCCAGTGTTGGATTCAACAAGCTATGCAAGCCTCGCTAAAGAATTAGCTAGAGACATTCTTGCATTTGATCTCGTTATCAACGCGACCTCATCAAGCTTATCCGATGAAATGCCATCACTTCCGATTGGCATTTTTTCCCCCAACGCACTCGCCTACGACATGATGTACGGACGCGAGACACCGTTCATGAAGTTCGCCCGCGAGCATGGTGCGCAAGTTGCCGATGGTTTGGGCATGTTGGTCGAACAAGCTGCCGAGGCGTTTTATCTGTGGCGCGGTGTACGTCCTGACACCGCACCTGTCATTGCGGCGTTGCGCAACTCATGATTAAAAATATGCGGGGTTGGTTATGGCGCGGCATGTTGTGGGGCATCGCGCTCATCCTGTTGTATCAGGTATGGCTGTTCGCGCACATCTGCTGGTGGATCAAATTTAATCCTTCTTCCAGCGCGTTTATGGAGTCGCGCTTGGAGGTCATGCAAGACACAAATAGCGAAGCCGAGCTGAAGTATCAGTGGGTTGATTACGACAAAATCTCCCGTCACTTGAAGCGCGCCTTGATTGCCTCTGAAGACGCACACTTTGTCGATCACGAAGGGTTCGACTGGGAAGGCATTCAAAAGGCCTATGAAAAAAATTTGCGCAAAGGCAAAATTGTTGCAGGCGGCTCAACTATCAGTCAGCAGTTGGCAAAAAATCTTTTTCTTTCTACCAAGCGCACGCCCTGGCGCAAAGGTGAGGAAGTCATCATTACGCTGATGTTGGAAAGCATGATGGACAAGGAACGCATTTTTGAAATATATCTGAATGTCATCGAATGGGGCAACGGCGTGTTTGGCGCAGAAGCGGCGGCACATCATTACTACCGAGTCAGTGCGTCGCAACTTTCCGCCTCGCAAGCCGCCAAGCTTGCCGCGATGGTGCCCAATCCACGCTATTACGACACACATCGTGAAGCACGCGGATTGTTGCGCAAAACCAACATCATTCTAAGGCGCATGGGCGAGTCGGAAATTCCTTAATCCTAGCTGAATTAAAAACGGGTATGAGTGGTTGCAATATAGCTAGTGTTACGGCGGCGGAATTGTTGGGTGGCTGAGATGTATTACAATCGCAAAAATTGCTCCCACCGTTCGGTCTTATCAGTTAAATACAGTTAAAAAAACTGATTCTCGGTGCAACCTAGGATTTGAATTTATTAGAAATGCACTTAAAAATATGATGATCCGAATAAAATTGTTGTTATTAAGCACCTTGCTGACTATGAACGCTGGATATGCGGCCAGCATGAAGCCAGCAGTGGCACAACCTCAAGCAGTAGCGATAGACTCGATTGCCGCAGTGGTGAACGACGATGTGATTACCCGTTACGAGTTGAGCGACCATTTGCAAACAGTGAAGGCGCAATTGCAGAAACAGGGGACGGAGCTGCCGCCTGCCGATGCATTGGAGAAGCAGCTGCTTGAGCGGATGGTGGTTGATTTGTTGCAAACGCAGTTTGCCAAAGATAACGGCATCCGCGTGGATGATAATCAATTGGATATGGCGTTGGCGCGCATCGCGCAGCAAAATAATTTCCCCACGCTGGCGGAATTCCGCGCCAAATTGGAAAGCGAGAAAATCGATTACAAAAAATTCCGTGAAGAGATACGCAGTGAAATTATTTCCACACGGTTACGCGAGCGCGAAGTTGAAAGCAAGCTCGTGATAAGTGAAAGTGAAATTGATACCTACCTTGCCAACAAAGCCAAGTCGGGTGGTTCTGGTGAGGAATTCCACCTTGCTCATATACAAGTTTCCGTGCCTGAGCAAGCTAGCGCAGAAAAAATTCAGGTGGCGCGTGACCGTATTCAACAGGCCTTGCAGCAATTGCAAGGCGGCGCAGATTTTGCGCAAGTAGCGGCGGGCTTATCCGATGCCAAGAACGCACTCACAGGCGGTGATTTGGGCTGGCGCACTAGCGATGCCATTCCACAATTGTTTATGAATGAATTGCTAACGTTGCCTGTCGGGAAACTCTCTGGGGTGTTGCGCAGCCCCAGTGGCTTTCATATTGTGAAGTTACTGGGAAAACGCAAATTGAAAGGCGTAGCGGAAATTACGCAAACTCATGCGCGTCATATTCTTGTTAAAACTAGCGAATTAGTTTCTGATGCAGAAGCAAAAAATCGCATTATGGAAATCCAGCGTCGCATTGATGATGGCGCAGATTTTTCCGATGAGGCAAAACGCTACTCTGAAGATGGCAGCGCGCAACTGGGCGGAAATTTGGATTGGCTCTCGCCAGGGCAAACCGTGCCTGAGTTTGAAGAAGCGATGAACAAGTTGCAACCGGGTATGGTCGGCATGGTACAAACGCAATTCGGTTGGCATTTAATTAAAGTGATTGAACGGCGCACCGCCGATGTCAGCGAGCAACAAAAGCGTCAGCAAGCGCGCATTGCGATCGGCACAGCCAAGTCTGACGAGCAATATCAAGAGTGGCTGCGGCAACTGCGCGATCATGCGTTTGTCGAGTATCGTACTGAAAAGAAAAAGTAATCAGTGCAAACCCCACCTTCTCAACTGCTGGCGATTACCGCTGGCGAACCTGCCGGCATTGGTCCAGACTTGTGTGTACAGCTAGCCTCGCAGGCTTTGCAAACACCTATCGTGGTGATTGCCGATAAAAATTTATTGATGCAGCGTGCGCAACAGCTTGGTGTGATTTTGCAGTTGCGAAATTACGTTGCGGGACAAGTTGCACGTGAGCCTAATAACCTAACAGTTATTCACATCCCACTCGCACAACCATCTCAAGCAGGCGTACTCAATGCTGCCAACAGCCGATATGTGCTCGCCACGCTAAGCCGCGCTGTACAAGGCTGTCAGGCAGGTGAATTTGCAGGCATGGTCACCGCGCCCGTCCACAAGGGCATCATCAACGATGCAGGTATTCCGTTCACCGGGCACACCGAATTTTTAGCCGAGCAGACTCAAACCAAACAAGTGGTGATGATGCTGGTCGGCGGCGGAATGCGTGTCGCACTGGTGACGATTCATCTGCCGTTGAAAGACGTGGCCGCTACCATCACCCAACCGCTGTTGGAAAGCTTGCTACGCATTGTGCATAGCGATTTGCAGCAACGCTTTGGCATCGCGCAACCGCGCATCTTGGTTGCGGGGCTCAATCCCCATGCGGGTGAAGGCGGCTACCTAGGTCGTGAAGAAATCGACGTGATGATTCCCGTGCTGGATAAATTGCGCGGTGAAGGTATGAACGTGAGTGTGCCGCTGCCCGCCGACACTTTATTCACGCCACATAAATTGGCGCAGTGCGATGCGGTGTTGAGCATGTATCACGATCAAGGATTGCCCGTGTTAAAACACGCTAGTTTTGGGCAAGGCGTAAACGTCACGCTGGGCTTGCCGATTATTCGCACCTCTGTCGATCACGGTACGGCATTAGATTTGGCGGGTACAGGCAAGGCAGATAGCGGGAGCTTATTAGAAGCCATTAAAGTCGCCACCGAGATGGTACAGAACGAACGAGTTGCTCGTGCATAAAGCCAAAAAAAAGTTTGGTCAAAACTTTCTCGTTGATCAAAACATCATTGCCGATATTGTGTCTGCGATTCGTCCCGCAGCTAATGACAATATGGTCGAGATTGGCCCCGGTTTGGGCGCATTGACCCGTCCCTTGCTGAAGCTGCTGAATCAATTGCACGTAGTAGAGATTGACCGCGACATCATCGCGCGTTTGGAAAATGATTACCCGCAAGACAAGGCCAGCACTAAGTTGATTATTCATGCGGGCGATGCGTTGAAGTTTGATTTTGCCACGCTCGCCGCACCGTTGCGCATCATCGGCAATCTGCCTTACAACATCTCGTCGCCATTATTATTTCATTTCACTGAATACACCGAACGCATCACGGACATGCATTTCATGTTGCAAAATGAAGTGGTCGAACGCATGGTGGCAAGCCATTCCACTAAGGCTTATGGTCGCTTGTCGGTGATGTTGCAATATCGTTTCTTCATGGAAAAACTACTCGATGTGCCGCCTGAATCCTTCCGTCCCGCGCCTAAAGTTGACTCCGCCATCGTGCGCATGATTCCGTTGCCAGCCGAAAAAATTCTGGTGCGCAACGAAACTTTATTCTCCGCGATTGTCGCCACCGCATTCGGGCAACGCCGCAAAACCCTGCGCAACACTTTGCGCGGCTATTTACAGGAAAGTGAATTCGAAACACTGGGTATCGACCCGCAGTTGCGTGCGGAAAATCTGAGTGTGGCGGATTTTGTGAGGGTGGCGAATTACTGTGATGGCAGATAGGTAGGTCGGATGAGCGTAGCGTTATCCGACATAAATTCCATTGCACGTTATTTGTCGGATAACGCTACGCTCATCCGACCTACAAAATTTGCGCCTTGCAACTTGATTACTTCAACCCTTCGCGTAAACGCTGCTGAAAAATAAAAGCCGTATCGTAAGAAAGCTTTTTCGTCGTAGGCGTGCGTTCATCCAGCACGCGCCAAATCGGAGTCACGGCGTTTAATGGTGCGCCTTGGTTAAACGCTTCAAACGCCGCTTCGGCTACCGTTTTCAAGTGAAATCCAGTGTAGATAGGGCAGGTCACTTCCGCGTTATATTTTGCCGCTAACTGTTGGCGCATGGTCTTCACATCCATGCTCGTACCTTGAGGAATAGCGCGAATAAAATCATCAATCATCTTGGGCGTTGGCACTAACATAATCTGCCCCGCCTTCATGCCCGCGATGCTAATCGGCGCGGGTTTAATTTCATGTGGTTTGGCACTATTTAATTTTTCAGACCAAGATTTTTTGACTTTCATTTTTAACTGTTTTTATCCGCAACGCGGTTAGGAAACGACACCTCCAACACCACGCAGCCAACATCCGTTTTGAATGGGCCATGTTTTTCATCGGGCGGACGGCTGGCGTAATGCCCCGCTTCTAACCACAGCTCAAAAGCTTGGTCATACAGCCTGCCGCTGACAATGAAAACCTCTTCTGGATAAGCATGACTTTTCCCGCCAAAACTCGATGTGTCCGCACCCGCGAAAAAGCGGGTGAGTCGGGTGTACTCGCCCGTCATCGAATCGATGATCAAGGTTAGCTCCTCAACCATTCCTTCTAACCCCGCGACGGGTGTCCATTTTTCGTGGCTTTCGGTAGCCAGCGCGTTCCAATACTTCACCGTTGATTTCGTCATATTTCCTCCGATGTGCTTTTGGATGCGGCATCCCGCTTGATTGATGAGTTAGGCGCGACGAGTTTCAACAGCGTACAAATATGCAGGTAGCGCGCAAGATAAGCCTATACCTAAATTGATTGCGATGAACAGCCAAGGCGTAGGAGCGTTACTCATTTTTTGCTGTTGGAACATAAATACCCAAAACACGAATGACGATATGAGTAGGTCGGCACTAAAGCCGCCTGCTGCGCCATTTACGAACAACGCCGAAATGAAGGCAGGGAGATTTACACCATTTAGCTGTATGAACTGAAAAAAGAAAAAGCCTGGAATAATGATGCCAATTATTGCTGCAATTAAATAAATCTTCTTCATGTTGGTTTCCATTCCGAATGGTTAAAGAGTGCTTAACGTTTGCCTAGTTTAACGGCAAATGTATCTCCGTCAGTAGCTCTGCTGGCGCAGTATCCATCGGCGTATTGAGATATTCTTCGAAGGCTGGGGCATCACGCAATTCACGCCCAGATTGCAGCAACCACGTGCCGAAAAACCATTGGTATGCAGCGACTAATCCGTCATAAGAGCCTTTGTGCAGCAATACGGCGTACTCGCCGCCAGCGATGGTAATACGCTCCAGCGGGGCTCCCAGCACACACGGTTTGCTTACGGTCATGCAGGCGCGTGAGCGCAAATCCTTTTCCGCAACCGCGTCGGGGTCGTCGTAATACACGCCCATCATGCGCGTGTCGGCATCCAGCAAATTACGCGCACCCAGCCAATTGCCCAGCTGGCCGAATGCCTGGCTAATCTGCAAGTATGATCCGCTGTGCTTGATGCTCACGACTTCCAAATCGGGAAGAGTCTTAATGGTAATGTTGTACATGGCTAAGCTCCTTTCAAGATTGGTAGATTGATACTGGGTATGGCTGCCGTGGTTTCGATAGCGCGCGGGCGGCATACCGTAAATTGCATTGAAGGTGCGGGTGAATGACTGGATGTTTTTGTAGCCCGCCTTGAGCGAAATCTCTGCGATAGGCAAGGTGGTTTGCGCGAGGTGACCGGCTGCGCGATGCAGGCGCAAACGCCTCACCGTGGTGGCAACCGTTTCGTCGCGTGCCGCACGATAAATGCGATGAAAATGATAGGGCGACAGAAAGGCCACCTCGGCGAGCTTGAGAAAATCCAACTCATCATCCAGATGCGCGTAGATGTACGCCGTCACGCGGTTTAAGCGTTCTTCGTAGTTGATCCAGCTTGCTGCTTGTTGCATGGCTTAATGCCCCATCACTTTGCGATGAGGAATTAAAGCACAACTGGATTTAACAAATCTTGCGGAGTTGCAGAAAGGTAATTAACAAATGGTGCTGCAAATGCAAAAAAGCCGACTTGCGTCGGCTTTTTTGTGCAACAGACCTAAATTACTTCAGGCTCAATACAAACTGTACCAATGTTTTGATGTCAGCATCAGAAACTTTTGGTGAGTTTGCTGGCATAGCCATCGTGCCCCAAGTGCCTTTGCCGCCTTTAGCAACTTTTTCGATCAAAGTAGCTTCTGCTTTAGCATCGCCAGCGTATTTTTTAGCCACTTCAGCCCAAGCTGGTCCAACTACTTTTTTGTCGATTGAGTGACAAGCTGTGCAACCGCTTTTCTTTGCCAACTCTGGCATGTCAGCAGCCATTGCGCTACC
>JBEBKA010000093.1:0-7062 GCA_040079595.1 Gallionella sp.
GTCCAGATTGGCGCGGAAGGCATCATGTTTGGCCTTGGGGCTGTGGATGACCACCACCTCAAAGCGACTGCGATCCAGGTGCTCAATAAATCCTTTGTAGTGGCTACCGATGGTGTGGTGAGTTAAGAATTCAGAAAGAAAACCCACTTTTATGCGTCGCTCCCGGCTGCTATGCGGCTGCCAATTGGTGAGGTGGGGTGCGGTAAAAGTTAGATCGGGTACACAGATGCGATAAAAATGGCGCAAGGCTTCCATCACGGGTCGATCGCTGCTGTTGTGGTAGGCCAGATAAAATGAACAACAATTCAATTGTTCGTTGGTAATTTTTGCACCGTTTTTCGCCATTTTTAACAGGGTGGCGATACCTTCTTCGTAACATGCCCTCCATGCTGATATTGCATCAACACTCGTCGGAATGACGGGTAGCAACAGATGAAGCTGGATAGCATACAAAAATGTGTCGGGCTGAATCGTTAGTGCTTCTCGGAAGTAACTCAACGCCTCCTCCGTTTGGCCTAATTTTTGAAATATCGCGCCCAAATTATTGTGTGCTACAGCAGAGTGCGGCTCAATTCCCAGGGCTCTGAGATAGCTCTCAATTGCATCCTTAAATAGTTCTAGCGCATCGAGTGAGTTGCCAAGATTGCTATAAGCTGCTGCAAAATTAGGCTGGAGAACAATCGCGCGACGACAACTTTCAGTCGCCTTGTCATATTGACCAAGCAAATGTAGTGCTATACCTAAATAATTATGCGCCTCCGCATTATTCGGGTTGATAGTCAGCGCATGTTGATAGATTGAGATTGCCTCATCAAATCTCCCGAGGTCATGCAAAGTCAATCCCAGATTGCTGAGCGTCTCGGCATCATCTGGCTGAATAGAGAGTGCCTGTCGAAAACTGGCAACGGCCTCTTCCAGTTGCCCCAAGTCGCGCAGCCCCACCCCCAGGTTGCACAGCACTTCGGCATGGTTCGGTTGCAGTTGAAGGGCTTGGCGATAGCTGGCGATTGCCGGGAGAAATTGACCTAAGCTGCGCAGTACCACACCTAGATTGTTATGTGCTTCGACCATATCAGGTTGAATTTGGATGGCCCGTCGATAACTGTTCGCGGCGGCTTCCCATTGCCCAAGCGTCTGTAATACAGCCGCCAGACCGCTATGCGCGGTCGCGAAATTGGGTTTGACTTGAACGGCACGGCGGTAGCTTGCCACAGCGTTTTCCAGCTGTCCAAGTGCCGCAAAGACTGCACCCAAATTATTGTGCGCCTCGGCAAAGGTGGGCTTGATGGCTAAGGCGCGCTGGAAACTTTCCACCGCCTCACTTAATTGTCCATCCTGTTGTAACACATTGCCAAAGTTCATTTGTGCGCCCGCGTCGTCAGGTAATAGCTCGGCGGTTTTTTGAAAGGCGGACAAGGCTGTTTTGCCTTGCATGTGCAACGCCATGGCCAACAGCTTCCAGACGGTAGGGTCTTCGGGGTAACGCTCAAGCAATCCGCTTGCCATCGTTTCCACTTCGGCAAATCGGCCGGCGTTGAATAACGTTTGGAGCTGGTTTGATTCGGCTGAGGGTGAAACCGAGTGCGCAACGGTATTGCGTTCGCAGCAGTGTTTGTATTTTTTACCGCTGCCGCACGGGCAGGGGTCGTTGCGGTTGGGCTTCATGCTGGATGTGCCTGACGCGAAGAGGAAGGTGAAGGGGGCGATTGAAGTGCGCCCACGAGGGCGGGTTGTTTGGCTTGCCACATCCCCCACAGGGCTTCCTCAAAGTGTTTGGCGAAACGTGAGGCATTGAATAACGGGGAGGCAAGGACTTGTTCGCGTAGCCCCGCCCGCAAGGCAGCCAGCTTGGGCAGGTCGCCGGCAAACTGGATCGCTTTGGCAACGTAGTCGTCTTCGTCGCGGGCGATCCAGTCAAGCATATTTGCTGCCGTTAATACGCCGACACCCTGCCTTGACAGCAAAGTGTTGCCTGCTAAAGTTATCGTTGGCACACCCATCCACAAAGATTCACAAGTTGTTGTTACACCAGAGTAAGGAAAGGTATCCAGCATGATGTCAACATCGGCATAGCGTGTTAAAAATAGCTCCCTAGTTTTTGCTGGTCCTTGCATCTCTACTCGTGAAAGATCAAACCCAGACTCTCGTAAACGATGACCGAATTGCGCCACCACCACGGAATCCCCTAGCTGCTTACAAGCTAGTTTTAGACGAGCGTTAGGCAGTGCCGAAAAAATGTTTGACCATGCATGAATGACGGCATCGCTAATTTTATCAAGCCGCTGAAAGCAGCCGAAGGTCAGATAATTATTTTTTAGCGCGGGTAAAGGGGTTGGCAATAAAGTTGCATCTGGCGGATCGAAACACAACCATGTGTCGGGGAAATACCAAATTGTTTCTGTAAAATGTTTCTGGTGTTCCTTCGGCACAGCCGCTTCTGTAGTTAATAGATAATCTATTTCTGCCACACCTGTGGTGGCGAAATAGCCCAACCACGTTGCCTGCACGGGTGCGGGTTTCCAAGCAAATATAGGCAAACCGTTAAATCCCGTGTGTCCGGCAATATCCAGCAAAATGTGTATCTTATCTGAATGGATCAAACGAGCAGATTCTGCATTACTCAAACCGGACAAAGGTTTCCAATCTGCGAAATGGGGCTTGATAAGCGTGGTGAAGTCATCAACAACTTGTACGGTAGGATAGGCAATAAGCTCGATGCGACTGGAGTCTATGTGACCGAGCAAATTTTTCAGCGCGTAACCAACAGGGTGGTGGCGCAAGTCCCCCGAAACCACGCCCACTCTCAGGCGTTCAGGTTCTTTTGTGCATTGCCATGCGGTAATTTTAGAAGTTACATCTACGCTCACCATTTGACCATACTGGCGGGCTTCTGCCAGACATAATTCCGTGGTGTGACTGGCAGTGTAGTTGAGAGAGAACAATAAATTACTACGCGCTTCGGCAAACGTTGGGCTAAATTCTAATGCTCGCCGACACATAGCAATTGCATCCTCAAGCTTCCCCGTATCCCTGAATGCATTCGCTAGATTGTGATACGCCCCCGCGTAGTCGGGTTTTATTTTTAGCGCACGGCGATAGTTTTGGATAGCACCATCAAATTGACCTAGTTTTTGAAGTGAATACCCCAAGTTATTATGCGCCGCAACCAAATTAGAGTTAAGTCGCAACGCTTTTTGGTAGCTTTTGACAGCATCCTCAAGCTGCCCTAAAGCCTCCTGAGTCACCCCCAAATTGTAATAGGCTTCGGCATCTTTAGGCAGTAATTCCACCGATTTTAGTAACGCGGGCAAGGCTTCCCACCCTTTCCCCTGCCGATGCAAACAAGCCCCAAGCAACTTCCAAGCTGGTGGCACATTGACAAATTGCTCAGTGATGCAACGCGACCGCCTGCCAACCTCTTCAAGCTGTCCAGCATTAAAGAGTCCGATGAGTTGGTTTAATTCTGCCGTAGTAGGTAATGCAACAGTTGATTTTTCGGCGACTGAGTTTCGTTCGCAGCAGTGTTTGTATTTTTTACCGCTGCCGCACGGGCAGGGGTCGTTGCGGTTGGGCTTCATGCTAGATGTACCTGATGCGAAGAGGAAGGTGAAGGGGGCGATTGAAGTGCGCCCACGAGGGCGGGTTGTTTGGCTTGCCACATCCCCCACAGGGCTTCCTCAAAGTGTTTGGCGAAACGTGAGGCATTGAATAACGGGGAGGCAAGGACTTGTTCGCGTAGCCCCGCCCGCAAGGCAGCCAGCTTGGGCAGGTCGCCGGCAAACTGGATCGCTTTGGCAACGTAGTCGTCTTCGTCGCGGGCGATCCAGTCGGGGAGACCTGCTGCGGTGAGTAGGCTCGCCCCTTGCCTCGCCAGTAAGGTGTTGCCCGCTAAGGTGAGGGTGGGGACACCCATCCAGAGTGCTTCACAAGTGGTGGTACCACCTGGGTAAGGAAAGGTGTCAAGTAACATATCCACCTCAGCATATGAGGCCATGTAATCCTGACGAGAAACCGACCCATGCATTGATACCCTAGTCTTGGTAATACCGTGTTGTTCCAAGCGTTGCTTGAGCTGCGCCACGACGGCCGTATCACCTAATTGCTTGGAAGCCAAACGCAATCGTGCCTGAGGCAATGCCGCAAAAATACGGCTCCATGCTGCTAGTACCGCATTGTTCACTTTAGCCAAATTTTGGTAACAGCCAAAGGTGAGGGCGGGCTGATTCAGGCTGGGTAAGAGGGTGGCGGGCAAATCTGCGTTGGGAGGGGTGAAGCATAAACGCGTATTGGGTAAGTACCAAATCGTTTCGCTGAAATGCGAACGCTGACTTTCAGGTACACCTGTTTCGTCGGCAAGGAGGTAATCCATCTCCACCACGCCAGTAGATGCAAAATAACCCAGCCACGTTGCTTGGACAGGAGCAGGTTTCCAGGCGAACACGGGCAAGTTGTTGTTGCCTGTATGTCCCGATAAATCAAGTAATACATGGATTCCGTCATCATATATGAGTTGGGCAGTAGCTTGGTCGTTGCGCGCGTACACGGGATGCCATTGATCGAAATACGGCTGGATGCGTGCGGTGAGATCATCGGCAACCGGGTTGTTACTGTAAGCGATGAGCTCAATCCGCGAAGTACCTAAGTGCATTAAGAGATTTTCCAAAAAATATCCAACGGGATGCCCTACCAAATCTCCTGACACGATGCCTACCCGCAACTTTTGTGGCTGGGGGTTACATTGCCAAGTAGTGAAGCGGGAGATAATTTTTTTGGCGACGTTTTGACCATATTGCAGGGATTCTGCGAGGTAATCTGCCGGGCCATTTGTTGGGTCGTAACACATTGAAAACAGCAAGTTGCTGTGAGTCTTAAAATTGTCAGGGTCAATGTCTAAAGATCGGCGCAAAAAATTTTGCGCATCGTTACATTGCCCAATCTCGCTGAACAAAATTCCTAGGCTGTCATATATCCCTGCCGAATCTGGCTGAAGTAATAAAGCGTGGCGATAATTGTCGAGTGCGCCATCATATTGCGCGGAAGCCCTAAGCGCATCACCTAGGTTGCAATATGCCGAAGCGAGATTTGAATCGCATTCGATGGCACGCCGATAACTTACAATTGCATTGTCCAATTGCCCATTCGCTTTCAGGCAAAGCCCAAGCTGATTGTGTGCTTCGGCATAATTCGGGTTAATGGTTAAAGCACGCTGGTAACTCTCGATAGCCATATAAATTTGTTTAAGGGCATACAAAACACCCCCTAATTTTAGATGATACCGTGCAACATCTGGTTTTAGTTCAGCGGCTCTTTGGTAGCAAAGTTGAGCTTCATCAATTCGCCACTGCACTTGAAAAACTGACCCTAAGTTACTATGTGCCTCCGCAAAATCAGGCTTAATCTGCACCGCTTGTTGATAACTCTCAACCGCCAATTCAAGCTGCTTCATTTCCTTGTACACATTGCCCAAATTATAATGCGCGTCCGCGTAATCGGGCTTTAGCCGAAGGGCTTGTCGGTAACAGACAACGGCTTCATCAAGTTGCCCCAAATCTTTCAGTACTGTCCCCAGATTGTTGTGCGTATCCACTGCATTGGGTTGGATGGATAATGCTCGCCGATAACAAAGCACCGCCTCATCAAGCTGTCCCAAGTCTTGCAAAACATTACCCAAATTGCTCAAAGCTTCGACGTAATTAGTCCTCAATGCCAAAGCGTGACGGTAACTAACAGCAGCCTGCTCAAGCTGCCCCGCACTTTTGAATGCCACGCCCAAGTTGAACTGTGCGCCCGCATCGTTGGGCGATAGCTCGGCTACTTGTTGGAATGCGGTAATAGCATCTTTGCCCTGCATCTGTAACGCCCCGCCCAATAACTGCCAAGCAAATGGAACGCGAGGGTGGTTGTTCAGCAACACCCGCACTTGGGCTTCCAGCTCGACGTAACGTCGGCTATTGAATAGCGCAATCAGCGCGTCAAAGTCGGCGGCGGTGGGGGTGGGAATGGGCTTCATGCTGGATGTGCCTGATGCGAAGAGGAAGGTGAAGGGGGCGATTGAAGTGCGCCCACGAGGGCGGGTTGTTTGGCTTGCCACATCCCCCACAGGGCTTCCTCAAAGTGTTTGGCGAAACGTGAGGCATTGAATAACGGGGAGGCAAGGACTTGTTCGCGTAGCCCCGCCCGCAAGGCAGCCAGCTTGGGCAGGTCGCCGGCAAACTGGATCGCTTTGGCAACGTAGTCGTCTTCGTCGCGGGCGATCCAGTCGGGGAGGCCTGCGTTGTGCAGGATGCTTTCGCCCAGATGCGATATATAGTTGTGACCCTGCATGGTGAGTATCGGCACGCCCATCCACAATGCTTCATAACTGGTTGTGCCGCCCGGGTAGGGGAAGGGATCTAAGGCGATGTCGATTCGGTTATAGCTGTTCAAAGCAGCGAGGCGACCCGTCGTTGATTCTAAAATTAAGCGGTTTGCTGCAATGCCGTGAGCCGCGTAGCGATCAATGATACTTCTTTTCACGGTCTCGTCATGCAAGGCTTTGGTGTTGAAGTATAGCTGGCTGTTAGGGATGCTAGTTAAGATACGCGCCCAACACGCCACGACTCTATCATTCATTTTGGCGAGGTTGTTGAGGGTACCGAATGTAATGGTTTGGCTTCGCAATGCAGGTAATGTTGCGGTGCTCACCTGCTCTGCGGGGGGAGTTAAGCAGCTGTGCGCCCCTGCAAGTTGCCAGCCCTTTTCTATAAAGTGATTCGCTTCATTCTCTGGAAGTAGCCACTTGTCGCCCAGGATGTAGTCCATCTCCGCCACCCCAGTAGAGGCGAAGTAGCCCAGCCACGTTGTTTGTATAGGGGCGGGTTTCCAGGCAAAAACGGGGAGGCGGTTGTAGGCGGTGTGTCCCGATAAGTCGAGCAGTACGTGGATGCCATCATCATGGATGAGCTGGGCTGCCGCTTGGTCACCAAGCGCGTAGATTTCCCGCCAGTGCGCGAAGTGGGGTTTGATGCGCCGGGTGAGGTCGTCTTCCTTGGGGCTGTTGGTGTAGGCAATCAGTTCGAGACG
>JBEBKA010000094.1:0-7050 GCA_040079595.1 Gallionella sp.
CACCCTAACCCTCTCCCAGAGGGAGAGGGAACTAGCTCCCCTCGCCCTTCGGGAGAGGGGCCGGGGGGGATAACCAGCGACTTGCCCGCTTGCGGGCTTAGTCGAATGGCTAGTAGTTCCATCAGGGAGCACTCGGCAATCGCCACTGCCGCACAACACCTCATCCAACTGCGCGACAACTGGCTCAACCCACCCGAATGGACAGACTGGCTGCGCACCCCCGAAGAACAACAAGCTGGCTATCCGCTACGACCCGTCGCCAAACTCGGACATGAAGCCGACTTGAAAAAGCGCACCCTAACCAACCTCTACAACGCCCGTCCTGCTTGGCTCGCCAACGCACACGCCGAACTTGATGCCGCCGTCGCAGCGGCTTACGGTTGGACAGACTACACAGCAGAAATGAGCGATGAAGAAATTTTGCGACGGTTGTTGGTGTTGAATTTAGAGCGGGCAGTTTGATATGACCACACATCACTGCATCTGGTGTCTTGAACCTGCGACAGGTGGACATGAGGAACACATCATTCCAGAAGCCATTGGATGTCCGACAGGCTTTGTTCTTCCAAGTACAGTTGTTTGCCGCAAGTGCAACAACGGTCTCGCTGATCTTGATCAAGCAGTGATAGATGAATTTGATTTTGTGGCATTTATAGCAGGCGTACCAAGGAAGAAAGGGAGACCGCCAGCTATCCGTAACAGAGGTAATGTACTTGCCACAGTTGAACTTGGTGGCCCCACATATACTTTCAATATGGAATCGACACCTGTCAAGGCGCACGATGGTTCGCAATTGGCAGGTTATCGTGGATCAAAGCGAAACATTCGAGGTAATTTTTCAACTCAAGGTCAAGTTGCAAAAATAGACTTCGAGATCCCGTTTGGTCAGACCCCGAAATTTGTGCGGGGTATTACGAAAATTGCATTTTCTTCATTGGCTTATTTTTTAGGGGCTCCACTTGCTCGAAGTTCTACATTCTCGCCAATTCGACGATTCGTGATGGATGGTGTGGGTGAGCGCCATTTGATGCTAACGTTCGGTAGCGATAGCACTTATAGAAATGAAGCATGGCCTCCTTATGTTTCGCCATCGGGCGAGTACTCAGTTACCCTCAGAATTGCATCCGTTGAATTTCTCGTTGATTTAAGCGAAGAGGAGTCATTGCTGAATATGTTTCAATCGAAAATGCCGGAGTTTTTTGGAGAAAAGAATTGGTGCACTTTGCCCATCAAGTCAGCCTAGCCAGTGCTCTTGTAAGGCAAACCTGTAAGGGGCTTGCCCGTGGTTGTAGTGTATGTAGGACGTAATCGTTATTGCGCCGAACAAACGCGCAGGAGCGATGTGCGCGCGATGTATTTTGCACTACGGCGTAATGCTAAAATCCCCCCGTCTGTTGTTGATAACTAAGGAGTAAACATGAACCCGAACATCGAAGCGTTGGCAAAGGAAACGATGGCGCTGGACATTGAAGACAGGGCATTGTTGGCTGGTAAGTTGCTGTTGAGTTTGGATGAGCCAACGCCTTCTGAAGTGGAGCGCTTGTGGTTGGATGAGGCAGAGCGTCGCCTTGAAGGTTACCGTGCAGGCAAGGTGCAGGGCATTCCTGCGGACGAGATTTTTCGCCGTGCCATTTCTGAATTATCGTGAAGGTCGAGTTTTTATCCGAGGCGGATGAGGAGTTTCGGGAAGCTGCGCGGTATTACGAGAGCGAAGCGGCGGGTGTGGGCTTGTCGTTCATCACTTCAGTACATAAAGGCGTAGCTGAAATAGTCGATTTGCCGCTGGCGGCTCAGGTCATACGAGCAGGGATACGCAAGAAGGTATTACGCCATTTTCCATACAATCTTTTCTACGCGATTGAGGCAGACACACTAGTGATCGTGGCGGTGGCTCATCAAAGAAGGCGGCCAAATTATTGGCGTGTTCGATTGCAAAGTTTGAAGAGCGAACCATGACCAAAAAAATCAAAATTGCCGAGCTGCCAAAATTCGACATTATCGAACACCTCGACAACGAACAGGCAATTGCCGAATACATCACCATCGTGTTGGAAGAGAGCGACCCCGCTGCCTTGGGCGTGGCGGCGCAACCGATTCATTCTTGACGCGCATCCACACCCTAAAAAATGAATCGTACCGAACGTTTTTATCGAATCGACCAATTGCTGCGTGAGCGGTGCGTAGTGTCGTTGGGAAGTTTTTTGGCTGAGTTGGAAGTGTCGCGCGCGACGTTCAAACGCGACATCGAGTATCTGCGCGACCGTTTGCACGCGCCTATCGTATGGGATAGAGCGGCAGGCGGCTATCGTTTTTCCAGTGAAGCGAGTAGCGGCCCAATTTACGAGTTGCCGGGCTTGTGGTTTTCCGCCACCGAGTTGTATGCCTTGTTAGCGGCACAAAAATTATTGGCGGATTTGGAGCCGAGTTTGTTACTCGCGCACATTGCACCCTTGCAAACACGCTTGTCTGAGTTGTTGACCGTATCAGGGCATAGCACCGATGAGATTGCAGCACGCGTGCGTTTATTGTCCAGCGCCAAACGCAAGATGGATACGCAGTTTTTTGGGGTGGTTGCGCAGGCTGTGTTGGCTCGTCAGCAATTGCAACTCACAGCATGGAATCGCGGACGTGATGAGGTGCAAGTGCGTGTGGTGTCGCCGCAACGATTGGTGCATTACCGCGACAATTGGTATTTGGATGCGTACTGTCATTTGCGCGGTGCATTGCGCAGTTTCTCGCTGGATACTTTGCGCGCCGCAACGCTGTTGGATGAGGCTGCATTGGAGATAAGCGAGGCGCAATTGAACGCGCATTTTTCCGGCTCTTACGGGATTTTTTCGGGCGGCTCAAAAGACTGGGCGGTGCTGCATTTTTCGGCAGAACGCACGCGCTGGGTAGAGTCCGAATGTTGGCATCGCGAGCAGCGCGGCGAGCATCTGGTCGATGGTATCTATCGGTTGCACGTGCCGTATTCGGATGAGCGCGAGTTGCTCATGGACATCTTGCGTCACGGCGCGCATGTTGAAGTAGAAGCACCAGCCAGCTTGCGCAACTTGCTTGCGGACGAAGCCAAAAAATTAGCTGCGCTTTATCAGCCCTAAATTATTTTTTCCTCAGGCTCGTTATTTGAGCCACTGTCCTGTGTACCCTGTGTGTTATTGAGACACGAGGATTCTATTATGGACAGACGATCATTCATTTCACGCTTAATCGGTTTGTGCGGCGGCGTTGCGGTTGCTGCACCTGTGTTGGCACAGGCGGCATCATCACGCCGTATTGAATTACAACGCTCTGCATTAGCGGGATTCCAATATCATCAAGGTGAAAAACTTTGGTCGTTGATGCAAGTTGGTGACACCCTGACTTTGATACGCGAAGCGGACAACAGGTTTGATAATCGCGCTGTGCGAGTTGAATGGAAAGGGCATAAGTTGGGCTATGTGCCACGGTTAGACAATGCCAGCGTAAGCCATTTATTGGATAGCGGTGTGCAGCAACTCACGACTGAAATTGTTGCACTGCAAGCAAGCGATAATCCTTGGGATCGCCTGGCATTGGCGGTTTATTTACACGTGTGATGAAGAGATATTTGTTGATTAACCTGATAGCTGCCAGGAGAGAATGATGAATGAAGATGCTTATGTTTTGCCACCGCATTTTGTTTTATTTCAGCAACACTTGCACAAGCATCATCTGAATTTACAAAGTGCGTTGCACAGTACGGAGATAGGGCATCGCAATGTTCATCTGACCCCGACATATCTTTCTGAACAATTAGGCTATTTGGTTGAGGGCGTTGATGACATTACTAGGGTGGTTAAGAACACGCTTGGAAATTTATTGAGCCCTCTAGGCGTATCTAAAATCAAAGTTGATGCTTACATGGCGATTTTCGGTAAAAAGTTGAATTCGTTGCTTCTCCATTACGAGCAATTGCGGGCTAATCTTGTCACGCCAAGCCAGCAATATGGGCAAACTCTGTTAATCGAAATGTATAGCAATGTGTTGGTTGAGTTGCATAACTGGATGATGGATATGCTCACTTTTTTTGCTGACCCTGTAACTTGGGCTAAACAGCGTGGTTTGCCGACAACAGGGCATGTGGAAATAAGTTTCACGCTGACATTTACACCACCTCCGCAAGCTAATGAGCTGGTTCTCTGGGCACAAAATCAACCTGGCTGGTCTGCTACGGCTGCGCCTTTTCGAGCTGCTCCCCAATGCGCTAGTCGGGGTTTATTTGGCAACTTGTTGCTAGCTTGGATGGGCTACGAGTTGATTGAAAATTTGCTTGGCGATGACGAGGTGTGAGGTGATGATTGCAGAAACCCGCATCAAAATGATGCCCAACATGCCCCGCTGGAATGCAATGGTTGATTATTGGCAAATACAGTAATGTTGACCATTTCCAGAGAGGTATCCGTTAAAGCTGGGAAACATGCTTGGAATGTTTTTCCGCTGGAGGCCTTCGGTTTTTTGCTGGGTAGTAAAACGGAAGGCGCGGTGTATGCAGCGTTGCCTTGCTCGAAAACTCAGCGTCGAGATGAATTTGAAGATCGTTGGATCGGCATTGAAGCCAATATCGAAAAGGCTCGCTCACTCGCTAAGTTGTTCGATATAGAGGTCGTTGGTTTTTACGCATCGACAGATGGCTTTGAACCCGACAGCCACAATCATTTTCCAATACCTTCGTTTATCGAGAACACCACCATGAAGTTGCTCATGGTGTATGAAGTAATTCATTGCCTTAGCTGTTCTTCAACTTTATACAAACACGACAACCGATGGTTGAAGCGCGATGAGGATTTCGTTGTGTCACGCGGCAAGCGTATCAGCGACTCCATCAGTCAAAAAAGAATCCTTGCGGAATGGCATAGCGTTTATGGTGCGGTGGACTACTCGAATCAGTCGGTGCATATCGATGAGTGATTATGAAAATACGACATTGGGGGCATCAACATGTGGGCTAGTTGGCCCTTTTGCATTTCCTTTTCAATGGACATTTCAACGCAACCGTGGCGGACGCAAGTCAAGTCGTAAAGCTATGCACCGCCTGACGGGCGTAAAAGGAATGCCGCTATTTATTGAAGCCGTTCCGCCTCCGCTTAAGCGTTTGCGAAATATGCTGCAAGAACTTGGCGAAGCTGTGCTTTCTCTTCATTACGAAATCGACGAGGATTTTTTCACTTTGTTCGGAGGAGAGACCGTCCTCAATGATGCTGATGAAGTCATTCTGGATTTCACGCAAGCATTAACGGCACGCGCTTGTCCGTGTTACGGTACGTGGAAAAAGTTTAACGAGCAACGCGACAGGTTTTATAAACACTACGCAGAATTACAGCGACGTGCTGTCGCCAATGGGCGATATTTTCCTCCGCCAACTATTCTGCGTGCGCGCATCCATAGGACAAATGGTGTGCGCATGGAAATGGGTTTCTTGGAAGGTTTTTTGCCAGGCAATAAGCTGCTTGTTATTACTGTCAGTACGGAGGGAGTCGTCAAGTCAACTTTCCGTCCGCATTTCAATGTATTTATTCGTGATGATGAGCCTGTCCCAGCAGGCCAGTCGTTACATGAGCAAATAAATACTTGGGCAGCTGCTTTCTGTCGAACAGGAGAGAGCCTAGTATTCGCTGGATTGATTCAAGGCTTGGCTCTTTTCGAGTTGCATCATGTCTGGCACGCTTTGGCGGAAGGCGACGAACTAACGGCACGCATTGGAGAAAAACCGTTCTTCGAGATAAATCTATTATGGCGGGAGCGAATACTGGGGCGTGTTGCACGGGGAGATTCTGCACTTGCCTTACGTGCGCTGCGCGAAGATAAGCCTTTGCGCGTTGTTATTGTGCGATTACACGCTTCTCATGAATCTTCATTTAGGCAGATTGCTTTTGCTATGTATAAACAATTCAGTAACAGACCACGAAATAGACCATGCAAAAGCCTCTCATCGCTGCGAGGCTTTTCCGTTTCTGTCGTTCGATGTAAGTGGTGATTTTGGCGGCGGGGCTGCACGCTAGTAATGTGGTGGTCTTTCGCTCGCAGTCTTGCCTTCATTTCCTGCTTCGGCCAGCGATTGAATGTGCTTTGCGAGTGAGTCACAAATCGCTTCAAGGCGATCCAGCTTTTGTTGCTGCTGATAAACCGTTTTGTTCAGTTCCTCGATCAGATCTTCCTGAAAGGTGATTTTTGTTTCGATGTTTACTAAACGTTCTTCTATCATGAGGTGACCCTGAAAGTTTGGCGACAGGCTGATGGGGCAGTCATTTTAGCGCGGTGAGGAATCAAAAGTGTCGAAACAAGGTTAGGCTGCGAAAATTGCCCAACAAAAAAATATCGTCATACAAATAGAAGGAGTTCATCCGTATGAGGCTATGGTCACTCCAGCGTTATCTTGATGCCAAGGGCTTGGTGGTGTTGTGGTGCGAGGCAAGGTTGAGGATTGGGAAGTGTGCTGAGGGGATGCTTAATTGACATCAGAACGAACGTTCTCTACCATGCGATGGTTGTTTAGCCCATAGGAGCTTGGAGTATGAATCCTCAGCCCGCATTATTTGAGAACCATGAAATTCGCCGCGTGTATGACGAGTCCACCGAGACGTGGCTTTTTTCGGTTATCGACATTGTTCAGGTGTTGACCCAGCAATCCGATTACCAGACGGCGCGCAAATATTGGAACAAGCTGAAAGAGCGGCTGGATAAGGAAGGCAGTCAGTCGGTGACAGATTGTCACCGACTGAAATTACCCGCTGCTGACGGTAAAAATTACCTCACCGATGTTGCCACTGCCGAAACCTTGTTGCGCCTAGTGCAATCAATACCCAGCCCCAAAGCCGAGCCGATCAAGCTGTGGTTGGCGAAGGTGGGTTATGAGCGGATGCAAGAGATGGCTGACCCTGCACGCTCGTTGGAGCGCGCACGTGAGACTTGGCAAAAGCACGGGCGTAGCGAGAAGTGGATACAGCAGCGCATGACAGGGCAGGAGACGCGCAACAAGTTGACCGATTACTGGAAAGACCACGACATCAAGGAAGGCGAGGAGTACGCGAT
>JBEBKA010000095.1:0-6942 GCA_040079595.1 Gallionella sp.
AGTGAAACACGACCCGCTGGTGATTGCGGAAAGTTTTGTCGGCGGCGGCGAATACACCGCTGCGATTTTGGGCGAGCAAGCCTTGCCTGTTATCAAAATTGAGCCCGCTAATGAGTTCTACGATTACGAAGCCAAGTATTTGCGTGATGACACCCGCTATTTATGTCCGAGCGGATTGAGTGTCGAGCAAGAAGCGGAAATGCAAAGTTTGGCGAAACAGGCATTCGCATTGATCGGTGGAAAAGGTTGGGGGCGTGTGGATTTCTTGATGAGCGAATCGGGCAAGCCTTACGTGCTGGAAGTGAATACCTCCCCTGGCATGACCGACCATAGCCTAGTGCCGATGGCGGCACGTCAAGCAGGAATCAGCTTTGAACAGTTGGTCGTAAAAGTATTGGAGTTGGCAGAATTTAACAATTGTTTTTCACGTTCGCCTCCTCGCCCGCTTGCGGGAGAGGATTGAGGAGAGGGTTATGTGGGATAACGCCGCACTATTGCGCAGCATTGCTAATGCCCTGTTTGCATTAAGCGGGTTGGCGATTTTGTACGGTGCGATTTATTACACCGTGCATTTGCCCAACTTATTCCCATTGCGTGATGTGCGTTTGAGCAGCGCGCCAGAAAAAGTGGTGGCAGAACAAGTCTTGCAAGTGGTGCGCCATGAAGTACGCGGGAATTTTTTCACGGTGGACATAGATCGTGTGCGACGTTCGGTGGAAAGTTTGCCCTGGGTGCGCAATGTCAGCATACGCCGCGAGTTTCCCAACCGCTTGGTGATGGAATTGGAAGAACATCAAGCATTGGCGCATTGGAATAGTGGCGCATTGGTCAATCAGCAAGGTGAGGTATTCGCCGCCAGTGTGGCAGATGCGCTACCGAGTTTTAGCGGGAATGAAGACACTTCATTTGAAGTGACACAACGCTACGCAGAATTTAATCAGGCACTGGCAACCATTGATTTGACCGTGACGGAAATTGCCCTGTCAGCCCGCCACGCTTGGCATTTGAAATTGAGCAACGGCACGATTCTGGAGTTGGGACGAGACAACATTGATCAGCGCTTGGCGCGCTTCGTCGGAGTGTATCCCTACAGCCTCGCCAAAATGCAAAGTGGGGTGAGGTATGTGGATTTGCGCTACGGTAATGGGTTTGCAGTCAGTGTTAAAAGTTAGTGTGGTGGAGAAAGCGCGATGAGCAGAAACAAAGAAAATAAAAATCTGGTGGTGGGTCTAGATATCGGCACATCCAAAATTGTTGTCATTGTCAGCGAAGTTAAAGACGACGGCTCGCTGGAAGTAATCGGCATGGGTATGCAGCCTTCATCAGGCATGAAAAAAGGCATGGTGGTGAATATCGAAGCCGCTGTGGCGGCGATTCAAGGTGCGATACAAGAAGCGGAGTTGATGGCGGACTGCAAGATATTGAACGTTCATACGGGCATTGCCGGTAGTCATATTCGCAGCCTCAATTCGCGCGGGATGGTGAAAATTAAAGACAAAGAAGTCACGCAATCAGACATCGATCGCGTGTTGGAAACAGCTAGCTCAATCAGTTTGCCCAGCGATCAACAGACCATACATGTGCTGGAACAGGAGTTCAGCATAGACGGACAAGAGGGGATTAAAAAGCCACTGGGTATGAGCGGAATGCGTCTCGATGTGGAAGTACACATCGTCAATGGCGCGATTGCCGCCGTGCAAAATATTATGAAATGTATTCATCGTTGTGGCTTGGAAGTGAATGAGCTGGTGTTACAGCCGCTCGCTTCGAGCAAGGCAGTACTCGAAGAAGATGAAAAAGAACTGGGCGTGTGCCTCGTCGATATTGGCGGCGGGACAACTGACATCGCGGTGTTTACAGGCGGCGCGATACGCCACACCGCAGTGATTCCGATTGCGGGTGACCAAATCACCAACGACATTGCTATGGCATTGCGCACGCCGACACAAGATGCCGATGACATCAAAATCAAGCACGGCTGCGCGCTACGCCAGTTGGCGAATAGCGGTGTGATTGAAGTGCCAGGTGTGGGAGAGCGCGGTCCGCGCACGTTGTCGCGTCAGACCTTGGCGGAAGTCATCGAGCCGCGCGTGGAAGAGTTGTATTCGCTGGTTCAACAAGAGTTGCGTCGTAGCGGATTTGAAGAGGTGCTGTCTTCTGGCATTGTGATCACGGGCGGCAGTAGTGCTATGCAAGGCATGATTGAATTGGGTGAAGAAATTTTCCATTTGCCAGTGCGCTTGGGTATTCCGAAATATGTGGGCGGATTGTCTGACGTGGTGAAAACACCGCGCATGTCAACGGGCGTAGGGCTGTTGTTATATGGCTTGGAGCATCATCAACGCAATGAGGAGACGCGTATGCAGGCGAATTCGATCGGTACGATTACATCAAAAATGAAGGCGTGGTTTAACGGTAATTTTTAGCAGTTTAGTTGTGGGTGATGGTGGTTAATTTTTTATTCTACGGGGGTGTGAAATGTTTGAATTATTGGAAGCGCAAAGTTTAGATGCAATTATCAAAGTAATCGGCGTGGGCGGCTGTGGCGGCAATGCCATCAATCACATGATTGAGCAGGGTGTACAAGGAGTAGAGTTCATTGCCATCAATACCGATGCGCAAGCTCTCAAGAGCAGCAAAGCCACCACGCAATTGCAGATTGGCTCGAACATCACCAAAGGCTTGGGTGCGGGTGCCAAACCTTCTATTGGTCAAGCGGCGGCAGAAGAAGACCGCGAGCAAATTAAAGAGTTGATACGCGGCGCAAACATGGTGTTTATCACCGCAGGTATGGGTGGCGGAACCGGCACAGGTGCTGCGCCTATCGTTGCGCAAATCGCCAAAGAGTTGGATATTTTGACCGTTGCAGTAGTTACCAAACCATTTGCTTATGAAGGTAACCGGATGCGTTTTGCCAAAGCCGGTATCGAAGCATTGCAAGAGCATGTTGACTCACTCATCATCGTACCCAATTCAAAATTGATGGAAGTGTTGGGTGATGACATCACCGTGCCGGAAGCCTTCAAAGCCGCCAACGGCGTGCTTCAGGGCGCAGTGGCGGGTATCGCCGAAGTGATTAACGTACCGGGATTGATCAACGTCGATTTTGCTGACGTGCGCACCGTCATGTCGGAAAACGGCATGGCAATGATGGGTTCAGCCATCGCCACGGGTGCGGATCGTGCACGCATCGCCGCAGAGCGTGCTATCGCCAGCCCCTTGCTAGAAGATATTGATATGTCCGGCGCACGCGGTGTGTTGGTGAACATCACCTCATCCAGCATGTTGCGCTTGAAAGAAATCGACGACGTAATGGAGTGCGTGCAATTTGCCGCCGAAGAAGCGACGGTTATTGTCGGTTCAGTGTTTGACGAAAACATGGGTGACGGCTTGCGCGTTACCGTGGTGGCGACAGGACTGGGCGCACCCATGGCACGCAAACAAGCCAAACCAGAAGTGGTATTCCGCAGCGAAGAAACTTACTTGCGCACAGGTACGGACAATGAACCGATTGCCAATGTGAATTATGGTGAGCTGGAAACACCAACCATCATGCGCAGCGGACGCAGAGCGGCGGTGGATGCACTGGAAAAATCAGGCGTGGATACGTATGACATTCCTTCGTTTTTGCGTAAGCAGGCGGATTGATTCTAAAGAAACATTGTAGGGTGGGAAGCTTGTTACCACCCAAGACTGGCTTAGGAGTAAGCGTTGATTTTGGTGTCTACTTTACGTTAGGCGAGGCAGAGAATATTTTGCAAATCAACCCACATCTTTGTTTCAACGGTCAATGCAAAACAGCATTCGAGCATTATCAAAGGGTTTTTGGTGGAAATATCACTACGATGCTGACTTACGGCGAGTCGCCAATGGCTTCGCAAGTCGATCCCGAATTGCACGGGCGCATCGTACACGCGACCCTACAGCTAGGTGATGTTGAACTTACAGGTGTCGACCAATTTCCCCGCGACTACGAGAAGCCACAAGGCTTTTTTGTCACTCTGACTATAGACGGCGTGGCGCGGGCGAAAGAGATATTCACGGCTCTTGCTGAGAAAGGCGAGATACGCTTCGCGTTTCAACAGACTTTTTGGTCGCCTGGTTTCGGTGTGCTAACAGATCAGTTTTTTGTGCCGTGGGAAATCAATAGCGTCGAGTCCCCAATTTTCGCCTAACATTATGCTCAAGCAGGACGCGCCTTATCGCGGCGATTTTGAAGGTTTGTTGTTTTTTCGGCTTCGGTGGCTTCGCCAATTTTCCGTGACAGGCGCGCTACTTAGTACGTTAGCGTTTTATCCTCGCCACATATTTACGCTGAAGGCCATCTATGAAATCTGAAATTGTCGCTGATGTTGCTCGCGCCATACTTGACGGAAGCATTCCTTTTCCAGAGGTTGTGCGCAGACTTATGGAAACCGATGTCGAGTACTACCACGTCGACTATGTGGCACTACAAAAAACTTTTTACAGTGTCTCTGGTGAAATTATCAAAACACCTATCAATTACGAAGGGCTACCTTCGGTTTCATCGGATTTCAATGCTGACGCTCTCCGAGCCACAATTCTCGAGAGCCAACACAAAGGTCAGCACTACCGAGATTTCACAAGGCGAGCCATGAGTGCCGGCGTGCAAGGCTATATTGCTTTTTTACGCGGGCAGCGAGTTACTTATTGGGGGCGCAACGGCGATCAACATATCGAGTGGTTTCCCGATGCAAAGCCCGCAAGCACCTAACCCGTCGTTCAAGGAACTAAAGGGGAGCATCTCAATAGTCCTCACTTGCCACAATCAGTCATACTAGTATGTAAAGGAGGCACGAGTACAACGCCCTTCCGTCAATCGCGTAACTCACTGTTTAGGAGGAGGGGGAGGCGGATAATAGACGTTGTTTTGATACCGTTGTCCAGGTAGCTGATTGCCTTTGGCGTACATACATTGCTGGTAGGCGATGTCATAACGGCGTTGCGCTTCGGATACGCCGTAATCACTTTCACCCGCGCCTATCATGCTGCCCATCAGCAGACCCGTACCTGCACCTGCCGCTACGCCATCGTTTCCACCCAGCAAGCCTCCCGCAGCCGCACCAATCGCCACGCCCGTTATGGCGGCTTCGGCGAAAGTTTGCTTGCCAAAATCATTGGTCGATTTGCCGATAGATTGTTCGGAAAACTGTCGGCAGATTCTATCTTCCTGCACAAACAGTTCAAACGGTTTGCCAGGTGCTGGCATCACCGCGACCCTGGGTCCTGTTGGTACTGAAGCGCAACCAACCAACATCACCGCTGCTGCGCCACTAATTAGTTTGTTATTCCACATGTTACTCTCCTATCTTGCAGGCTCAGGGGTTGCGGGGACTGACACCCAACCCTCAGGACATGACGTTGTATAAGGGTAATAGCCTTGTGTTGACACGCAGAAGTACCACGACTGACTTGCCACGGGTGGCGCAACAACAATCTCAGGCGGTGGCGCTTCTCTCTCTTGCTCTATGACCACCACTTGTGGTTCGGGTTGCATGTAGTAGTGCGGTGTATAGGGATCAGGGTAAGGGTACACAGGTTGTGAATAGAAATACCACGATCCGCCGACCACCCACCACCAACCTAACCGACCTTGGTGACGAGCGTGCCGCCAAGCACCCGCGCGCCAACGGGGAAAGTCGTGCCGATCAAAATGACGAATATCTCCGCGCCAAACAGGTGGGCGATACACGCGACGCTCTTGATGTCGCTCAATGCGGTTGATGCGACGATCCTGTTGCCGATTCACCTGTCTTTCAACTTGCCGCTCTCTCGGACTCGCCACGTTAGGCTGAGGTCTGTTGGGACGTTGCCCTTGTTGCGCACCTTGCGGACGCTCAACTTTTTGCCTATCAATGCCCAGCTGCCCGCCCACGTAATCATTGCCCGCAATCGCGGTGGACACCATACCTGCTGTGATAGCAACCAACGCCACAGCCCCACGCAAGGCGGTGAATGGCTGGTTTGATTGTTGAAAGGTGTTCATTAAATTTCTCCTTAAATGGCGACGCATACACACATTCCGATAAAAACTGATGTGCCTGTTACTTATAACGCATCAGGCTCAAAAAAGTTGAATGGCGAACTCCCGATGCTAGTAATTTGTTGGAGTCTTCGCCATCCAATTGGTTCTTTGAGATTGCCGAATGATAGACTGAATGTTGATTGTCGCACATGAGCCAATCAGTAGGCTCAGCCAACAGCATCGTTATTCAACCACCCTCACGACACGTAATCCATTGGCACTATCTGGCCCGCCTGCATCGTCAAATTTACGGTGCGAGGCAGTCAGTACATCGGCGTTATTATTCCAAGAGCCGCCGCGACCCACGCGCATCACGCAATTCCCTGTGTTCCACACGCTGCCATCACTCGGTGCACCTTTATAATTATTGTTTTGGCAATCTTCAGTCCACTCAAACACGTTGCCGCTCATGTCGTGCAGACCCCAAGCATTTCCGTTTAACTGCCCAACGGGATGCGTAGCTTTGCCACTATTCCCTGAGAACCACCCCAACTTGGCGACTGCACCATTGCCACAATACGTGTCATGTGCGCCGCCTGCACGGCAAGCATATTCCCATTCAGCCTCGGAAGGTAGTCTTACTTTAGTGTTGGTCGCACTGCTCATTTTATTGGTAAAGTTAGAAGCGTCATACCAGCTCACAAAATCAACAGGTTGATTTTCGCCAGGAAACTTACTCGGATTTTCGCCCATGATTTGCTCGTATTGTTTCTGGGTTACTTCATAACGCCCAATCCATAAACCCTTCACACATACCTTATGAATAGGCTTCTCAAACAACTCACCGTCTCCACCCATTTGAAAGCATCCCGATGGTATCCAGACAAACTCCATTCCAGTTTTTGGTTCGGTCCACTTTGACCCGGCGGAAGGCTCTAATACGGCAGCTTGTAAGC
>JBEBKA010000096.1:0-6668 GCA_040079595.1 Gallionella sp.
GTTAAACCAAACCGATACCTTTCTGGTACTCAAGCCGATGGAAGAATGGCGTGAACCCAACAAGGAATGGCTGTTAGAGGAATTGCGCAAGGTGCTGGAGCAACTGCCAGGTATTGCTTACAGCTTTACTCAGCCGATTGCGATGCGTGTCTCGGAAATGCTGACGGGTGCGCGTGGAGATGTGGCGATCAAAATCTTTGGCGCGGATTTGAATAAACTTAATGAAACCGCCGAACAAATGGTCAAGGTACTGAAAGACATCAAAGGCAGTCAGGATGTCTATACCACCGAAAATACCGGTGTGCAGTATTACCGTGTAGCAATAGACCGTCTTGCAGCAGGACGATTAGGTTTCAGTGTGGATGACATCAGCAACATTTTGCGCAGCCAAGTCGAAGGTCAACAACTTGGTATCGTGATTGAAGACGGACGACGCACACCGCTCATTATGCGTGGTGAATCTCGTATTCAACAATCGCCCGCACTGTTTGCCGCGATCACCTTGCCTTTACCCAACGGGCAAAGCGTGCCGTTATCGGTGGTGGCAAAACTGGAGCGTGTCGATGGACCGGTGAAAGTGGATCGGGAAAACGGGCAGCGCATGGTCGTCGTGCAAAGCAATGTGCATGATCGTGATTTGGTCGGTTTTGTGGATGAAGCCAAGGCGGCGGTTGCTGCACAAATCAAACTACCGGAAGGTTACCACCTGACCTGGGGTGGCGAATTTGAAAATCAGCAACGTGCGGCAGCACGCCTCACCGTGGTGATACCCGTGGCACTGGGCATGATTTTTATGTTGCTGTTTGCCACGTTTGGCTCGGTACGGCAGGCCGCACTGGTGTTGACCAATATCCCGTTCGCCTTGATTGGCGGGGTATTCGCACTGTGGATTAGCGGTGAGTATCTGTCCGTCCCCGCTTCGGTCGGTTTCATTGCCTTGCTCGGTATCGCGGTGCTCAACGGCGTAGTGATGGTGTCCTATTTTAACCAACTGCACGCGCAGGGCATGGACATTGCACAGGTGGTGGTTGAAGGCGCAAAGCGCAGGCTGCGCCCGGTGCTAATGACCGCCAGCATTACCGCGTTTGGCTTGTTGCCGCTGTTGTTTGCTACTGGTCCCGGTTCGGAAATTCAGAAACCGCTCGCCATTGTGGTGATAGGTGGATTGATTAGCTCGACGCTATTGACGCTGATTATGTTGCCTATCTTGTATCGCCGTTTTGGCTTGGAACGTGTGAAGGAAATCAAATGAAAAATGATATGAAAGAAATGAATTGCTGTTTGACGCTGGTTTGTCATCACTCTTTGGAAGAACGGCTGGTGGATCACCTGCTGGAGCATCCCGAATGGGTGCACGGGTTTTCTGTCATGAACATGGAAGGTGGCAGCCAAAAAGAAATATTGTCGAGCATGGTCGAACAAGTGCGGGGGCGTTCGCGGCGTGTGCAAATTCAAATCATCATGAATTTGGGGGATGCGCATGAACTTATTGCTTATCTGAAAAAGGAAGAAAGCAATCCTGAAATGGCCTACTGGATAACGCCGATAATTGAATTTGGGAGACTGGTATGAAACAAAGAAGAGACAATGAAAAATGTGGAATGGGATGCGCACTATTAGTGCTGGCATTGTTCAGCAGCTTATCCCATGCGGAAGAAATCAACTATGCTGATTTACCACTATCGGCGCAAATTGACAACGCGTTGAACAATCATTTGTTAGTGCGGAATGCCACCAACGAGCTGAATATAGAACGCACCAATCAACGCAAGTGGAATAGTGGCAATTACGAGTTCAATGTGCGTGCGGGTACGGGGCAACGCAGTGTTACCAGTACCGGAGAAAAGTTGAAGGAATGGGATGTTGGAGTAGAACGCCCGCTGCGCTGGCTCAACAAGGTGGGCATTGATGAAGACATCGGTGCGGCAAGTGTCGCGCGTGCCGAATACGCACTCGGCGATGCACGCCACGAAGCGGGACGCACACTATTGCAGATGTGGTTTACTTGGCAACGTGAGCAGGCACAAGTGACGTTGTGGCAACAGCAAGCGGACATTCTTAAACGGCAAGCACAGCTGGTTGAGAAACGCGTCAAGGCAGGCGATGCACCCAAGCTGGAATTGAATCTCGCATTAGCAGCTTCTGCTCAAGCAAGCGTACCGTTGCATCAAGCACAATTGCGGACGCAGCTTGCTAGCAATGCTTTGAAAAAACAATTTCCTGCTATTCAATTGCCTGAGCAAGTATTGCTGGCGATGCCGCAGATGATTGACCATGACCTTGCTTATTGGAAAGCCATCGTACTCGAACACAACCACGAGCTGGGTGTCGTGCAACAGCAAAACCTCGTGCAACAACTGCTAGTACAGCGTAGCCGTGCCGACCAACTGCCCGATCCGACCGTCGGCGTGCGTTATGCCAAAGAAGCGAGCGGTAACGAAAAAGTGGCGGGCGTGTATGTCAGTGTGCCACTGCCTTCCGTGTCACGCCGTGCCACGGCTGACAGCGCGATCCAACAAGCAGCCATTGCTGCCGACCAGGAAGCCTTTGCCAAACGCCGTTTGGAAGGCGAGATCTACGCGACACATACTCAGGCAGTCAGTAATTACAGCACTTGGCAACAAGCACATGAGGCTGCACAAGCGATCCGCAGCAATGCCGAACTGACAGCCAAAGCGTACAGTTTGGGAGAAAACAGCCTGCTGGATAACTTGACGGCTCGCCGTTTTGCGTTGGAATCATCCTTGGCGGAAAGCCTCGCGCAACTTGATGCCAATGAAGCCCGCTACCGTTTGTTGCTGGATGCCCATCAATTATGGTCGTTAGGCAATGACGCAGATGAGCATCATGCCAATCACTATTGATTGAATTGATAACCAAGGGTCAAGTCGTATTTTCTGGCTTGACTCTTGGTGATGGCGTGCATGATTTAGTGATACACCTAACTTGGGGAAAAATATGAGTACACACTGTCACGATGATAACTGTGAGTCCGTCACTGCAAACACGCCGCGTTATCGCCGCGTGTTATGGGCGGCACTCATCATTAACACTGTCATGTTTCTGGTTGAAATTTGGGGCGGCTCATTGGCTAGTTCCGTTTCTTTGCTGGCGGATTCAGTGGACTTTATGGGCGATGCCGCCAATTACGGCATATCCCTGCTGGTGCTATCGATGGGGATAACGTGGCGCGCACGCGCGGCAATGCTCAAAGGATTATCTATGGGCGCGTTTGGTGTGCTGGTGCTGGTAAAAGTGACGTGGGATCTTTTTCACGGAACAACGCCTGAGCCGCTGACGATGAGTTTGATTGCTTTGCTTGCGCTCATGGCGAATGTCACCGTTGCCGTGTTGCTTTATGCGTATCGAGAAGGCGATGCGAATATGCGTTCGGTGTGGCTGTGCAGCCGCAATGATGCCATCGGCAATGTGGCGGTCATGTCGGCAGCCTTGGGTATTTTTGTAACGGGTTCAAGCTGGCCTGATCTCTTTGTGGCAGTGGCTATGGCAAGCCTTGCAATTTCGTCTGCTGTTTCAGTGATACGGCAAGCTCGGAGAGAGTTACAAACAAAATCAGTTGCAGGCTGAATAGTAAAAGGAGAAGCCGTCATGCTTTATTACGCCGCGATATTCTTCATTCTTCGTCCTGGCACTCGCGGGCAAAGCCACGCTTTGGATGGCGGTTTTCGCTGATTTGGGAGTTAGCCTGATTGTTGTACTCAATGGCATGTGCTTGCTTAAAATGACGGTGGATACTAAAAAATGAATTTCACAAGAGCCCCTGAACGTATTGATGCCATGCCCAACACTACTTCCATCGGATGGACACTGATTTTCAGTGCATGGCTGATTGCCACGGTTTCGACGCTCGGTGCTTTGTTTCTCGGCGAGGTGATGGGCAACACGCCCTGCGTACTTTGCTGGTATCAGCGGATCGCCATGTTTCCACTGGTTTTAGTACTCGCTGCCGGATTGTTTCCCTTCGATCCGCGTGTTGTGCGCTATGCCTTGCCGTTGGCACTCGCGGGCTTGGGGTTGGCACTGTTTCATCTTGCGCTAATCGCCGGTTGGATACCAGAGAGCATCAAACCCTGCCAACAGGGCGTGCCGTGTTCTAACGTCACGGTGGTATGGTTCGGTTTCGTAACCATCCCGCTCTTGTCCGTACTTTCGTTTTCACTGGTCGTAGCGTTACTTCTCACAACATATTTCAAAGGTTCAAAATGAAACAGAAAACCCTCTTCTCCATTTCCGCAATTGCTCTGCTATTGGCTTTCGTTGCGGGCATCCTGTTCTATACCGGTCAGAAAGAAAAGGCCGCCGATCAACTTGTCGAAACGAATCGCACTGCACTGATTCGCATGCACTCGCCGTCCGTGGGCAAGTCCGATGCTCCAGTGGTTATTGTCGAGTTTTTTGATCCAGCCTGCGAAACCTGCCGAGACTTTTACCCAATGGTCAAGCAGATGATGGCTGCCAATCCCGACAAGATTCGCATCGTGCTGCGTTACGCCCCATTTCACACGGGTTCAGATAAAGTAGTCGCCATGCTAGAAGCCGCGCGTCGTCAGGGAAAGCTCTGGCCAGCACTTGAGCTTTTGTTTGCAAAGCAAAGCCAATGGACTCAGCACCATGCTGCAAACGTAGATGAGGTGTGGAGGCTGCTCGGCGGCATCGGTTTGAACATGGAGCAGATGGCCTTCGATATGACCTCTCCCGAAATTGCTAATGTGATCGCGCAAGACCTCGCTGATGCGAAGACACTGAACGTCACCATGACACCCGAATATTTTGTCAACAGTAAGCCGCTGCCGAGTTTTGGTTTTGATCAGTTGAAGGCGTTGGTTGATGAGGAGCTTGCGGAGAACCACGCACGATGATGGCAATGTGGCAGTCATGTGCGCAGCCTTTGCAGTTTTTATAACGGGTTCAAGCTGACCTGATCTCTTAGTTGCATTGGGTATGGCAAGCCTTGCTACGACTTTGCAAGTGCCTTGGCACTTAGCAAATCGGAGTACCCTTGCGGTGCAATTTCGTCCGCTGTTTCAGTGATACGGCAAGCTCAGAGAGAATTGCAAGCAAGATAAACTATAGACCGAATTGCAAAAGGGGAAACCATCATGCTTTATTACGTTCTCAAGGTTGCTATTTCTGCTTTGCTAATTGTTGCTATCACAGAAATATCGAAGCGCAGCACAGGGTTTGCGGCACTGGTTGCAGCACTGCCACTGACCTCCGTGCTGGCTTTCGTCTGGCTGCATTGGGAGTCCGCACCCCCTGAACGGATTGCAGACCTGTCGGTGCAAATTTTTTGGCTGGTCATTCCTTCTTTGGCTCTATTTTTAATCCTGCCGCTTCTGCTGAAGCAAGGGATTGGATTCTGGCTCAGTTTGGGATTGTCGGCGGGTGCGACAGTGGGTTGTTATTTTCTGTTGTTACCCTTGCTGCGGAAAGCTGGTGTAAATTTATGAGTCTGCCAAAACATTAGCCTACGCCGCCTGGCAGATTAGCCGAATCTGCCAGTGATGTAGTGGCTTCTACATAACGCGCTTACGCGCATTAGTCTCCCGCAGCTTCTTGTATTCGAGATGATCGGTGCAATCGGTTTGCTCGCTCTTGCCGCGAATGGCACGTGCTTTTTTCTGCTCTGGCGGCATCGTGCGGATGACATCAATATGAGCTCGGTTTGGCTGTGTTCCCGTAACGACATTATTGCCAACATATCGGTATTACTTGCCGCCGCAGGCGTTTGGTTAACCCATTCCGGTTGGCCTGACATTTTGGTTGGATTGGCTCTTGCCACACTCTTTCTGCGCTCGGCACTTCACGTGTTGCGCGAAGCGACCAGAGAGCTTCGAACCGACAATGGCTAACTTAACGAACACCCATTTCAAGCTATTACAAACTCAGATGAAACGTTACGACCAAATGAAACTGAGCGTGTAGCAGGCATGGGCGGCTCACGGTTTTATCAGCTACTTCTATTACATGGGTTTATTAAAAAATCTCAAGCAACACCCCAACCCGATTTGAAAGTAGCAAAAGACAGAATGAAGAGCGAATGATGAAAGCAAAAAACATAGGCAGTAACTTCGATGACTTTCTGAGTGAAGAAGCCATGCTGGACGAAGCCACAGCGGTAGTAGTTAAGTGTGTCATCACCTGTCAAATTGACAGTGAGATGCAAGCGCAGAACCTCACCAAATCTTCGACGGCAAAAAAGATGCGCACCAGTCGAGCCGCTCTTAATAATCGGCTGCTGGATGCAACGGATACCAGCCTCACGCTCACCACGCTATCCAGTGCAGCTTCTGTGCTGGGAAAAAAATTGCGGGTTGAGTTAGCCGCCACCTAGTCTGAATTATCCGTGCGGAATAAAATTGTTATGTATTGAGAGGTGTTTCATGAAAACATTAGAAGTTGGGTAATGGCATCACGGATGTGGCGGGGAGTCCACTGGCAAGAAGTGTGGCACAGCGGACGTTGACTTAGCCATCATTATTAAAGAGCAAGTGCGTTCATTTGGGAATCACGCGCTTCGCAGATATAATCCACACACGTTCTACAGCGCATCTATGGCGCGTTTAGCGTGACTAAAAATAAACTCAGACACAAAGGCAAGGCAAGATTGGTGCTGTTTTTTAGATTTCAAAAATTGAATACAATCT
>JBEBKA010000097.1:0-6038 GCA_040079595.1 Gallionella sp.
GGAGAGGGGGCTGATGCAACCGAAACACTTCAGCAATTTGATCGCCCACGCGCATCACGGGGTTCAAACTCAACCCAGGCTCTTGAAAAATCATCGCCATTTTGCCGCCGCGCACCTCACTCATCTCGCGCTCGGTTAACTGATTCAGGAAGCTCCCATCCAGTTGAACCATCCCATCGGCATGCTTCACGCCATCAGGCAAAAGTCGCATCAACGACAGCGCAGTCATGGACTTGCCGCAACCCGATTCACCCAGCAATGCAAACGTTTCACCCGCCTCAATGACAAACGAAATTCCGTCCACAATCGCGATGCGATTAGGCAAGCAAGTTTTCAGATTCGTGACCTCCAGCACTGCATTCATTACGGCTTTCCTTTTAACCGCGCCATTGTACGGGCAAAAATCAGGTTGCCAAACAATTCAACGGTATGGGATACTCGTGCCGTTACTCGAAAAAATCGCATAAACAACCCTAATTTCAATTGCTTATCAGCATGAGATTTGGCACTCACTTTAAGGGCTAGGCAGGATGAAGTTTTGCACCTATCGCAAGTTGAATTGGCTTTTCATTGACTTATTTTCCCGCCCGCTATTTCTTCAGCCGTTACGCAAAATCGTATTAAGCGCATTCTTGCTTACCCCTTGCCTCGCACAAGCCGTGCAAATTGGCGACATCGTATCGGTGAGCAAATTGGGGCAGCCGCTGCGTGCGGAAGTGGCACTAACTACCTCTGCCAATGAACATATCGACAGCAGTTGCGTCTCGCTGGTTGCGCCCGACGCAGCCACTGAGGATGCCAATCAATACCTCAGCGCAAGCAATACTAATCTTTCCATTCAAAACAATGCTGGGAGACCGCGCGTATTATTGAGTTCGCGCAAGCCATTCAACGAGGTGTTCGCCAAATTCAGGCTGCATGTTCAGTGCCTGGGTGAAGGGAGTCTCACCCGAACCTTTACCATATTGCCCGACATTGATACTAACGCACTGTTGCCAGAACCTGTCGTCGCAGCTGCCGATCCTAACCTTGCACCAGCGGCGGAATCCGTTGCCCAGCCAACTGCTACACAAACCAATTCGCCAACCAATAATATTGCCGCTGCACCTGCTGCCAATTTCACCATCGCGCCATCCGCCCTTAAACCTCGCAGCCACAATCATTCAAGAGCATTGAAAACACCTCGGAATGCCCCAACGAATAATGATGTTGGGGCATTCCAGCTGAAGATTTCTGGCGACATGATTGATGCTTCCCGTATCGGAAAAATCAGCGACGAGGAGCGATCATTCTTGCTCGCCAAACAAAAATTGCTTGATTCGGATGACCAGATGGCAAGCATCTTGGCACTGCAAGATGACATCGTTGCCATGAAGTCTCAGTTTGCACAACTGGGAGCTGCACCTGCGCGCGTGAGCCTCGCCAGTGAATCAACCGCAGGTGTCACAACCGAAAGCATGACCAACACCCCTATTATTGCTGCTTCTGCACCCGCTAAAATACCCACCAAAACAGTCTTGCAACAGCCAGCTGATTGGCGTACATGGGCTTGGCAGTTAGGCTTGCTGAGCTTGGCGATACTCGGTGTGGTGTGGGGGCTGCGACGTTATGCGGATGAAAAATCTGCCAGCATGCCCATCCAAGATAAGCCGGAAATTATCAGTATTCGCCCTATCCAAAACGCTATAGAGCCTGTACAAGTTGCGCAGGAAATTGCCCAGCCTACGTCATTTCAGCCAGCTCCAGCCGAGCCTCAGCCAGTTGTTGCCCCAGCACCTGGCGAATTTACCACCAAGGTTAGAGCCATGGCTCAAGATGCGGTTGCGGCTAAAACAGTCCCTACTCCTGCCCAACTCTCTGTTTACGCAGAAATTCGACCACCGCAGCCAAGCGACAACCCACATTCGGAAGTGGATGCCATTATTGAGGAAGCGCAGCTTTATGCCGCCTTCAATCACCCGCTGCGCGCCATCAAAATTCTGCAAGAATTACTGGTCGATCACCCGAAAAAATCGGAGGCTTGGCTGCTTGTACTCGCAATTCATTCATCACTTAAGAATGAGCATGAATTTGAAAATAATGCTCGTGCATTCTTACGCTACAACCCGCAAGATCATCAATCGTGGAAAACTATTCAAATTTTAGGGCGCACACTCAATCCCACCCACGCCCTATATCGGGACAATAGCCCAGCTATTTCCTCCGATAATATTTTGGGCGAACGCCATCTGTTAGGAGATGTGTTGATTGATTTAGAGATGATTTCTCCGGAGAGCTTGCATCACTGTTTGGCGCATTTCGACCCCAATCAACATGGTCGATTTGGGGCTTATTTGGTCACGGAAAAAGTGATTACCCATGAGCAACTCACCCAAGCATTGGTATTGCAAAACACCGTCAATCAAGGTGTATCGTTTACCCCACCCATCGATTTGGAATTTGCACCGCCTGATAGGAGTTGGCAGGGTTAACAGGCGGGTCGCACGCGCCCGCACAGATTGAGCTGCGGGTGTGAGCCCTACTTCTGAATTGAATGGTTAAACGGTTCGATTCAGGCGTGGGTCAAATGCATCGCGCACGGCATCGGCAAACAAATTTGACGCGAGTACCAACACCAACATAAAGCAAAAGGCGGAAGCTAATGCCCACCATACCATTGGCTCACGCCCCATTTCCAGTCTTGCCCCGTTAATCATGGTGCCGAAACTAATCATCGAGGGGTCAACCCCCACCCCCACATAAGACAACACGGCTTCGGCCAACACTAAGCCGCTGAAGTCCATCACCAGTGCAATCAAAATAATGTGCATGACATTCGGCATGATGTGTGTCGTTAAAATACGCATTGATGACACGCCAAACGATTGTGCCGCTTGTATATATTCCATTTCGCGCAGCTTCAACGTCTCACCACGCAACAGGCGGCATAAACCCGTCCAACTTGTCATCCCCAAAATCAGACATAAAAAAACCAAGCGTAAATCTGCGCGTGAGGCGGACGTGTCAAACCAATCGGGGTGCATTTCAATCGTGACCTGCATAATCAAAACGGCGGCGGCAATGAGTAACACGCTGGGGATAGAGCTCAGCACGGTGTAAACATACTGAATCACATCGTCCACCCAACCGCGAAAATAACCCGCAGCAATGCCGAGAAAAATCCCGATAGGCAGGGTAACCAGTGTGGTGACCGTGCCGATAATCAGCCCTGTGCGTATACTTTTTAAGGAGAGGTAGAGTATGTCTTGCCCCACTTTATCCGTACCGAGTACGTGGTAGCCATCAGCAAGATAAAGAATGATTCCGAAAAGCGTAGCCAGCATGAGAATGGCAGCTGATACTGCGCGTCGAGCTATCCACTTCCTCACTACAAGCAGCAATAATGCACTGACTAACAAGCCAGCGAGTCCACCTAAGCACACACGTTTTAACACATCGGTGTCGCGTTGCGATTCATTTGTCAAATGCGCCCCGCCAAATTTCAAGCGGGGAAATTCACGCGAAATTTTCCCTTGTGTATCGGTGATCGTTTCTTTCGCATACAAATTTACCGCCAGCGGCGCAGAATAAGTTTTTTCGTTGTTAAGTCGCAGCGGTGTTACGAGTTTATCGAACACGCTTAATACCTCAGGCGAATACACCACTTCACCCGCACTTTTTTCGGACAATGCGACGCGATAATGCAGGGTATCCAGAAGTCCCACCACAAAAAATAACGTGAGTACCAACAGCGACACCATTGCCACGCTGCTTTTCGCCACACGCCGCCATGGTAATAATAAGTGTTCGCGCTGCCGTATAAATCTCGTCGCCACCAAACCTACCGCCAAGAGCAAAAACACCAAGGCATCACTCCATAAAATAACGGGCATGAAGCTCATTGCAACTTCACTCGCGGATCAACCAATGTATAAGAAATGTCTGTCAATATCAGCCCCGTGATGTACAACGCCGAACCCAGAAAAACCATGGCACGCACGATGCTAAAGTCTTGTGAGTTAATCGCGTCTATGGTGTAACTGCCCAAGCCTGGAATACCAAAAAACGATTCGCTGATTAAGCTGCCCATAAACAGCAAAGGAATAACCACCACCACCCCCGTTAGAATCGGAATCATCGCGTTTTTTAATACGTGGGTGAAAAGCACGCGCAATTCCGACAAGCCTTTGGCGCGTGCCGTGCGCACATAATCTTTGCCCATCTCCTCTAAAAATATCGTGCGATACCAACGTGTGCTTGCGCCGATTCCACCCGCCACGCCAATCACAACCGGTAACACTACAAACTTAAAGCTGCTCAGCCCCTCGGCATAACCGGAAATCGGCACAAGCTGCCACAGCTTGCTGATGACAAATTGCCCGCCAATAATGTAGAACAAGCTGGAAATGGACATCAGCACCACACACAATGCCACGCCTGCCCAATCAAAAGCCGTGGCGCGGAACATCACCAGCAACAACGCAAAGCTGATGCTCACCGCTAATCCGATTAAAAAAGTCGGCAATGCAATGATTAAGCTCGGCCACATGCGCATTTGTATTTCGCGTGTAATGTTGCGCCCGTCATCGGAAAAACCGAAGTCCAAAGAAAACATCGTGGCAGACTTTTGCCAAAAAATAGTGTCGGTGATTTTTCCTAACCCACTTGCCGACACATTGAGCATCAGTGGTTTATCGTAACCGTGTTGCTGTTTCCAATTTTCAATGGCATCGGGCGTAACGCGCTTTACGCCTAGCTGCATTCGCGCCATATCCTCTGGCGTATTCACTACAAAAAACAAGGCGAAGGTAAGCAGGTTCACTCCGATGAGAATGGGAATGGCGTAAAGAATACGGCGGATCAGGTAAGCAATCATGTGGTGATTATCCCAAAGGTTGAGTAAGTTCGTACAATGTTTATATGGGGCGATTAGTACAAAACTCCCAAAGACACGAGATAAACCCAGTAGCAATGAACTATAAAAAACCTTAGAAACATACTTTGCCAATTGGGTGTCGTTTGGGTTAGGATTCGCCTCATGAGTTGCAGCTCAAGTGTTTTGTGTGCTGGAACGACATAGCAGTTCAGGGTAGTCCGCAACGGTGGCCGTACTGATTTTGGCGACGCAATTGAGGACTACAGTTGCCGATAACACAATCATAAAAAACGACGTGAGGATGACCAACATGTTTCACCCCAAAACCAACACAGCTGCAAGTCTTGCGCTTGCATTTTTTATTGCTTCCTCAGCCACTTTTGCCGCTGAAAAACCCAAAAAACCCAAAGATCAACCTGCCCCTGCGGCTGTGGTAAATACACAAGTCACCACAGCGGCGAATTCACCCTTGGCCGATTTTGCCAGCGCAGCAGCACTCAAGCAGCGTGGTGGCAAAGGTGACCCTGTAGCCGGGCAAGAAAAAGCCGCACTGTGCCAAGGTTGCCATGGTGAAACGGGTAATAGTACAGAGCCGCTCATTCCCAAGCTGGCGGGTCAATATGGCGGCTATATCGCCAAACAGGTACGCAATTACCAAGCGGGGATTCGCACCCATCAAATCATGGGCGCGGTGGCAGCAACGGTTACCGAAGATGAGTTATCCGATATTGCTGCTTTCTTTGCCCACCAGCCGATGATGAATGGCGGTGGCGTGGGATTGAACAATCAAATGGGCAAGGATTTATTTTTGAATGGTGACATGTCGAGGATGTTGGTTGCTTGCGCGCAGTGCCACGGCGTAACAGGCAAAGGCAAAACGCCCGATAACGCAGCCTTTCCAGTATTGGGTGGTCAACATAAAGACTACTTGTTAGGACAGCTCGTTAACTTCCGTTTGGGTGATCGCAGTAACAGCCCTGGTGGCGTAATGAATATCATGGTGCAACGCCTCAATGATGCGGAGCTTGATGCACTAGCTGAATATATTTCAGGGCTTTAAGTGCTGATTGAAAATATATTTACGAAATAGTCATTAACAATTGAAATCTTAAAGTAAGGCGAAAATAATGCGGAAATCAAAATTAGTATTGTGGCTTGTATTGACAAGTCTTCAAGTATCAAC
>JBEBKA010000098.1:0-5788 GCA_040079595.1 Gallionella sp.
CCACCACTCTGATTGCGCTGAACCGCTTATGGGAACTTGGTTTGTCGCGTGAGCGGTTGATGCAGCTTGGCCTGCGGCTTGGGGCGGATGTTCCCGTATTTATCTTTGGTGAAAACGCTTTTGCCGAGGGGGTGGGCGAGCAGTTGCAAGCCTATTCTTTGCCCGATGCTTGGTATGTGGTGCTATTCCCGCCCGTGCATGTGCCGACGGCGGAGGTTTTTACGCATCCAGAATTGACACGCGATACCGTTTCCATCACAATGCGCGCCCTCGAAAGTCGTCAAAAGCTGACGCTTCGTAATGACTTGCAGTCTGTGGTGTGCGATCTCTACCCTGAAGTGGCGAATTGCTTGGCTGTTCTGGGTGGTTTTGGCGAAGCAAAAATGACGGGATCCGGGGCTTGTGTATTTGCCGAGTTCATCAGTCAAAGTGCCGCCGAAGCGGCATTGCAAGCGTTACCGAAGGGGATGCGTGGAGTCGTCGCGCAAGGTTTAACAACACATCCGTTGCATGATTGGGTGTTTGAATGAAGTAATTGGGGAGTCGCCAAGTGGTAAGGCACCGGATTTTGATTCCGGCATTCGTAGGTTCGATCCCTACCTCCTCAGCCACCATACGCAAGGCCAAGTGTCCTTGCATTTGATTTTTTAAGGGGTTGCAAGTGTCCTACGACAGCGTGATGGTCTTCACTGGCAATGCCAATCCCAAGCTCGCGGAGGCAGTTGCTCAGCGTTTACATATTCATCTCGGACGAGCCACCGTCGGGCGTTTTTCCGACGGTGAAGTGATGGTCGAGTTGCTGGAAAACGTGCGCGGCAAAGACGTGTTTGTGTTGCAATCGACATGCGCACCCACCAACGACAATTTGATGGAAGTGATGGTGATGGTGGACGCGCTGAAACGTGCTTCCGCCGGGCGTATTACCGCTGCGATGCCCTATTTTGGCTACGCGCGCCAAGATCGTCGTCCGCGTTCAGCGCGGGTTGCAATCACTGCGAAAGTGGTGGCGGATATGTTGACGGGCGCAGGCGTGGATCGCTTGCTGACCATGGATTTGCACTCCGACCAGATTCAAGGCTTCTTCGATATTCCCGTGGATAACATTTACGCCAGCCCGATTTTGTTGTCGGACGTGTGGAAAAATAATTATCCCAACCTGATTGTGGTGTCGCCTGATGTGGGTGGGGTGGTGCGCGCGCGCGCCTTGGCGAAACAACTGGATGCGGACTTGGCGATTATCGACAAGCGTCGTCCCAAGCCAAACGTGGCAAAGGTGATGAATATCATTGGTGATGTGGCAGGGCGTACTTGTATCATCATGGATGACATGGTCGATACCGCGAATACTTTATGTGAAGCAGCCAATGCCTTGAAGGAAAAAGGTGCGGCACGTGTAGTGTCGTATTGTACCCATGCAGTCTTGTCGGGCCCGGCAATCAGCCGCATTGAAAGTTCGGCAATGGATGAGTTGGTGGTGACAGACACTATTCCATTGAGTGAAGCTGCACGTAACTGCAAACGCATACGTCAGTTGAGTACCGCAGAATTATTGGCAGAAACGATACGGCGCATTAACAGCGACGAGTCGGTTAGTTCGTTATTTGCCGAGTAAGTTGAGTGGTCATCATGGGGATGTCCACCTGGTAAAAATCGTCTGGTCGCGGACGATTTTGTTTTTTGGAGAAGTAACATGACAATTGAAATCAATGCAAAAATTCGTAGTACGCAAGGTACGGGTGCGAGCCGCCGTCTGCGTCACGCCGGTCGCGTACCAGGCGTGGTGTATGGCGCGGGCGATGCCAACATGATCGACATCGATCACAATGAAATCTATCACAAACTGCGCTCGGAAGCGTTCCACGCATCAGTATTGACACTGGTGTTGGATGGCAAAGACGAGCCAGTAATGTTGCGCGATTTCGTGATGCACCCGTTCCGTCAACAAGTTCAACACGTTGACTTTCAGCGTGTTGACTTGAAGAAAAAAATGCACATCAAAGTGCCGTTACACTTCAAAAATGCGGATATTGCACCAGGTGTTAAATTAGGTGGCGGTAAAATCAGTCACGTGATGAACGAACTGGATGTCACTTGCCTGCCAAAAGATTTGCCACAATTCATTGAGGTTGACTTGGCAAACTTGGCAATTGGTCATTCCATCCACGTTGCAGATTTGGTGATGCCTAAAGGCGTAGAAATCTCTGCGCACGGTACACATACTGCAGAAGCGGTGGTGGCGACAGTGCAAGTGCCACGTGGCGCGGTGGAAGTCGAAGCAGCAGCTACTGCTGAAACTGCTCCTGCGGCAGCGGGTGCTGCACCCGCTGCCGCAGCACCCACCGCGAAGAAAGCCAAGTAAATTTATTCGTGGTATAAAACCCGCCAGTGCTGAAGAGCATGGCGGGTTTTTTTATGATATGTATAAGGAACATCGAACGTGATACGCCTCATTGTGGGTCTGGGTAATCTAGGACACGAATACGAAAATACCCGCCACAACGTCGGATTCTGGTGGGTGGACGAACTTGCCCAATCACAGAAAATAAACTTCAAAAGCGAAGCAAAATTTCACGGCATCACAGGGAGGGGCATGTCGCACGGGCATGACGTGTTATTGCTCAAGCCGCAAACCTTTATGAACCACAGCGGTCGCGCCGTTGGCGCACTCGCCCAGTTTTACAAAATTGAGCCCGCCGAAATTTTGGTCGTACATGACGAATTGGACTTGCAGCCCGGCACAGCGCGCCTGAAAATGGGCGGTGGTCATGGCGGACATAACGGGCTCAAGGACATCATCGCGCATCTCGGCACTAAAGATTTTTGGCGGCTGCGTTTCGGCATCGGGCATCCCGGCGAGCGCAACGAAGTATCCAGCTATGTGCTGGGTAATCCCCGTGCAGAAGATCGTGGGTTGATAAACGATGCTATGCACAAAGCCCATCACACGGCACACCTCATCATCGAAGGCAAAATCGAAGCGGCAATGTTGAAGCTGCATAGCGCGTAAGCGCAACCCATCATCAGCTCTGCTATACACTCCAAATACCCCCGACTAAAAGGTCGGATGGTTGCAAAAGTCTGGGAAGTCCGGCATACCGAATCACAGGCATAACGGATCGTTATGCGATCAGAGTGTTGGTACGCGAATAAAAGTACCCGAAATATGTAGTTAATGCGCGACGCGCACTACCCAGGGTGATTAACCTACCTGCTCTTTTTTTGAGCAGGACTAACAGGAGATGATCACCATGAAAGAACTAGGCATAATTCGACGGATGTATTACCGCGCTGGACTATCGTTATCGGAGATAGAACGCCGCACCGGTTTCACCCGCAAGACCATCCGAAATTGGTTGAAGGCAGCAGAAGCGACGGAGCCGAAATATCGGCGACGCACAGCCGAACACACCAAGATCGCGCCCTACGCAACGCAACTGACTAAAGCACTGGAGACGGATGCCAGGCGACCGAAGCGGGATCGGCGCACGGCACTCAAACTCTTTGCCGAACTTCAAACAGCAGGATTCACTGGCGACTACAGTCGCGTCACAGAATTCATCCGTAACTGGCGACAACAAAGTGGGCAAGCGGTGGTCAATGCCTATGTCCCGCTGCACTTTGAATTGGGTGAAGCCTTCCAATTTGACTGGAGCGAAGAGCATTTGGTAATTGGGGGCATCTGGCACAAGATCATGGCCTCGCATCTGAAACTCTGTGCCAGCCGCGCGTTTGTTGTGCAAGCCTATCCGACACAACGGCATGAAATGCTGTTCGATGCCCATACACGATCCTTCACCGCGTTGGGCGGCATTCCACGCCGAGGCCATCTATGACAACATGAAGACCGCTGTCGACAAGGTAAAGAAAGGCAAATTGCGCATTATCAATACACGCTTTAGTGCGCTGGCATCTCACTACCTGTTCGACCCGGATTTCTGTAACGTTGCCAGTGGCTGGGAGAAAGGTGTCGTCGAGAAGAACGTCCAGGACAGCCGTCGTCGCATCTGGCAGGAAGCGGCTCAAGAGCAATTCAGCTCCTTCGATGAACTTAACGTTTGGTTGTTGGCGCGCTGTCGTGCACTGTGGCAAGCGTTGCGGCACACAGAGTACGAAGATATGACCATCGCCGAGATGCTCGAACACGAACAGCCGAGCCTCATGCCGATGGTTACGCCCTTTGACGGTTACGTCGAGACCTTCGGCAAAGTATCGAGTACTTGTTTGGTGATTGAAGATCGTAACCGTTACTCTGTACCTTGCGAACTGGTTGGGCAAGTGGTCAGCATCCACATCTACCCAACTCACCTTGAGTTCGTCGCGCAGGATACCGTCGTCGCGAGTCATCCCCGCAGTTTCGAGCGCAACAAGACCCACTACGATTGGCAACATTACATCCCGTTGATTGAAAGAAAACCGGGCGCACTGCGAAATGGCGCGCCGTTTGTGGATATGCCGACCCCGTTGCAACGTTTGCGCAGCCTCCTACTCAAGCGTGAAGGTGGTGATCGGATGATGGCCAGGGTACTGGCATCCGTTCCAAAGTCCGGGTTAGAAGCCGTGATGGTGGCGGTCGAGTTGGTATTGGAGTCTGGCAATCCCAGTGCTGAACACATCGAGAACGTGTTGAATCGTCTTAAACCCGTTGCGTTGCCACAACAAGTCGAGAGCCGCTTACAGGTCAATGAACCGCCCATTGCCGATCCGAGTCGTTACGACAGTTTGCGTGTGGAGGTGAGCCATGCGTAACGTAGCCCTTGAACTGAAAGAACTCCGTCTGTATGGCATGGTGTCGGCATGGGAAGACATCCTGGCACAAGGTAAATCCGCCACAATGGATGCGTCACATTGGCTGATTGAACACCTGCTGGACGCGGAACATACCGATCGTGTCATGCGCTCGATCAGTTACCAGATGCAGTCTGCCAAGTTTCCGATGCATCGTGATCTGGCGGGCTTCGTGTTTGAAGAGTCGAAAGTGGATCGCAGCCTAATCATGGAATTAGTCGATCTCTCCTTCACCGCAGCGGGACACAACGTCGTGTTCATCGGCGGTCCGGGAACGGGGAAAACACATTTGGCGACGGCATTGGGTATATCGGGTATCACCCAACACAGTAAGCGTGTGCGATTTTACTCGACGGTTGATTTAGTCAATTTGCTGGAGCAGGAGAAGGCAGCAGGCAAAGCAGGTCGCCTAGCATTGAGCTTGATGCGCATGGACTTGGTCATTCTGGATGAGTTGGGTTATTTGCCGTTCAGTCAGGCTGGCGGTGCGTTGCTGTTCCACTTGTTATCCAAGCTCTACGAGCACACCAGCGTGATGATCACGACGAATCTGGATTTCGGTGAGTGGTCCAGTGTCTTCGGCGATGCAAAGATGACGACAGCACTCTTGGATCGATTGACGCATCACTGCCACATTGTGGAAACCGGCAATGAGTCACATCGATTTCTGCGCAGCAGCGATAACGCAAAATCTCGCATCAAAGAACGCGAGAAAAAGTTACGTGAGCAGATCGAACCGTTCTAACTGTTAGTTGCGTGGGGAAAAGATTCGAGTCGCTTCTCCACGCGACTTTCTGCAAGAAATTGCGTTACACTTATCAACAGGTCTGCCACTTTTAGGCAACCTTCACTCTGGGTAGTTTTACACCGCGCACGACTGGGTAATTTTAAACGCGCGCCAACAATCAGAGAGCACCGCCGTATCTTTGCAGTAGAAGAAGTACCGATTTAGCTTCACTGCCGCCCAAAGCAAAACGCCCCACCATTTCTGGAGGGGCGTTTT
>JBEBKA010000099.1:0-5729 GCA_040079595.1 Gallionella sp.
GTTAATACACAAAGTATAAACAGAAAATATACAACTATCCCTTCAGTGTTCTAAGTATAGTTTTGTAATCGGCATCTATGTTTGCATCAATAGTTTTTCTTGTTGAAATGGTTTTACAAGCATGAATAACGGTTGAATGATCTTTTCCCCCAAAACTTTCACCTATTTCTGGAAGACTCATTGTTGTTAGCTCGCGAGCCAAAGACATAGCAATTTGTCTTGGTTGAGCAAACACACGCATTCTTTTTTTAGAAAGTAAATCAGTAACTTTAATTCGGTAATAGTCTGCAACGGTTCTTTGAATATTTTCTATTGAAATAGAACGATTTTGAACAACTAAAATATCACTCAATGCCACTTTGGCGGCTTCTATTGTAATAGCCTGTTGATGAAACTTAGCAAAAGCCTCAACACGTTTTAATGCACCCTCAAGTTCTCGAATATTTGAATTTATGTGTTTAGCAATAAAAAAAGCAACTGCTTCATCAAGAAAATAACCAGATACAGAGGCTTTTTTTAATAAAATAGCGACACGCATTTCTAATTCTGGTGGATCAATAGCTATCGTAAGTCCCCAACTGAATCTGGAAGCTAAACGACTTTCTAGCCCGACAATTTCTTTAGGAAAGGTATCACTGGTTAATATGATTTGTTTGTGAGTATCTACAAGTGCGTTAAAAGTGTAAAAAAACTCTTCTTGCGTTTTGTTTTTTCCTGCAAAAAACTGAATATCATCAATTAGTAAAACATCAAGCGAATGATAAAATTGCTTAAATTCTTCAAACTTGCTTGTTTGATAAGCACGCACAACATCTGCTACATAACGTTCAGCATGCATGTAGCTTATTTTTGCTTCAGGATTATTGCTGCGGATTTGATTACCAATACCGTGTAACAAATGAGTTTTACCTAAACCGACACCCCCATAAATAAATAAAGGGTTATAGGATGTTCCTGGTTGGTTGGTAACTTGGGTTGCGGCTGCAAAAGCCAACTGATTTGCTTTTCCAGAAACAAAACTATCAAAAGAAAGACTGGGATTTAGTTTTCCATAGCCACGAAATTGAGTTTCGGTTTTTGCTTTTGGTTCTATGACGATCGCTTTGGCGGTTTGAGTATGGGGAGTTGCTAATTTGTTGGCGGTTTGCTCAATTATACGAAACTCAAACAAGGGAAGCTCAGAAAAAATCGACTTCGCTATACGAACAATTTCCGGTAAAAAACGTTCTTGTATTAACTTAAGTGTAAAACTATTTGGCGCGGTAATAATAAAAGCATCATTTTCTTTAACAAGAGTTAATGGTTTTATCCATGAATTATATTGTTGGGAAGATAATGCCTTTTCAAATTGTTGAAGACAGGCATCCCAAAATAATGTGTGCTGCATAATATTTTTCAAGGAAACCGAAAGAATTAGGGAGGCTATACGCTGATTACGCCAAAGGAGGCATAATTTAGGTTGCAAGCATAACCTAAAACGACGAAATTTGTTGATAACTAAACGATAGATAGAAGTTGTTTATGTTGAGGAGAGGATATAAATTTGTCTTGACACAAACTTTGCGAAGCTTTGTAATAGAGGGCTTTACAGATACCTAAAGGGGCAAAACATGAAACGTACATATCAACCATCAGTTACTAAACGGAAGCGCACCCATGGATTTTTGGTACGCATGAAAACACGGGGTGGTCGTGCAGTTATTCGAGCAAGACGCGCAAAAGGTCGTGTAAGGCTTGCGGTGTAGTAGAATTAAATCAGCAAGTTTTTCTGAAAATAGCCGATTACTTCGCAATCTGGGCTATAAACATGTTTTGTGCGCAGAAAAAGTCACGGACAAGCAGTTAAAGGTTTTTTTTTCTATAGGCACTATTGAAAATTCTAAGCTTGGCATTATTGCCAGTAAAAAAAAATTTCCACGAGCAGTTGATCGAAATAAAATAAAACGAGTTATTAGAGAAACTTTTCGCCAACACTCAATTAAGGCTAGCGGTTTAGATTTGGTGGTGTTGGTAAAAAATGCACATTCTGAAATGAATACGGTGAATCCTAATAACTTAGGTATTTTGTTTGATCAAATAAAAATTAAATGCGCAGATTAGCCATTAAGCTGATATGGGCTTATCAATATTTTATTAGCCCGCATCATGTGCCCACTTGTAGATTTACGCCAAGCTGTTCGGAATATGCCTGTGAAGCAATAAATAAGCATGGTGTGTTAATCGGCGGAAAACTCAGTATTCGGCGGCTGTTTCGTTGCAATCCATTCAATCCTGGCGGATATGATCCCGCGCCCTAATTTTCCTTATTTAAACGATGGACATCCAACGGCTATTCTTAGTTTTAATTTTTGTTTTTTCGCTCGGACTGGTTTGGGATGGGTGGCAACGCTATCAGAATCCCGAGCAGTATATTCAACGCAGCAACGAAACAGTCAAAAACAAAACAGCGGTTGAGTCTGCGGCAGTATTGCCTTCAACCGTTATAAACATTGATCAATCTGCAATAACTCAACCGCCCGCGCAACAATTAACAGGTAAAACAATCCACGTAAAGTCGGATTTCATCGAAGCCGAAATTAATACGGTTGGTGGCGATATTAACTACTTGGCTTTACTAAAACATCCTGATGCTCAAGATAAAACTAAGCCGTTAGTGCTGTTCCACAAGGGCGAGGGAACACATAACTACATAGCACAAACTGGATTATTGGGGGCTGGATTGCCCAATCACAACAGTTTGTTTGTTTCTGATCAGGAAGCATATAGCGTAACGGGAAACACAAATCAGTTACAAGTTCGCTTGAAAGCGGCTAATGAGTCAACCTTAAAGGTTACCAAAGTACTCACTTTTAACAGGGATAGCTATTTAATTGGCGTTAACTATGAATTAGAAAATGTCGGTCAGCAACCTTTTAATGTAAGTAGTTACTATCAGCTAATACGAGACAGTGTAGCACCAGAAGGTGGATCGGTTTTTTTACCAACTTATACGGGAGCTGCGGTTTATACGGATAAAGATAAGTTTTTGAAAGTTGATTTTGCTGAGATAGAAAAAGGTAAGGCGGAATATCAAAAGCAGGCTACGGATGGGTGGATAGGGTTGCTACAACATTATTTTGTTGCGGCTTGGTTGCCGAAAGAAGGTGTTAATCGGGAGTATTTCACACGTAAACTTGAGGGAGACGCCTATTCGGTAGGTGTGGTTTTGCCTGAGTTAACAATTAAGCCGGGTGAAAAAACAACAGTTGGTTCAACACTTTATGCTGGGCCCGCAGAATCTACTTTAGATAAAGTAGCGCCAGGCTTAGGATTAACCGTTGATTATGGCTGGCTTACTGTTTTGGCAACCCCTTTATTCTGGGTAATGAACTTGTTTCATTCTTGGACTGGCAATTGGGGCGTTGCCATTATTTTATTAACGTGTTTAATCAAATTGCTGTTCTTTCCATTGTCGGCAGCCAGTTATTTATCAATGGCCAAAATGAAGTTGGTTGCACCTAAGCTGGAAAAAATTAAACAACAACATGAGGGCGACCGTGAAAAATTGAGTCGCGCCATGATGGATTTGTACAAAACAGAAAAAATAAACCCACTTGGTGGATGCTTGCCGATGTTGGTTCAAATACCTGTTTTTATTGCGCTGTACTGGTCGATTTTGGCAAGCGTTGAAATGCGTTACGCGCCATTTTTCGGTTGGATTACGGACTTATCTGCACCCGACCCATATTACATTCTGCCCGTGATAATGGGCGCAAGTATGATTATTCAAATGAAGTTGAATCCCAAGCCACCCGATCCCATGCAGGCAAAATTGATGCAAATCATGCCGATTGTATTCAGTATCACCTTTTTCTTTTTCCCTGCAGGCCTGGTGTTGTACTCAATTGTAAATAACATTCTTTCGATTGCACAACAGTGGTTCATTACTCGTTCAACTGAAGCGCAGAGCAAAGGTGCTGTCGCCAAGCGTTAATACCATTGCCGCGATTGCCACGGCGCAAGGTCGTGGCGGCGTGGGCGTGGTACGAGTATCTGGAATAGCTGCGCCACGTATTGCTTTAGAGCTTTTAGGCGAGCTGCCTCCTCCTCGTTTTGCCAAATATGGAAACTTTATTGATGGGCAGGGTCAAGTTATTGATCAGGGCATTGCTTTGTATTTTGTCGCGCCACATTCATATACTGGGGAAAATGTCTTAGAGCTACAAGGACACGGTGGCACAGCAGTGTTGCAGCTCTTGTTACAACGCTGTCTTGAATTGGGTGCGCGATTAGCCGAGCCTGGCGAATTTACTCGGCGTGCGTACTTGAATAAAAAGCTCGATTTAGCCCAAGCCGAAAGTGTTGCGGATCTTATTGAGGCCTCTACTGCGCAGGCGGCACGTAGTGCAATGCGTTCTTTGCAGGGAGAGTTTTCACAAGCAATTTATTACTTAGTAAGTACGCTGATTGAATTGCGTATGCAGACTGAGGCTAACCTTGATTTTCCAGAAGAAGAGCTAAATACGTCAGATACAGAGTACAGACAAGTTGGTTTGCTAGCCGTAGAGCGGGAGCTAGCGCAAATTCTTAGGCTGGCTCAGCAAGGTAGCTTGCTAAGAGACGGTGTCCGTGTTGTGCTGGTTGGGCAACCAAATGTTGGCAAGTCTAGCTTGTTAAATCAGTTAAGCGGAGAAGAGGTTGCCTTGGTAAGCGAGATGCCAGGTACAACTCGTGATGTCATTCGTCAAACCATACAAATTGGCGGTGTGCCATTACACATTTCAGATACCGCTGGATTGCGCGAATCGGACGACGTGATTGAGCAAATGGGCATCGCACGTACTCGCGGCGAAATACAAAAAGCCGATGTCATTTTAGTTTTGCTAGATGCCAAACTTGGATTAACAGCCGCAGAGCAGGCTATTTTAGATGAGCTGCCACCTAACCTTCCGCGCCTGTTTATATTTAACAAAATTGATTTGTTAGCGCAACCATCGCGCTTGGAAATGTGTGATGGTAAAACCCATATTTACTTATCAGCCAAGGCGGGTACAGGTTTAGACTTGTTGCGTAAAAAATTACTAGAGCTTATTGGTTGGCATCAAGAAGAGGGAGTGTTTGCTGCCCGCGAGCGGCATATACAAGCTCTTTTAACTGCGCAAGATCACGTGCAGCGAGCGGCAAGCGAGCAGGCAGCGGGGGAGTTGTTTGCCGAAAACCTGCGTTTAGCGCAAAACGCATTAAACTCTATTGCGGGAGAGTTTACGGCAGATGACTTACTAGGCGAAATTTTTAGCCGATTTTGCATAGGAAAGTAAGCCTGGTTTTGTCTGAGCGATTACTTGAAGTGGCATTTAGCCCAAAAGGGGCGACACTTATAGGGGTGTTTGTTTCACGTGAAACGAACAAAGCGAAGATTTGAGGTGAAATTATAATTTTTGGACTGCGTGGAACTAATCTCATAGCAGTTTTGTCCTAAAGTTACACGAATCCTCGTGTTTTTAATTTTTAACATTATTTGGAGTGTTTTATGAAAACTACAAACAAATTAGCAATTTCCTCTGCTATTGCCATGGTGTTGTCGACGGGTGCAGCTCAGGCGGCGGTTCAAACAGCTAATGTGGCTATTACAGGAGCAGTGGCGCCGATAGTTACAGCGTGTACGCTCACTGCAACAAGCTTGAATTTTGGCTCAATAGCACCGGGCGCGGCGGTGAGGGCAAATTTTGCTACCACAACAACGTGTAATG
>JBEBKA010000100.1:0-5512 GCA_040079595.1 Gallionella sp.
GGTTATATTTTTCCGCGTGAGGATTTTTTATTTTTCGTGCCTTTCGTGTTTTTCGTGGACAAATTGTCCTTTAGTTTTTTACTAACTAATAATTTCCACAGCAAGCACATTCCCGCTCGCCACCACCTTCAACAAACGATCAATGTTAGGATGCTTACCAGGGCTGCTTCGCGCATCGGCAGTATGTTCGGCATATATTTCCAAACCCTCCTGCGCCGCCTCGACGTTGATGCTGCCCCACTTTTTCAGCAAGTGGTGGTACACCTTGATTGAACCTTGGCTGCCGGGCTTGTTTTCAAGCACACCCGCTTCCGCACCATCAATATTGAATAATGTGATACGTTGCACATGATCGGCATTGGTCAAGGTGGCAAGATTTTCGTTAAATGTTTTCATGGCATAGAGTGGTTATAAACTTGACCGCGAACTTTATGGCACACCCGCCGATTATGCAAATCAAGCTAACTCACCCAGCATCACCGCCGAGCCTGCTTGCCTTTCCTGCTTCTTTCCAGTAACTTGCACAACTCGCTAGGGGTCTGCAAATTACGCAGTGAGACACACCCTTTGAACCTGTACGGGTCATGCCGTCGTAGGGAAGCATCTACCGATGCTTCTTCATTATTTTTGGAGCATCAAATGAACGCCAATCCCCAATTTTTAGCCACCTCCGCCCACGTTGATGAGGCTGCCATTAAGTCACTGCCGAACTCGCGCAAGATTTATGTGCAAGGCTCTCGCGCCGACATTCAAGTGCCGATGCGCGAGATTTCACAAGCCGAAACGCCCGCCAGTATGGGTGCGGAAGTGAATCCACCGATTTATGTTTATGATTGCTCTGGCCCTTATACCGATCCTGCGGTGAAGATTGATATCCGCTCTGGCTTGGCGGCGATGCGCGATACGTGGATTACCGAGCGCGATGACACCGAGCAATTGGGCGGGCTGACTTCAAAATACGGCCAACAACGCTTGGACGACCCCGAACTCGCCGCGATGCGTTTCAATCTGCGCCGCGCACCGCGCCGTGCCAAAGCGGGCAAAAACGTGACCCAGATGCACTATGCCAGACAGGGCATCATCACACCAGAGATGGAATACATCGCAATACGCGAGAATCAAAAAGTCGATGGCATGTCGGAAATGATGTTGCGCCAACATGCGGGCGAAAATTTTGGCGCGTTTATGCCGAAGAAAATCACGCCAGAATTTGTGCGCGATGAAGTGGCGGCAGGCCGTGCGATTATTCCCTTGAACATCAATCATCCCGAAGTCGAACCGATGATCATCGGGCGCAATTTTCTGGTGAAAATCAATGCCAACATCGGCAATTCCGCGCTCGGCTCCAGCATCCAGGAAGAAGTGGAGAAAATGACCTGGGCGATCCGCTGGGGCGGCGACACGGTAATGGATTTATCCACGGGTAAACACATCCACGAAACCCGTGAATGGATTATGCGCAACTCTCCTGTGCCGATAGGCACAGTTCCAATTTACCAAGCGTTGGAAAAAGTGAACGGCAAAGCCGAAGACCTAACTTGGGAAATTTTCCGCGACACCCTCATTGAACAAGCCGAACAGGGTGTGGATTACTTCACTATCCATGCGGGCGTGTTGTTGCGTTATGTGCCCATGACTGCAAAACGCATGACTGGCATCGTGTCACGCGGCGGCTCGATCATGGCGAAATGGTGTTTGGCACATCACAAAGAAAATTTCCTCTACACGCATTTCGAAGACATCTGTGAAATCATGAAGGCATATGACGTGAGCTTCTCACTCGGCGATGGCCTGCGTCCCGGCTCTATCTACGATGCCAATGACGAAGCACAATTAGGTGAACTCAAGACCTTGGGCGAACTCACCGACATCGCGTGGAAGCATGACGTGCAAGTGATGATCGAAGGCCCCGGCCATGTTCCTATGCACATGATCAAAGAGAACATGGATCTGCAACTCAAGTGGTGCAAAGAAGCACCGTTTTACACACTCGGCCCGCTGACGATGGACATCGCGCCGGGCTACGACCACATCACTTCGGCGATAGGTGCGGCGATGATAGGCTGGTTTGGTACGGCGATGCTTTGCTACGTCACGCCTAAGGAACATTTGGGTTTGCCGAATAAGGCTGACGTAAAAGAAGGCATCATCACTTACAAAATCGCTGCCCACGCTGCTGACTTAGCCAAGGGACATCCCGGTGCACAAGTGCGCGACAACGCGCTATCCAAAGCGCGCTTCGAATTCCGCTGGGAAGACCAGTTCAATTTGGGACTCGATCCTGATCGAGCACGCGAATTTCATGACGAGACCTTACCCAAAGAGTCCGCCAAAGTCGCGCACTTCTGCTCCATGTGCGGCCCGCATTTTTGCTCAATGAAAATATCGCAAGACGTGCGCGACTTCGCTGCGAAAGAAGGCATCGCTGAAGCGGATGCATTGAGCAAAGGCATGGAATTGAAGGCGGTGGAATTCGTCACGAAAGGCAGCCAGCTTTACAGTAAATCTTAATTCGACGGAGCATCGTTCATGCTACGCAAACTACTTTTAATTGGCGCGGCATGATGGTTTGTTAGTGATAAGGATGCTGAATGTTAGTAGAAATCGTGGTACTCCTGAGGTATCCCAATAACCAATTGAAAAGTTGAATGCGCGGTAAGGCAGGTGGAATCAGGCTTGCGGGGTTGGCTGGGGAATAATTAGTGGCTGAGCTAACCCGATTGTTCCCGTTGGTCGGTGTCACTCGTGGAAACCTCGTTATTCACTTTAGCCGCAGTCAACAAAATTTCACGTAGCCTGTCCGCATCTGCGGCTGTCATTACGGCGGTGTCAACTTCTCAAGCTCGTAAGAGCTTATAGAATCGCCTGCCTTTGGTGCAATAACGATTGCGCCTTACGCGGGTTAAGTCCAAGCATCCTCTTTATCGGCATCAACTACTCGCCCAACTTCTACAAAGTGAAATTTGTCTTGGAGCAAATTAGGTAATGGCTCATTACACGCTGGGCAGCGGGGTAGTGCATTGAATCGAAAGTGCCCGCCGCATGGGCAAGGTTTTAGTCCAGCTTCTACACATTGCATTTCCTCAGAATCCAAAGACCAAGTGTGCTTACCATTGACTATTGATGTGTATTTTGAATTATAACTGCCGAACTCAATGATTGTTGGGCAGCTGTCGCAATACAAAAAACCTTGGTTACCGAAACCTGCGTGATACTGATACTCCTGAGCTATGGTCGTAATCTGACCACAAGCTGGACAATTAATTTTCATATTCAATTTCCTGGTCTCCCTGATGGACGACGGAAGGTGCTTGGGTTAATTGGAACAGACTCATTAAGCTGAAACTGCAATGCGTTACTCCCATCTGGACGACCTGAAGTAAATGGCCCGTTTTCAGGAATTCTAAGATTTGATCTTGGAGTTTGAAATTCAAGATAGTTTTCTCCTCTTCCAGATTTGATTTCCAGTAATTTCTCAATTTGGAGATGCCCTGCCCTAGGAGAAATCTCACTAGGTAGCGTCACCCAAGTATCTGCATTTAATGTTCGACTGCTAGTAATTCCCTCACGTCCTATCGCATCGGTGTAGGTTCGAGCAGTAACGAGCTCTTTCCCCGCCTCCACCGCAGCTTTCTCCACCCTAAGCACTGCGCCGCCCATCCAGCGTATACAGGTCAACGCCTATTGTCGCCAGACCAAATAACAAGCCGCCGACATCTGCTTTTAGTCCTGCATCAACGGCAGTATACACACCACCAACGACTGGGGCAGCCACGATCACGTCGTTCAAAAAAGTCAATGTATCCTTTGTTTTTTGACCAATTTCCCCAATGTTCGTGAGTGGATCATCCGTTACACTTTTTTTGCCGTTATAGCCCACCATAAATTGGCTAGTCGTATTATTTAGGAAGTTACTCACATTGCTTAGCAAAGGCGTAATAATCGGAATGTTCGGGTTGGCAATGCCGGGTAAATTCATATTGGGTGGCAATCCGCAAGTGCATGGAATGTTGACGGAAGGTCCCGTCGTTGTCCCTGGATTGCCGTATCCATCGGTATAGGTGACGGTAGGGCCTGGGAATGTAATGTCATATCCGCTCGGATCAGTCCCAAAGAACGGATTATTCATCACATAGCTGTAACGGTTAAAGCTCTGCAAATTGCCCGGTGACTGGATAGTGGGATCAGCCTGCAAGAAGCGTCCGGTGCGCGGGTCATATACCCGCCCGTTCATGTGGATGAGACCCATGTCATCCAGATGCTCATGCCCGGTATAACCGTGATCGGTGCTGGAGGAGACCAGCGCGTTGCTCAGATCATCTGTACCGTTGGCATTCCTCCGTTTACCCCACGCATCGTAGGAGAGCCGTTCCACCACCGCCCCGACTGAGTTGGTGATGGCGATGATCGAACCCTGCCCGTCGAGGTGGAAGTATTTCAGGTCGTAGCTGGTGGTGTTGCTGGCGGCAGCCCAGTTGATGGTGTACGTGCCGACCGGACGGTTACCCGCGTAGAGGTAGTTGACGTAGGCTTTATCGCCGTTGGCTTTGACGCGGTAGTCAGCATGTAAGCCTGAGTCGAGACGGGGGTTGAAGTTATAGCTGACCGTGCCGTTGGCTTCGGTTTCTTTGGCGCGCTCGTGGCTGGGGCCGTATAGCAAGGTGGTGGTCGTTGCGCCTTCACAACAAACAACGAGCGTAGCGACTATGTTTGTTGGGGAAGCCCCTTGCGGGCTTGTCTTGTTTACGATTCTGAATTTTTAGTCCCGCCTATAGACGTAGTTGCGCACCCCGTCACTCAACACGTTGCCGTTGGCATCGTAGGTATAGCTGGCATTCAAACTGCCCGCGATGTTGGATAGCGCATGAGCAACTAATAACAGTTGCATCATCAATTACCCCATGCGATGATATTCACATGTCCAAACAAGCCAAGCTGATTGCCCGCTTAATAAGCAAGCCGAAAGATTTTACTTTTCAGGAGTTGGAGACCTTGCTTAAAGGATTGGGCTATCGCGTTAGCCATGCAGGCAAAACCAGCGGATCGGCAATCAAGTTTGTACACGAGACGCATCCGATGATTAGGTTACACAAACCGCATCCGTCGCCAGTGGTTAAAGCCTACGTCATCGAAGCTGTGTTAGACGTATTAAAAAATGAGGGATTATTATGAGCCACGTTCTACAACACCAAGGTCATTTCGGCTCGGCTGAATACAGCCAAGCCGATCAGGTTTTCTTTGGCAAATTGCTGTACATCCGCGCCTTGGTCACTTATGAAAGCGGCACGGCAAAAGGGCTGGAGAAAGCTTTCAAAGAAGCCGTGTCCGATTATCTCGTCACGTGTGAAGCAGAAGACATCGCCCCAGAGCAACCCTTCAAAGGCAGCTTTAATGTGCGCATCGGGCGAGACTTGCATCGAAAAATTGCCGTAGCTGCCTCCAAACACAACATGAGCTTGAATAAATACATCGCGGAGTTGTTGGAGCGTTCGGCTGATCTGGCGTGAGCAAA
>JBEBKA010000101.1:0-5441 GCA_040079595.1 Gallionella sp.
CCACGTCGGGGAGAGGGGCATTAGATGTTTCCTCGTCCTGACTCCCTCTCCCTTGATGGGAGAGGGCTGGGGAGAGGGTGAAATTTTGCGTGTGCTCAAGCAAGCTCTTCTTCCCCACATTCTCTCCACCCAGCTCACGCAGCCAAGTCTTAAATTCCAGTCGCTCAAACAGTGCCCGCATCTGCTCAGGGTTACTCCCAGGTGCGACTAGCTCGTTATATTTTTGCGGCAACGCGACATCGCATTTCACGGTGATCAAACGCCGCGCTTGCGGCAACCAATCCAATGCTTTGCGCAAATTCTCACCCACCACGCCGCCCACTTCATCGGCACGGGCAATGATGTTATCCAGCGTGCCGTATTGAGTGAGCCACTTCACCGCCGTTTTTGGGCCGACCTTTTCCACTCCCGGCACATTGTCCACCGTGTCACCCGTCAAGGTCAGCAAATCAATAATGCGTTCCGGCGGTACGCCAAACTTGGTGTTCACGCCGACGATGTCGAGCTTCTCGTTGCTCATGGTGTTGATAAGGAAGACGTGTTCGTTGACCAATTGCGCAAGGTCTTTATCACCCGTCGCAATAATGCACTGCACGCCATCCTGCCCGGCTTGTTGCGCCAATGTGCCGATTACGTCGTCGGCTTCCACACCTTCTATCGCAACCAAGTTCCAGCCCGATGCCGCAATCGCCGCATTGAGGGGTTCGATTTGCAACACCAAGTCCTCTGGCATACGCGCACGCGTGGCTTTATATTCGGGATACCAGTCGTCGCGGAATGTTTTACCTTTTGCGTCAAATACGCACAGGCTATAATCCGTCGGGTAATCTTGGCGCAGTTTGCGCAGCATGTTGAGTACGCCATAAATCGCGCCCGTCGGCTCGCCGAGTTTATTGCGCATGTCAGGCATGGCGTGAAATGCGCGATACAGGAACGACGAGCCGTCAACGAGTAATAATTTCTTCATTATTTTTGCTTTATATTTTTTAGGGAAAACTGCATGAACATACCGTCCAAATTGCCTATTTCCGCACTGCCCGAAGCATGGAACTCCAAGGAGGCGTGGCGTGTGTTCGGCATTATGTCAGAGTTTGTTTCGGCCACCGAACGCCTCAGCCACATCCACCCCGCCGTGAGCATTTTCGGCAGCGCGCGTACCAAATTCGATCAGCCTTATTACAAGCTTGCCGAAGTGATTGCGCGGCAACTTTCCGATGCGGGATTTTCCGTCATCTCGGGCGGCGGTCCCGGCATTATGGAGGCGGTCAACAAAGGTGCGTTCTACGGAAAATCGCCCAGCGTCGGCTTGAACATTCAACTGCCTTTCGAGCAATCGGGCAACGCGTATCAAAACATCAGCCACACCTTCCAACACTTCTTCTCGCGCAAGGTGATGTTCGTCAAATTTGCCAGTGCCTACGTGGTGATGCCGGGCGGCTTCGGCACATTGGATGAGCTGATGGAGGCATTGACACTGGTGCAAACGGGGAAGACCCGCCGTATGCCGGTCATTCTGGTGGGTAGCAAATTTTGGGGCGGCATGATCGACTGGTTTCGCACCACGCTGGTGGATGAAAAAGTCATCAGCCCAGAAGACATGGATTTAATCCAAGTCATCGACGAACCCGAAGCGGTCGTCAGCGCGATTTTCAAACATTACGAAACTCGCGGCTTTGAGCCAAGTGCTGAAGAACGTGAACGGCAGCTCTATCTGTAATCAGCTAAAATGCTCGCCTATACATCCCCATCGATTATCGTCATGCGCCTAATCACTTTTCTGCTACTGAGCAATTTGTCGGCAAGCGTTTTTGCTGGTGAGCCTGTACCCGACAATCTCGAAGCCTTGCCGCCGCCCACGTTCAACCCCAGTGCAGATGCGGCTTTGGACGATGAGCCTGCGGTAACAATTACCAAACAAACTGAGTTAACCGTTGAGGAATTCCGCTCAGGTGGTAGGCTGTACATGATTAAAGTTACACCCAAAATCGGTCCGCCGTATTACTTGATCGACAGCATGGGCGACGGTAAATTTGCACGCCAAGAGAGCCTCGACACAGGATTTCGCCCACCTCGCTGGATCATTAAAAAGTTTTAATCTATGGCTGTTTTCACTACCGTCACTGAAGCGGAACTCTCCGCTTGGCTTAAAGATTATTCCTTGGGGCAACTACAGGAATTGCAGGGCATCTCCTCCGGCATCGAGAACACCAACTACTTTGTGACCACCAGCAATGGTCGATTTGTGCTCACGCTGTTTGAAAAGCTCACCACCGACGAACTGCCGTTCTACTTAAATTTAATGGCGCATCTGGCGCGGCACGGCATTCCCTGCCCCGCACCCATGGCGAATCGCAACAATCAATTTTTAGGTGAATTGAATGGCAAGCCCGCCTGTATTGTCAGCCGTTTGAGTGGCAAATCCACCACCGCCCCTACGCTGGAGCAATGCGCCGCGATGGGCGCGATGCTCGGACAAATGCACGTGGCGGGACAAAGCTTTTCACAAAATATGCCCAACCCGCGCGGCGCAACATGGCGCGCTGCAACGCTGCCCAAGGTACGCCCATTCTTGAATGCAGGGCAGGCAGCTTTGTTGGATAGCGAATGTGCTTTGCACGTTCAAGGCAATTTATTGCACTTGCCGCAAGGTATCATCCACGCTGACTTATTTCGCGACAATGTACTGCTTGAGGAAAACCGCGTCGGCGGACTGATCGATTTTTATTTCGCGTGTAGCGATGCGCTGTTGTATGACGTATCCATCACGGTGAATGATTGGTGCATGAACAGCGATTGCAAGTTGGATGCGGTACGCACACAAAGTTTTTTGCGCGCCTATCATGCCGTGCGTCCTTTGCTCGATAGCGAGCGGGATGCTTGGTCACAGGTGTTGCGCCTCGCCGCGTTGCGCTTTTGGCTATCGCGCTTATTCGATAAACACTTACCACGCGATGGCGAATTGATTCATGCTCACGATCCCGCTCACTTTGAGCACGCGCTGAAAAATCACATCGCGACTAAAGCAACTATCTGGCTATAAGGAAACAAGAGGCATGGAACCACAACGTTTACAAGCGAGTCGCGGCTGGGAGTGGATCAAACAGGGCTACGCGCTGTTTGTAAAAGCACCATTGCTGTGGATTGTGTTGCTGATGATTTGTCTCGTTGCGGCGGTGGCGATCTCGGCAATCCCTTTTATTGGCGAACCTTTGGTCAGCCTGCTCATGCCCGCAATGGTGGTGGGTTTAATGGCGGGATGCCGCGCGTTACACAATGGTGAAGAATTGGAGTTACCGCATTTGTTGAGCGGTCTGCAAAAACATGCTGCGCAGCTTATTACGTTGGGCGGCATCACGTTGATTGCGCAGTATTTGATTTTGGGCGCGATGATATTGGTGGGCGGCGGTGCGCTGGTGACAATTTTGATGAGCAGCACTGATGTGACCGACCCTAACATCATCCTAAAAGCCGTTGCAGGAGCGGGGCTGTCCGTGCTGGTTGGAATTGGGCTATTTAGCGTGTTACTCATGGCAACCCAATTCGCACCGATGATTGTTTATTTCAACAACGCGCCGCCTGTTGCTGCGATGAAGCTTAGTTTCAAAGCCTTTACGACAAACATCATGCCGATGCTGGTATACGGAATAACTTTCGTATTTTTGGCGATACTCGCCAGCTTGCCCATGTTTTTGGGTTGGCTAATTTTATTGCCCGTGATGTTCACATCGGTATATGCCGCTTATATCGACATTTTTCCGCCGATAAAAGATGCCGCAGCAGCTGCAATACCGAACGATATTTTCAGCCGCGACGAATCGCATTTCTAAACGTAGTACGTAGGGCGGGTCACAACCGCCATTGCAGCATCGTCAGTTAGACAGCGGGTGTGACCCGCTCTACAGATTATTTTATACTGCCGTCAGCTTCGCGTACTCCAACGCCAACCATTTTGTCCCCGCTTTGCGGAAATTCACTTGTACGCGTGCATCTGCGCCGTTGCCTTCAAGATTCACTATCACCCCTTCGCCAAACTTGGCATGAGTAACCGACTGTCCGCTGCGCCATCCGCTGGAGCTTGAAGCAGGGCGAGGAACGGAAGTAATGCTACTCATCGCGGCTCCACCTGCTGAAAATGGCGCAGCATGATTGGGAGCAGCATAGCCAAACGACGCAAACGAATTTCGCTTGGCAATTTTCGGCGACAGCCAATGCAATAAATTTTCCGGCAACTCGTTCAAAAAACTCGATGCCATGCCGTAACTCACTTGCCCGTGCAGCATGCGGCTTTGCGCGAAGCTCATGTACAACCTGCGCCGCGCGCGGGTGATTGCCACATACATCAGGCGACGCTCTTCATCCATACCGCCATCTTCGCGCTGGCTGTTTTGGTGCGGGAACAATCCTTCTTCAAGACCCGTAATAAACACGGTGTGAAATTCCAGCCCTTTGGCGGCATGCACAGTCATCAGATGCAGCGCGTCGTCTTGATCGCCTGCCTGATGCTCACCCGCTTCGAGCGAAGCGTGAGTCAGGAACGAGGTCAAGCTATCGTCTTCGTTTTCATGCACGAACAAGGTTGCAGCAGTGACCAACTCATTCAAATTTTCCAAGCGCTCTTCCGCCTCACGCTTCTTCGCAGGGGAGGTTAATTCGCTGGTGTAGTTCGCAAGCAAGCCGCTATGTTCCAGCACGTGATCCATAATTTCGGGCAGCGGCAATTCACGCGTCGCGCTACGCAATGCTTCGATGAGTGCCACGAATGCAGAGACTTTGCCGCCCGCCCGTGCTGCGGCATCAAACAGCGTCGTATTATTGATCTTTGCCGATTCTTGTAACTGTTCAATGCTGCGCGCACCGATGCCGCGTGTTGGGAAATTGATGATACGCAGCAACGCATTATCGTCATCGGTGTTTTCCATCAGACGCAAATATGCCAGCGCATGCTTGATTTCCTGTCGCTCAAAAAAACGCAATCCGCCATACACGCGATACGACAATCCTGCGGAAACTAGCGCGTGCTCCAGCACGCGGGATTGCGCGTTGGAGCGATACAGCAACGCAATCTCTTTGAGGTTGATGCCTTCACGCTTGAGCTGCTGAATTTCTTCAGTGATGAATTTAGCTTCTTCAACATCCGTCGGTGCTTCATAAACACGCAATGGCTCGCCGCCATTTTCTGAGGTCCACAGATTTTTACCGAGACGGTTGCGGTTGTTGCTAATCAGCGCGTTGGCGGCATCAAGAATGTTGCCGTGCGAACGATAATTTTGTTCCAACTTGATGACCGCTTCAACATGAAAGTCCCGCGTCAGCTCTTGCATATTGCCGACGTTCGCCCCGCGAAACGCATAGATGGATTGGTCATCATCACCTACTGCGAATAAAGCAGCGGTTGAAAAATCATCGCGCCGCGATACGGTTGCACCTTCTCCCTCCGGGGG
>JBEBKA010000102.1:0-5238 GCA_040079595.1 Gallionella sp.
CTCCTACACAACGTTTTTATTCTAATAAATTATTTGAATTTACTTCTAGGCTATCCAACAAGCGCACACCGCCCAGTTTAGCCGCTGCCAAAATCACCAGTTCGCGTTGCAAATAATTGATCGGCTGCAAATCAAATTGGTTGCGGATACTCACATAATCAACCGACCAACCCTGTGCAGATAACGCTGAGACTGCCTGATTTTGCAATTGTTCAAAATCACGCTCGCCTTGCAGAATTGCTGCGCGCAAGCCTTGCAGCGTCTGATACAACAAAGTGGCTCGGCTGCGCTGCGCTTCATTCAGGTATTGGTTGCGCGAACTCAATGCCAAGCCATCTGCTGCACGCACCGTCTCACCACCAACAATGCGTATCGGCAAATTCATCTGCGCCACCATCTGGCGAATGATGTGCAATTGCTGATAATCTTTTTTGCCGAACAATGCGACCTGCGGTTGCACGATGTTCAACAGCTTTAACACCACCGTTGCCATGCCGCGAAAATGTCCGAGACGCGATGCACCGCATAATTCATTGGCAATCGGTGGTGGTTCGATGAATACGGTTTGCTGCTCAGGATACATTTCGTTAGCTGACGGTGCGAACACGATGTCCACCAAGCCTTGCAGCTTGGTGCAGTCTACTTCCAAGGTGCGCGGATATTTGTCAAAATCTTCGCTCGGTCCGAATTGCAACGGGTTGACGAAAATGCTCGCAACTACACATGTGCCATGCTCACGTGCGAGACGCATCAAGTTGAGATGCCCTTCGTGCAGATTGCCCATCGTCGGGACAAAGGCGATGGCGGTTTCGTTGGCGAGTCGTGCGCGCAACTCGGCGATAGTTGAAATCAGTTGCATCAGAAACTATGTTCCCGAGTTGGGAAATTACCGTTTTTAACTTCAGCAACATAGCTCGCCACTGCCGCCGCAATGCTGCTCGCGCCTTGCATATAATTTTTGACAAAGCGTGCTTTTTTACCCGCGTAAATATCCAGCATATCGTGCAACACCAACACCTGACCTGAACACGCCGCGCCCGCGCCGATGCCGATAGTCGGGATGGTGAGTTGCGCGGTGATTTCGGCTGCCAGTAAAGCGGGTATTGCCTCCAGCACCAACATGCCCGCGCCCGCTTGTTCGAGTGCCACGGCATCCTGCAACAATCGCTGCGCATCGGCAGACTCTTTGCCTTGCACGCGATAGCCGCCGAGCTGGTGCACCGATTGCGGGGTCAAGCCAATATGTCCACAGACTGCGATGCCGCGATCAGTGAGGAAACGCACCGTTTCCACCATCGCCGCCCCACCCTCCAGCTTGACCATCTGCGCGCCTGCTGCCATCAGCTTTGCGGCATGGGCAAAGGTTTCCTGCGGACTGATTTGGAATGTGCCGAACGGCATATCGCCGATAATAAATGCCTGCTTCGCACCACGCGTCACACAGGTAGTGTGATAGACCATATCGTCCAACGTCACGGGCAAAGTGGTGTCGTGCCCTTGCAACACCATGCCCAGCGAATCACCCACTAACAGCACGTCCACGCCCTGTGCTTCAAGCAAAGCGGCGAAACTCGCGTCATAGCAAGTCAACACGGCAATTTTTTCTTCCTTGCCTCGCATGGTCTGCAATTTAGTCAATGTGGTACGCATCAAAACCCCCTATCCAACTTTCTCCCGCTAACGGGAGAAAGAGCAATCGTGAAAACCCTTTTTAATTTTAGCCTCTGCTAAAAAATTCACGCTGTCCACGCATATCGGTTATGCGCTGCAACAACTCGGAAAAATCTTCATCTCCATCCACAAAATTCAAATGCTCGCTGTTCACCACCAGCACGGGCGACGCATCGTAATGATAGAAGAATTCGTTGTAGCTTTGTGCCAAACGCGACAAATAACTTTCGGTGATGTCCCGCTCATATTGCTGCGCCCGTCCGCGCACCCTGTCCAGCAAAACTTCCGGCGCGGCCTGCAAATAAATCACCAAATTCGGCACGGGAATTTGCGGCCTCAGCGTTTGATAGATTTGCTGGTACAAAGAAAATTCAGTATCGCTCAAATTAAGCCGCGCAAACAGCGGGTCTTTTTCAAATAAATAATCGGCGACGGTACTCGCGCCGAACAAATCTAGCTGCGTAATCTCACGCAGTTCGTTACTACGCTGAAATAAAAAAAATAGCTGTGTTGCCAACGCATGGCGCGCTGGGTCTTGATAAAATTTTTCGAGAAAAGGATTGTCCTCAGGCTTTTCAAATAACATTGAAGCATTCAAATGTTGCGCCAAGCGACGCGCCAAACTGGTCTTGCCTACCCCAATCGGACCTTCGACAGCAATATAACGAGCGCGATTAGAACTCATTTGAAAGCCGCTCTAATGCTTGATCTTGGCAAGCCTGCAAGGCATATTCTGCGCGACCTACAGCAGGGATAGCGCAATCGGCTGCAATCTCCAACAAGGGCTGCAACACGAACGCGCGCAGGTGCATTTGCGGATGCGGAATGGTCAAGCCATGTTCGTGTAATTGCACATCGTCGTACAGCAATAAATCCAAATCCAAAGTGCGCGGCGCATTGAGAAAAGTACGCTCGCGACCATGCAAATGTTCAATTCGTAGCAAACCTTGCAACAACGCTTGTGGCGTTAGCGTGGTGGAAATCTGCGCGACGGCATTCACGAAATTCGGCTGATCCAAATAACCAATCGGTGTGCTTCGGTAGAGTGAAGATTGCTTTAGCAAACAGGTGTTAGGCAACTTATCTAACTCGACGAAAGCACGCTGCAACTGCCCATGCGGATCATCCAAATTGCTACCCAGCCCAATAAATGCAAGGTGCGGCATCACTCGGCTGACTCGTCGGTTGCAGGATTCTCCTGTTTTTTGCGCGGCTTGCGACGGCGGCGTTTTTTATCGCCTGCGGCTGCGGGCTGCAACATTTCTGTGCGCTGTTCGGCACTGGCATTCTGGAATTCGTCCCACCACAAACCCAGCTCTTGCTCCACCTCGCCGCTGGCACAACGCAACAGCAAAAAATCATAGCCTGCACGAAAGCGCGGTTGCTCCAACAAGCGGAACGGACGCTGCCCCGTGCGCTGATCCAAACGCAACTGCATCAACCAAATTTCCTTCATGGTCGCTCCGTAACGATGCGGAATGGCAAGCCGCGCTTTTTGTTTGTCCAGCACCTCGTCCATCGCCTCGTGCATCGCCCCTACTGGACGATCACCATTTTTCTGGCGCAAATTCCACGCTGCCAACACCTCGTGCCACAGCAAGGCAGCGAACAAAAATGCGGGCGAGACAGGTTTATCGTGGCTGAGTCGTTCATCGGTATTTTTCAACGCCAACATGATGAATTTTTCGCCCATCGGCTGCTCCATAATCACATCCAGCAGCGGCAGCAAACCGTGATGCAAATTCATGCGGTGCAATTGCTGAACGCACTTCAACGAGTGGCCGGACAGCAACATTTTCAACACCTCATCGAGCAAACGCGCTTGCGGCACGTTGTCGAGCAAGCCCTTCAATTCGGCGATAGGCGCGGCAGTGGCGGCATCCAGCTTGATCCCCAGCTTGGCGGACAAACGCACCGCACGCAACATGCGCACCGGGTCTTCACGGTAACGAACCAGCGGATCGCCAATCATGCGCAACACGCCGTTGCAGGTGTCGGAAAAACCGTTGTGGTAATCAAAAATCTCTTGTGTGGCGGGATCGTAAAACAGCGCGTTGGCGGTGAAATCGCGCCGCGCCGCATCCTGCTCTTGATCGCCAAACTCATTGTCGCGCAGCAAACGCCCATGCTCATCGGTCTGCGCATCTTCGCTTTCTATCATGCGGCGAAAAGTCGAAACCTCGACAGTCTCTTCGCCAAACATCACATGCACCAAGCGGAAGCGGCGACCGATAATGCGCGCCCGACGAAACACGCGGCGCACTTCCTCTGGCGTGGCATTGGTCGCCACATCAAAATCTTTAGGCACGCGCTTTAACAACAAATCACGCACCGCACCGCCCACGACGTATGCCTGAAAACCCGCCGCCTGCAAACCATCGGTTACTTTTTGTGCACCGTAGCTAATCTGCTCACGTGCCACACCGTGTGATTTGAACTTAATGATTTGAGCATTGCCGACAGACTGAGTTTTTGCAGACTTGGTAAATACTCGCTTGAGGAATTTTTTAATCATGCAGTCTTTGAAATTTGATGCGACAAAGTCGCTATAGAAGAGTTAATTATACACCGCAGCGTGATTGACTCGCTCCAATGAAAAACGCGCCTTGCGGCGCGCGCGCCTCTTGATTTGATGAGCCTTCGGATATTCCAGTCAGTACGCCGCCACGTTCGCCGTCACTGTAAAGATATTGCCAGACGCATCGGTAGCCGAGTACATTAAGGTGTATATGCGCGTGCAGCAACAGTGGGGGCGCACACCGCTTTCAAGCTAAAAACGGTCATCTGTATTGAGGGTCGCGTTGTATATCGGCTGCCGATCAAATTTCATTGGCAGTGAGCGTTACTAATTTAATATCAGGTAGCAGGTCGTAGATTGTCATTTAATCTTTTCTGAAAGTCAGCTTTACAAGCATAGGGTGCATCACTATAATGCGCGCTCTTTTCGGCGTGCCGGGGGTATAGCTCAGCTGGTAGAGCGCTTGCATGGCATGCAAGAGGTCAGCGGTTCGACTCCGCTTATCTCCACCAAAGAGAGCAAAAGTAAACGTCAAGTCCCCATCGTCTAGAGGCCTAGGACATCGCCCTTTCACGGCGGTAACACGAGTTCGAATCTCGTTGGGGACGCCAAACAAAACAATGGCTTGCAGAGATGCAGGCCATTTTGTTTTCCTCTTGTCAAACTTTTGTCAAACCGACGTGCGTTCGCAGCCAGCGAAAAAATCCTACACTTGGCAATACCCGACACTCGGTTGGACACAAAAAAGCCCGACTTAGTGTCGGGCTGTGGGGCGAGAATTATTTAGGACAATTTTGCTTAGCGACCTACTTAAATCGAATTATATTTTTTCAACTATTACAGCAGTTCCACTTGCAACCAATAAAAGCATACTCTTGCCGCCTCCTATGCCGCTTTACAGTCTGGTTACAAGATGCAAACCTCGATGAGTAATAAAGGTGACTGCTGAGAATTAGGGAAACGCTGATTTATTCCCAAGAGAAACAGCTCAGCAGATAAAATCCCACCATTCACAACCGCCCGAAGACAACACGATGCAAACAAGCTTT
>JBEBKA010000103.1:0-5016 GCA_040079595.1 Gallionella sp.
CTGCCCAACTACTCAAGGGCAAGAGAACCATCAGCAAAATTAAAAATAGTCGACGCATGAGGCTTTATATCATATCAATCCGTAACAACGCTACTGAGTATCCAGCAACATAAAGGTTCAATCAACCGTACAGCTTACGCCCGCGTATCCTTGCACGATGTGCTTTGCGTTGTTCTGCTTCGGTCAAGGGGCGCGGCTTTTTACCCTCAAACGGATTCTTGGCAGAGTTGAACTGTATCTTCATCGGTGTGCCTTGCAGCTTGAAGATTTCGCAGAAGGTACGCTCCAAGTATCGCGCATAGCTGGCTGGTACGTCGTCCAAGCCGCTGCCATGAATGACGATGAGCGGCGGGTTGCTGCCACCTTGGTGGGCATAGCGCATCTTGGGGGTAAAGCGTCCGCTTTTCGGCGGCATTTGTTTTTCCAGCGCACTAATCAAAGCACGCGTCAGCTTGGGTGTCGATAGTTTTGACATTGCGGCAGCGTAAGCATCATCAGCCGATTTCAAAACATTGGCGATGCCGTTGCCGTTTAATGCCGAGATGTAATGGCGTTTGGCGAAGCCCAAAAAATGCAACTTACGCTCGATGTCATTTTTAACTTGATCGCGCTGATAGTCATCCAAGCCATCCCATTTGTTCACCGCCAATACCAAGGCGCGGCCCGCTTGTAATACAAAGTCGGCGACGTGCGCATCTTGCTCGGTGATTTGATCGCGTGCATCGACGACCAACACCACCACGTTGGCATCTTCAATCGCTTGCATGGTTTTGATGACGGAGAATTTTTCGATGGCTTCTTCAACCTTGCCGCGACGACGCACCCCGGCGGTATCAATGATGGTGTACTGCTTGCCATCGCGCTCAAAGTCAATGTAGATACTGTCTCGCGTGGTGCCTGGCTGGTCGAATGCGATGACGCGTTGTTCACCCAAGATGGCATTGACCAACGTAGATTTACCTACATTGGGACGACCGACAATCGCCAACTTGGGCGGCTTTTCTTCGTTGGATTCTTCTTCGCTTTCAGCAGGAAAATGCTCTAGCGCGATTTCGATAACTTCGTTGACGTTGTCACCGTGTGCGGAAGAAATCGGCAGCGGCTCACCCAAACCTAACTCAAAAAACTCAGCGGTGACTTTGGCTCGTGCCATACCCTCGGCCTTATTCACCAGCAACAAAATCGGCTTGCCCGTTTTACGCAACTGCCCTGCAATCAAGGAATCTTGAGGCGTGCAGCCTGCCCGACCATCCACCAGAAACATCACCACGTCGGCCTCATCAACCGCCTGGCGGCTTTGCTTCGCCATCTCGAACATGATGCCGTCCTTGGCGACAGGCTCTAACCCGCCCGTGTCCACGACCAGATAAGGACGCTCCCCTACCCTACCCCGCCCGTAATGGCGATCACGGGTGAGTCCGGGCAAATCGGCAACCAGCGCGTCACGGCTGCGCGTGAGGCGATTAAACAGCGTGGATTTTCCGACATTGGGACGACCGACTAAAACTAATGTAGGCAACATGATTTATTACTTTCTTGAGGTGGTGCTACGTTAATTTGCAACTGTTGATTTCACTGAGTAAGCCAATTATTTGCCACAGAGAACACAGAGTTCACAGAGGTGCAGCGAGTTTCCGTATCGTCCTTTAATCACTGAATGAATGATAACAATGCCTATACAAGGACACCTCTAAAATCTCGACGGCTTTTCTCTGTGAACTCTGTGTTCTCTGTGGCTTGCTTCTCGGATTTACAAACAATAACTAATGCAGCGATAGCGAATACAGCCCGCCACCACTCGTTTGCACCAGCAGCCCGTCATCCATTGTGATGGGTTGTGCTTGTATGGCTGTTTCGTCCAATCTGATCCGTGAAGCGAGCTTGCCATCCTCACGATTCAAGGCATGTAAATAGCCCTCAAAATCTCCGAACACCACATGCTTTTCCGTCGCATACGGGGTGGCAGATTCACGTAAGGAAAATTTTTCATTTTTCCAGAGGGTGCTGCCCGTGGTTTTATCGAGTGCGTAGATCAGCCCCTTGCTATCGCTCAGATAGAGCGAGCTGCGCAGCAACGTCACACCCTTGTCACTGGAGATTTCACGGCTCCACAACGATGTGCCTTGCATAATGTCCACGCAACCAACGTTACCCTGAAAAGCAATTGCGCAAACTTGATCGGTATCCACCACGGGGTTGTTGGTGATGTCACTAATGCGATCCAGCTCGGTATTGCCGCGCGGTTGCGACAGGGTGGCCTCCCAGATCAACGTGCCGTCTGTGATGTTCAGCGCGACCATCTTGCCACCCGCAAATCCCGCATATACGACACCGCGCTGGACGGTGACTCCCGCATGGCTACGTACCACCAAAGCGGGGGTACTGCGCTCATAGATCCATGCCTGATGACCGTCTTCTACATTCAATCCCGTGATGTGTCCATCGCCACTGCGCACAATGACGATGCCATCTGACACTTGCGGCGCACTCAACACTTCACTGGAGACCCTGCTACGCCAACGCAGCAAGCCATCTTCGTCATACGCCAACACTTCGCCTTTATTGCTACCAACAAGCACTAAACCTTCGCCACTCCCGACCCCACCGCTGACCATCACGCCCGTTTCAATATGCCAATCCATATTGCCTGTTGCGCGATTGAGCCGAGTCAATCCGCCTCTGCCCGATGCCCCATATATCGCGTCCTTGCTGATGGCTGGCAACAAGTAAGTTGCCCCAGCTTCGCCAAGGTTATATTGCCAACGAATGGCAAACTTCGCCGACTCGGCAATATCCACTAACTTCGCCGGTTCAGCTGCGCGCTTGCCATCACCTCCCGCCCAAGTGGGTACGGTTTCATCATCGGATGCGCAGCCGCCGATGATCAACGTTGCAATCAACCACAAGTAGCGCAAGAGTTTCATTTTGATGTTGTGCCTAACGCATCCATCTTCATTTGGATTAAATTACGATACGAACCCTTGGCATCGACTTTTTCGTAAGCCAGCTTGTAGGAAGTTTTCGCTTCTTCCGTTTTGCCTTGCGCGCTCAACACATCGCCTTTAAGGTCGGCAAACAAGCCGTCAAACGCAGCCTGATGCTTGGAATCCAGCACCTTCATTGCTTCGTCATATTTTTTCTCGTCCAACAAAATTGCCGTCAAACGCAATCTCGCCACATCCTGCAAACCCGCTTCTTTGCTATGGTCGATCACCCACTGCAATTGTGATTTGGCTTTGGCGGTATCTTTTTCCTGCTCGTTAAATTGCGCCGCAAGCAATGCGGCACGCGAGGCGTAAGCACTGCCTGCATATTTATCCATCACCATGGCAGCGGCATCGTTCACACGCTTGATGTCATTGCTCTCCACCTGCTTAACGAACTCACCATACATCACCGCCGACTCATTCGCCTGTTTGTTTTGGTAATACTGCCAGCCCTTCCAGCCACCCACCCCCAGCACACACACCAGCAATGTGCCGATTAACCACGTGCCGTTATCGTGCCACCACGCTTTGAATGCCGCGAGTTGCTCCTGTTCTTGCAAGTCTAATGCTGCCATGTTGTCACTCCTTAATAAATTTCTGTATCGTCGCGCTGAGTTGCTCAACGCTTACCTTAACTTGTTCGCCACCTTGCATCGGCTTCACGCTGGCTTGATTAGCCTGCGCTTCATCATCGCCAATCACCACTGCCACCACTGCCCCGCTGGCATCGGCTTTTTTCATTTGCGATTTGAAACTGCCGCCACCGCAATGCATTACCACACGTAAATTTGCATCGCGTAACTGTTCTGACACTTGGCTCGCCAACTGACTCGCCAGCTCACCTTGATGCACCAGATACACATCCACAGCTGGCTTGGGCAATGCCATACCATCGTCCTGCAACAAAGCTAACAACCGTTCCACTCCCATCGCAAAACCCATTGCTGGTGCAGGTTTCCCGCCTATCTGCTCAACCAGTCCATCATAGCGTCCACCCGCACAAATCGTGCCTTGCGCGCCAAGTCGCGTGGTCACCCACTCAAACACGGTGCGATTGTAATAGTCCAGTCCGCGCACTAAACGCGGATTGATTTCATACGCCACGCCATGTTGCTTGAGGATGTTTTGCACCGATTCAAAATGCTGAATCGCTTCCTCATCCAACTCATCCATCAACTTCGGCGCACCCGCAATCATCTCTTGCATCGCGGGATTTTTACTATCCAAAATACGCAGCGGATTGGTATGCAAACGGCGTGTTGCTTCGGCATCCAACAATGCGGTGTGCCGCTCAAAATACGCAATCAACTTAGCACGATGACGCAAGCGTGAAGCCGCATCACCCAAAGTGTTCAACTGCAATGTCACATCACGTATGCCCAGCTTTTTCCACAGCCGCGCGCACATCAAAATCTGTTCCGCATCAATGTCCGGCCCAGCAAAACCCAACGCTTCTACGCCCACTTGATGAAACTGGCGATAACGCCCTTTTTGCGGACGTTCGTGACGAAACATCTGGCCGCTGTAATACAAACGCTGCGGCGCGTTATACAGCAAATTGTGTTGCAACACGGCACGTACGCACGAAGCTGTGCCTTCGGGACGCAGCGTAAGTTGATCGCCATTGAGGCTATCCTCAAAGCTATACATCTCTTTTTCGACAATATCGGTCACTTCGCCAATCGCGCGTTTGAACAAGCTAGTCGGCTCGACCAAAGGCATACGAATGTTACGGTAGCCATAGCTGTCCAGCCAATCACGCACCACCTCTTCAAACCAAAGCCATAACTCCGCCTCATCGGGCAGGATGTCATTCATACCGCGCACGGCTTGCAGGGAATCGTTACTCATAAATTGATGGTTGATGCGGAGAAGCGCGGATTATAGCGCAAGGCGGATATTTTTCGACAAGACTAGCCTTGTCCAATGTCAATACGCACCATTTCTCTGCCCCGGCCAGTTGTTGTGTCAATCGTCATCCCGATACCGTTATAGCATTGCCAAAAGCAGAAAAGCCCCCGTCAAAAAT
>JBEBKA010000104.1:0-4681 GCA_040079595.1 Gallionella sp.
TACTACTCTAAAATCTTTGCAACCACACCCGCACCGACGGTACGACCACCCTCACGAATCGCGAAGCGCAAACCTTCTTCCATCGCAATTGGGTTGATCAGTTGCACAGTGATGCTGACGTTGTCACCCGGCATCACCATTTCAGTACCCGCTGGCAATTCAACCGCACCGGTTACGTCAGTGGTACGGAAGTAGAATTGTGGGCGATAACCCTGGAAGAATGGCGTATGACGACCGCCTTCATCTTTGCCCAATACGTAGATCTCCGCTGTGAATTTGGTGTGCGGCTTGATGCTGCCCGGCTTGCACAATACTTGACCACGCTCCACTTCTTCACGCTTGGTGCCGCGCAACAATACGCCAACGTTGTCGCCCGCCTGACCTTGGTCGAGCAGCTTGCGGAACATTTCCACGCCCGTGCAGGTTGTCTTCAAAGTTGGTTTGATACCAACAATTTCCAATTCCTCACCCACCTTGACGACGCCGCGCTCAATACGACCCGTTACGACCGTACCACGACCTGAGATGGAGAATACGTCCTCTACTGGCATCAGGAATGCGCCGTCAATAGCACGCTCTGGTGTTGGGATGTAACTATCCAGAGCTTCAGCCAAACGGAAGATGGCAGGTTCGCCAATTTCAGATTGATCGCCTTGCACGGCTTTAACGGCAGAGCCTTTGATGATCGGCACGTCGTCGCCAGGGAAGTCGTATTTGCTGAGCAATTCACGAATTTCCATTTCCACGAGTTCGAGCAGTTCCGCGTCGTCCACCATGTCGCATTTGTTCATAAATACGAGAATGTACGGTACACCCACTTGGCGCGCCAAGAGGATGTGCTCACGCGTTTGCGGCATAGGACCGTCAGCCGCTGAAACCACGAGGATTGCGCCGTCCATCTGCGCTGCACCGGTGATCATGTTTTTAACATAGTCGGCGTGGCCTGGGCAGTCTACGTGTGCGTAGTGGCGGTTAGCCGTTTCGTATTCGACGTGGGCGGTGTTGATGGTGATGCCGCGCGCCTTTTCTTCTGGGGCTGCGTCAATTTGGTCGTAAGCTTTGGCTTCACCACCATATTTTTTGGACAGCACCATGGTGATAGCTGCGGTCAATGTAGTCTTGCCGTGATCGACGTGTCCAATCGTGCCGACGTTGACGTGCGGTTTGGTGCGCTCAAATTTGCTCTTTGCCATGATTCAATTCTCCCAATCTAAATAGTTACTCAATTATTTCTTGCTCATAATGGCTTCAGCAACACTCTTCGGCGCTTCAGAATAATGCTTGAATTCCATCGTGTAAGTCGCACGACCCTGAGTAGCCGAACGCAACGAAGTGGAGTAGCCAAACATTTCCGCCAACGGCACTTCGGCCTTAATTGCCTTACCGCCACCCATCATGTCATCCATACCCTGAACCATGCCGCGACGAGATGACAAATCACCCATCACCGTACCCGCGTAGTCCTCTGGCGTCTCCACTTCAACCGCCATCATCGGCTCAAGCAACACTGGGCTCGCCTTACGCATACCATCTTTGAAGCCCATCGACGCAGCCATTTTGAAGGCATTCTCATTGGAGTCCACATCGTGGTAAGAGCCATCAAACAATGTCACCTTAACATCAACCACCGGGAAGCCCGCCAACACGCCATTTGGCAATGTTTCACGCAAACCTTTTTCAACGGCAGGAATGTATTCACGAGGAACGGTGCCGCCCTTAATCGCATCAATAAACTCAAAGCCTTTGCCCGCTTCATTTGGCTCCATTTTCAACCAAACGTGACCGTACTGACCTTTACCACCGGACTGCTTGACGAACTTGCCTTCGCACTCAACTGACTTACGAATTGCTTCGCGGTATGCCACTTGCGGTGCACCCACGTTAGCTTCAACGCCAAATTCGCGCTTCATACGATCAACCAGAATTTCCAAATGCAATTCGCCCATGCCGGACATAATTGTTTGACCCGACTCTTCGTCGGTACGCACACGGAATGAAGGATCTTCTGCCGCCAAGCGACCCAACGCCAAACCCATCTTTTCTTGATCCGCTTTAGTCTTAGGCTCAACTGCAACGTGAATCACAGGCTCAGGAAATATCATGCGCTCCAAGATGATAGCCTTATCAATGTCAGAGAGTGAGTCGCCAGTGGTCACATCTTTCAAGCCGATACACGCGGCGATATCGCCCGCAAGAATCTCATCCACCTCCTGACGCTCGTTCGCGTGCATCTGTACGATACGACCGATACGCTCTTTTTTACCTTTAACCGAGTTGTAAACGGTGTCGCCCTTTTTCAGCACACCCGAATACACGCGCACGAAAGTCAACTGCCCCACAAACGGGTCAGTCATCAACTTAAATGCCAACGCGGAGAATTTTTCGCTGTCATCCGCTTTGCGGCTTGCAGGAACACCCGCTTCCGTTTCACCCGTCACGTCAGGAATATCAACGGGTGACGGCAGGAATTGAATCACCGCATCTAACATACGCTGCACACCCTTATTCTTAAAGGCAGTACCACATAACATTGGCTGGATTTCACACGCGATAGTACGCGTACGAATACCCAGAATAACCTCCTCTTCCGTCAAATCACCATTTTCCAAATAGCGATTCATCAAATCTTCCGACGCCTCCGCAGCCGACTCAACCATCTTCTCACGCCACTCTTGAGCCAACTCTTTCAGCTCAGCAGGGATGTCACGGTAGTCAAATTTCATCCCCTGAGATGCCTCATCCCAATAGATGGCGCGCATCTTAATCAGATCAACCACGCCCTCAAATTTATCTTCCGCGCCAATAGGAATTACGGTAGCCACAGGATTCGCGCGCAGACGCGTTTTCATCTGATCATAAACTTTGAAGAAGTTTGCGCCCGAACGATCCATCTTGTTTACAAACGCCAAACGCGGCACTTTGTATTTGTTAGCCTGCCGCCAAACCGTTTCAGACTGGGGCTGCACACCACCCACCGCGCAATACACCATGCACGCGCCATCAAGCACACGCATCGAACGCTCAACCTCAATCGTAAAGTCAACGTGTCCCGGTGTATCAATGATGTTAAAGCGATGCTCCGGGAAGTTATTTTCCATTCCCTTCCAGAAACAAGTCGTTGCCGCAGAAGTAATGGTAATACCGCGCTCCTGCTCCTGCTCCATCCAGTCCATCGTGGCCGCGCCATCATGCACCTCACCAATTTTATGATTCACACCTGTATAAAACAGGATGCGCTCAGTAGTGGTGGTTTTTCCTGCGTCAATATGCGCACTAATACCGATGTTACGATAACGATCAATAGGGGTTTTGCGAGCCACGATAAAATACCTAGGTTAGAAGTCTAAATTTAGAAACGGAAATGCGAGAAGGCTTTATTTGCATCAGCCATACGATGAACTTCCTCACGCTTCTTAACCGCGCCACCACGACCCTCAGACGCATCAATCAATTCGCCTGCCAGACGCATACCCATAGACTTCTCACCGCGCTTGCGTGCAAAGTCTTTTAACCAGCGCATTGCCAATGCCACACGACGGGAAGGACGCACTTCAACCGGCACTTGATAGTTCGCGCCGCCCACACGACGGCTTTTTACCTCAACTTGCGGCTTGGCATTATTCAACGCAGCATTGAAAATTTCAATCGCATCTTTGCCCGTCTTTTTACCCACCTGCTCAAGTGCGCCGTAAAGAATGCGCTCAGCAACTGATTTTTTTCCTGACGACATCAGCACGTTTACAAATTTTGACAGATCTTGATTGCCGAACTTTGGGTCAGGCAAAACATCACGTTTGGGGACTTCTCTGCGTCTTGGCATATCAACCTCAATAAATTACTTAAAAATTACGCTTTTTTGGCGCGCTTGGTACCATACTTGGAACGAGACTGCTTACGATCCTTCACACCCGCCGTATCCAAGCTACCGCGCACCATGTGGTAACGCACACCCGGCAAATCTTTTACACGACCACCGCGCAACAGCACCACGCTATGCTCTTGCAAGTTATGACCCTCACCACCAATGTAGCTAATCACCTCAAAGCCATTGGTCAAGCGCACCTTGGCGACTTTACGCAACGCCGAGTTAGGCTTTTTTGGAGTTGTCGTATAAACGCGCGTACATACTCCGCGTTTTTGCGGAGAACCCGCCAAAGCTGGCACTTTGCTTTTTTCTACGATTGCAACACGAGGCTTGCGAATCAACTGATTGATGGTTGGCATTTTGGTCTGACCCTAAATTATTCTAAAAATTTGTTACAAATCAACTAAATAAAAATACCGCCGCAGCATGGCAATGACTTAAAGCCGCTTGCGACGGGAAAAAAGGTTGCGAATTCTAGTGAGTAACCCAAAGGGTGTCAAGCTATTCCAGAGAAATGTGTTAGCCACAAGTTAGAAATGCTCGCTAGCCGCACAACACACAACCATGTAGGGACAGTAGTGGGGATTTCAAAACAAGGACAAGTTAGGTAAATCAGCAAGATAGAGCAAGCCGATAGACGCCGCCCGCACCTACTCCACAAATCTCTTCGCAACACACCACCCAGATTTCAACTCAACCTTATTGACACTTTAAATTATCTAGGGAAGCACTGATTTAATCTGTTTTCTGTCCGGCCCTTTGACTGCGGTCACACGCAGGCGCACGAAACGGGTCATTTCAGCGTGTGTCGTCGTG
>JBEBKA010000105.1:0-4387 GCA_040079595.1 Gallionella sp.
ATCGAGACCTTAATAAGGTTGCTTAATTTACGCGAATAGGGGGAATGAAAATGGCAAATACAGTGGATGTGATTACAGCAGTGGATGTGATTGTGGCAGTTGGCTCGGCAGGTACCAGCGGAATTCAAGCAAATAGCAGCAATGGTTTGACTATGGTCAATGCTACTGGACAAGCGATTGGTGCGGTCGCATCTTTATCGCCGTATGGAATGGCGATGACTATCGGATCTACCGAAGTTACGTTTATGAAAATCACAATTGATGCTAGCAATGGTAATGCTCAAGCTGGTGACATTATTTTGTTAACAGCTGGGGTTATGGGACTGATTGCGGGGACAGCTATTATTATCGGCACAGCACCAGTTGGCGGAACGGTCGCTACGGTGGCTGCAATTGCTCAGGTTATTTCCATGGCTACCGATAACAGGCAGGCAATTGTAGATTTTTATTGGCCTGATCCTGCAACCCGCCCGCAAGACCCTACTTACAGTATTCATCCTATCTGCACCCCTATCGACACTAATGGCAACGGCATCCCAGACTACATCGAGAATGACCCCAATTGCATCAACCCCGCCACCAACACCGACTGGAGCAACGGTCAAAACTACGTCCCGCCCCCACCGCGCCGCGACCCTTTAGTCCTCGACCTCAACGGCAACGGATTAGAGACTGTCGGCATCAACACCGCCAACCCCATCCTGTTCGATCACGATGGCGACGGCATCAAACAAAGTACGGGCTGGATTGCGCCCAGCGATGGGCTGCTCGTCATGGACAAAAACGGCAACGGCACAATCGACAACGGGCGCGAACTGTTTGGCGATGCCATGATTAAATCCAATGGGCAATTAGCGACAGACGGCTTCGATGCCCTCGCCGACATGGACAGCAACCACGACGGCAAAGTATCAGCACTGGATACGAATTTTGCCAACCTGCGCGTGTGGCAAGACACCAACCAAGACGGCATCAGCCAAGCAGGTAAACTGTTTACCCTCGCGCAGAAAGGCATCACCAGCATGAGCGGAAGGGTGGCTGCGCAGCAGCCGGGCACCCACCGGCCTACCCCTTGCGGGTGCAACGTTTTAACCGTGGGTCGCTTTGAATTCCAGCGACACGCCAAGGGCTGCACACACGCGGTGAATCGTGTCAAAGCGTGGTTGCGCGTTGGGGCGCAAGGCTTTGTACAAGGCTTCACGGGTCAAACCAGACTTTGCGGCAACTTCACTCATACCGCGCGCGCGCGCAGCGTCCCCAAGTGCGGCAGCAAGCAAGGCGGGGTCGTTTTCTTCCAACACAATCGTCAGATATTCGGCAATCGCCGCCTCGCTATCGAGATGTTCAGTAATATCAAATTCAGGCAAATCAGCAATTTTTACTTTCTTAATCATGATTCACTCCTCAAGGGTTGCAGCCAGTTTAATCGCACGAGCAATATCGGTAGGCTGAGTAGATTTACCGCCACCACCCAGCATCACAAACACCACCCGTTCATGTTGCACGTAATACATACGCCAGCCAGCCCCAAAATGTTCGCGCATTTCAAACACTCCCTGACCAACAGACTTTACGTCACCCAAGTTACCCAAGGTAACCTTGCGCAGACGAACCAACAAACGACGTTGCGTCGTGGGATCTTTCAGGCTGTTCAACCAGTCGGTGAATTCGGGAAGAGATTTAATTGTGTACACGGCAAAATTGTAATCAAACGATTACAAAATAACAAGCAGTGCTTGATCTATTCGCAACGTGGCTTTCCTATGGCGCAAGCTAATATTGCGGCGAACGATGCGGTGTTTGAGGTGAGGAGGGTGAGATGAATTTTATTTTAGGTAGACCTACTGTTGTTCAAGTGGTGTGGATTTTTTTGTTTATTACCGAGGTAATTGTCGGAGGTTTGCCAATTGAGCACGCTTTAAAGATTGAGTTGTCAGTAGTAGGTGGGATGTTACTTGGCTTTTTAATGGCAATTCGCCTCTCTTTTTTTCAAAGAAATGTAGCTGTGAAGGAAGCAATAAATTCAAATATGGCTGAAACGCAGAAGCTTATCCGCGACAGTTTGAATCGGTCAATATACCAGCCAATACTTGGGAGAAATGCACAAGGAAACGAGATGTCTAGCAAAGCTAATTTTGATTTGGCGGATAACATTAAAAGTTTTATCTCAATACTTTTGTGCTTCAGTCTCTCAATGATGTTGTGGTATGAGCCTTTGCTTTTAGAATTCTCTTTCTCATCTTTGGTATCACCCCTTACCTTAATTAAACAAATCGCACTTCAAGCATTTTATGTGCTGTTAATTAGCACGGCGTTTGCTGGAATTTGCCTAAATTTATCAGATATATTTTTTAAAGGAGAACTTAAATGAGTACAGTTATTATTCAAATTGGGCGCGGAGTTATTATCGCCGAAGCTAGTTCTCAACAAGCAGGTCAAGCACTGTTAAACTTTTTTACTGAAGCTGTAACTGGTGCAGCTAACACCTTCAATAATTACCAAGATGCACAGGCTCTATACGATCAAATAGCGGCTTGAAATAATAGTAACGCACAAGAAGCCGCAAAAGTCATAACATCATCAGCATTCGGAGGTGCCACTACAATATTGCTTGCAGAGTATGGTGTTGGCACTGCCGTAATTGGCGGTGCAGCAGCGGCAGCAGGGGTGTTACTTATACCGCCCGCTATAATGTCCGCCGTTGTAGTGGTCGGCGCTGTTGCGGCAGGCTATTATGCGGGAAAGTATTATGAGTACATATTTGACGAACTGAATCGTAGAGGCGAAATAATCGGTCAAACGGCTTACGATATCCTCAACCCTTATCCCATCAACCCCGACACCAACACCGACTGGAGCAACGGTCAAAACTACGTCCCGCCCCCACCGCGCCGCGATCCATTAGTCCTCGACCTCAACGGCAACGGATTAGAGACTGTCGGCATCAACCCGCTCAACCCCATCCTGTTTGATCACGATGGCGACGGCATCAAACAAAGTACGGGCTGGATTGCGCCCAGCGATGGGCTGCTCGTCATGGATCGTAACGGCAACGGCACAATCGACAACGGACGCGAACTGTTTGGCGATGCCACCTTAAAATCCAACGGACAACTCGCCACCGACGGCTTCGATGCCCTCGCCGACATGGACAGCAACCACGATGGTGTGGTGAATGCCCTTGATGCCAACTTCACCAACCTCAAAGTCTGGCAAGACACCAACCAAGACGGCATCAGCCAGGCAGGTGAACTGTTTACCCTCACCCAAAAAGGTATCGCCAGCTTGAGCGGAAGGGTGGCTGCGCAGCAGCCGGGCACCCACCGGCCTACCCCTTGCGGGTGCAACCAGGTTGCCGACCTGGGCAGCTACACCAAAACCGACGGCAGCCTTTCTACCTTGGGCAACGTCACGGGCAGCTTGGCGGATGTGAACCTTGCCAGCAACCCGTTCTACAGCCAGTTCACCGACACCATCCCGCTCAGCGCGGCGGTGCAAACCCTGCCGGATATGCAGGGAGCGGGCATGGTGCGGGACTTGCGCCAAGCCGCCAGCCTCGGCAACACACAAGCTGACCAGCTCACCACCACCCTCGCGCAATTTGCCACAGGCAACTACGACACCCAGCACAGCTTGCTCGACACCCTGATACAACACTGGTCGGCGACCAGCACCTTCGTCACCACAGCAGGCGGGGCGTATGGCGCAAGACCGCTCACCATCAACCTCGAAGGTGTTGCCACGGGCAGCGCGGCATACACGGCATTTATGACTAAGCTCACCGTGTTGGAACGCTTCAATGGGCAGACTTTTAGGGCGATACCCACCGACCCCACTGCACCCGTCACGATCACCATTCTCGCGGCACAACAAGCCTTAATTGACCAAAGCTTCAAAGCACTGGAACAATCGGTGTATGACAGCTTAGTAATACAAACCCGCCTCAAACCTTACCTGGATGCGATTACGTTGAATCTGACGGCGAGTGGGATTAGTACGGATGTGAGCGGTATCAATACTGCGTTGGATACGTTGAGCGTAACCAGTTTCAAAGATGCTTTCCTTGATTTGGTTGACCTTAATCGCACCAGTGGAAAAACCCTCAGCCCGATGGGCTGGGGTGGTGCTGAAAAGCTCATTGCATGGGCAGCACAAGCTGCGCTTGACCCAACTCTGCTGCCAGTATTGCAATCAATGAGAACCGCTACCCAAGGTGGGGATTGGTTGATTGGGTCGGTGGGGAGTGATGCGCTGAGTGGGCTGGGTGGAGATGATGGGGTGATTGGTGGGGCGGCAACGACACCGTGTTTGGTCAGGCGGGGAACGACACGCTCGACGGGGGTGCTGGAGTGGACTCCGTTTATGGCGGCGTGGGAGACGACATTGT
>JBEBKA010000106.1:0-4103 GCA_040079595.1 Gallionella sp.
TCGGTTGCGGTTGTTGCTGGAACTAGAGGATGCAGAGAATGAACTCAAATGAAAAGTCTGCTGCCATGACGCTGTCAGGAGCAGGCGCGTAGCATTCTCTTGCCGAATGTTTTGGCAAATAACTCAAGGAGAATGACATGACTGACACGATAGAATTAGTGCGTTACCGTTTGAAGCAAGGCAGCATTACAGCTGATTGGTTAAAGGCAAATGAAAAAATCAACGAGTGGGTCAAACGACAGCCAGGTTTTCGTTTCCGTAGCCTGTCTGAAACGGCTGATGGTGAATGGATAGATATGGTTTATTGGGCAAGTCCAGAAACAGCACAGGCTGCCGCTGCACTTGCGATGGATGCGGTGGGTGATGTGTTTGGATATGTTGATGAGGAGAGCATGATAATGAGCCATAGCCATGCACACATCATGTTGCAAGGTTAATACGACGGAGTTAATTTGGCTGAACCCCTCAAAAATCAATTCGGCATGGACATCCCCGCGAAAATTGCGGGGATGATTTCGGCTGTGTACGGAAAGTTTTCAACAGAGCAATTTGTTCGGGATGTGTTGCACGGATATGACGAACTCAACCTCTTTCAACGCGGTAAAAAAATCGCTGACGCATTAAGCTTGTATTTGCCATACAGCACATTTCTTTCGGCATCAACACAGGTTGTCGTAGATCGTGCCGCCTGAGGGTTGATAGAACCCTTGTAGCAGTTTGGTGAGGGTGCTTTTGCCTGAACCCGATGGCCCCATGATGGCAATGACTTTAACCGGGAGCAACTTTGAGTTTGAAGCCTTGGTAGAGGAACGGCAGGTTATCGGCGTAACGGAAGCTTAGGTCATCGATGTCTATTTGCCCTTTGCCTGAACTCAGCCGCGTGGGCAGGATGGAATACGGCTCGGTGGGGGCGTTCATAATGCCGCCCATACGTTGTACCGAGAGATTGGCTTGCTGGAACTGTTGCCACAGCCCGACCAGACGTAGCACTCGCAAGGAGTACGCCGTGGTTGTAAGGGGGAGACGCCCCAGCAACACACGCAGCATGGGTTGGGAAAGACGGCTGGCAAACATCTGGAACGCGACCAGCATCCCGATGGTGAAGGCTTGCCCAGACCCGACCTGTCCTGAGCCTGCCGAAGGATTCATCACGATAATATGCGCCGAAGATGCGAATACCTTTGATAAAGCCAGTCAATGCCATGATTTCACTTCGCCCAGAAATGTTGTTTCTTGATAAGATGCGCGGCATTATGAAACAAGCCTAAACAAAGCGTACCGTGGGTAACGTGCGCGATGTATAAAGTAGAGGGGTCTTTTTGAAGATATTGATACTCGGTGCCGGGCAAGTTGGTTCGACCGTTGCAGAAAGTTTAGTTGGCGAAGCCAACGATATTACGGTAGTTGATTCGGACAGCGAGAAACTAAGGCAGTTGCAAGATAGATTGGATCTGCGCACCGTGGTGGGCAACGCCGCACACCCTTCCACGCTTGAAGCGGCGGGCATTGCTGATGCGGATATGCTGTTGGCAGTAACGCAAAGTGATGAGGTTAATTTGGTTGCGTGCAAGCTGGCAGCCAGTCTTTACAATACGCCCACGCGCATTGCGCGCATTCGTTCGGCGGATTATTTGGATCGTGAGGAAGTGTTCAGCGCGGAAAACTTTTGCGTGGATTTGTCCATCTGCCCCGAACAAATTCTCACCGATTACATCGCCAAGCTGATCGAGTTTCCCGAAGCCCTTCAAGTATTGGAATTTGCCGCTGGCAAAGTGTCGCTAGTCGCGGTTCGCGCCTTTGATGGTGGGCCGCTGGTGGGCCGGCCGCTTCGAGCTTTACGCACTGATATGCCGCAGATTGATACACGAGTGGCGGCAATTTTCCGCCAAGATCGCTCTATCAATATGACGGGTGATACAGTTGTAGAAACGGGTGACGAAGTATTTTTTATTGCGGCGACCGAGCATATTCGTGCGGTAATGCAAGAGTTGCGTCGTATGGATAAACCCGCCAAGCGGGTGATGATCGTCGGTGGCGGCAACATCGGTCGGCGGCTGGCAAAAGCACTCGAAAATAAATATCAGGTTAAGCTCATCGAATTCAACAAAAAAGTGTGCAATGCACTTGCCGAGGATCTGTCGCGCTGCCTAGTGCTGCACGGCGATGGCACGGATGAAAAACTCATGCAGCAAGAACACGTGGCGGATGTTGATGTGTTTTGCGCGCTGACCAATGATGATGAAAATAACATCATGTCTTCTTTGCTCGCCAAACAGGGTGGTGCGCGCAAAGTTATATCCTTAATCAATCGAACCGCTTATGTGGGTCTATTGCAGGGCGGCAAAATTGATATTGCCCTGTCGCCCGCTCAGGTCACCATCGGCACACTGCTGGCACATGTTCGTCAGGGCGATGTGGCGGCGGTGCATTCGCTGCGGCGTGGCGCGGCAGAAGCATTGGAGCTGGTGGCGCATGGCGACAGAGAATCTTCGCGCGTGGTGGGGCGGCGCATTGAAGAAATTGACTCGCCGCAGGGCGCGACTATCGGTGCAATTGTGCGAGGTGAGCAAGTGCTGATTGCGCATCACGACACGGTAATTGAAGCAGAAGATCACGTCATCGTGTTCGTCAACGACAAGCGTTCAGTCGGCAAAGTTGAGAAGCTATTCCAGGTGAAACTGGGCTTTTTGTAATGCTGCGCACACTGACAGTCGTCCACGCTTTGGGATTGATGCTGGTGGTATTCAGCCTCAGCTACCTCATGCCGATACTGGCATCCGTAATTTATCAAGACGGCACGTTGATTGAGTTCGTCGATGCGATGCTGTTGACCTCAACAACGGGCTTTTTGATGTGGTTGCTGACCCGACGTTACAGAGGGGAGCTTTCCATTCGTCACGGTTACCTCTTGGTGGTGGCGATGTGGACGGCGATGCCCGCTGTGGCTACTTTACCGTTGTTGTTGGTGATTGACGGACTGTCGTTCACGGATGCGTATTTTGAAACTATGTCAGGTCTTACCACTACAGGTGCGACGACACTGGTCGGGTTGGATAATTTACCACCCGCCATTAACCTGTGGCGGCACGAACTCAACTGGCTGGGCGGGATGGGTATTATCGTACTGGCCGTGGCCATTTTGCCACTGCTGGGTATTGGTGGACGGCAATTGTTCAAAGCCGAAACGCCGGGGCCGATGAAGGACAGCAAACTGACCCCGCGCATTACTGAAACGGCGCGGAATCTGTGGCTGGTTTATCTGGGGATCACCATCGCGTGTATTCTGTCCCTTAAAGTGGCGGGCATAAATACCGAACAAGGCGAGATGAGCTGGCTGGATGCGATTTGCCATGCTTTTGCCGCGATGGGACTGGGTGGGTTTTCCACCCATGACTCCAGCGTCGGATACTTTAAGTCCCCTGCTGTTGAAGCGGTGTTAATTGTGTTCATGTTGATCGCCGCGATGAATTTTGCAACGCATTTTTTGGTGTGGCGAGAAAAAAGTTTTAAGCCGTTAAAACACGATGTGGAATCGCTGACTACCGTCGCGGTGATTGTGGCGAGTTGTGTGGGTATCGCGGCGTTTCTGCAATGGCAGGGTGTGTATTCGAGCTACTGGACAGCCTTGCGCCATGCCAGTTTTAACCTCGTCTCCATGGCGACGGACTGCGGGTTCGCCAGCGCGGATTTTAATCAGTGGCCTATCTTTGCGCCGATGTGGATGTTGCTGTTGAGCTGTCTTTGCGCGAGTTCCGGTTCAACGGGCGGCGGAATCAAAATGGTGCGCACACTGATTTTGTTCAAACAGGCTGGGCGGGAATTTCTCAAGCTGTTGCACCCCGCCGTGGTGAACCCGATGAAAATTGGCGGCGCGGTCATCGCCAACAACATCGTGTTTTCAGTGCTGGGCTTTGTATTTTTGTATTTTATGAGTGTCGCCACCCTCACATTTTTGTTGCTGATAAGCGGACTCGATTTTATTTCCGCATTCTCGGCAATCATTGCCTGTATTAACAACGCAGGACCTGGTTTGGGGGTGGTGGGGCCGGCAGCAAACTATCAGGGGTTGAGTGATTTTCAGACCTGGGTGTGTGCGACTGCGA
>JBEBKA010000107.1:0-4091 GCA_040079595.1 Gallionella sp.
GGGATGGGGAGAGGGTGATCGAGCTTCCCAACGCTGTATCGAGCTGTTGGAGCAAGTCGGCATTCCCGATGCAGCAAGGCGCGTACGCGAATATCCGTTTCAATTTTCTGGCGGGATGAAGCAGCGCGTAATGATTGCCATGGCATTGGCAGGCAACCCCAAGTTACTCATCGCCGATGAACCCACCACCGCACTGGATGTGACCATACAAGCGCAAGTGTTGCAATTGCTGCGCGACACACAAGGAAAAACGGGCATGGCGATGTTACTCATCACCCATGATCTCGGTGTGGTGGCGGAAATGGCACATCACGTGGGTGTGATGTATGCGGGCGAGATTGTCGAGCAAGCTAGCCGCAAACAATTATTTGCGCAACCGCTGCATCCTTACACCCAAAAATTATTTGCTGCGTTGCCTGATGTCACGCGCCGCAATCAATCGCTCACGGCAATTCCTGGCAGCGTGCCACCACTTGGCAGTATTCAACAGGGCTGTCGTTTTGCGCCGCGTTGCGATCAAGCTTGGGCATTATGCAGCGAGCAAACGCCCGCTTGGATTTCAGTCGAGGCAGGGCGGGGAGTGCGGTGTCATCTTTATGGCGATGGCGGCAAATTGAGCAATTCAAAAAATTATTCCACCAACGCCGCTGTCGATGGAGAGTCAGGCGTTGCCGCCAATGCGAAAGTCGGGAATCCTGCACAGCCCACTTCAGCTTTGGTGCTCAAGGTAGACAATCTGAAAGTACACTTCCCTATTCGCAAAGGCATTTTGCAACGCGTGGTGGGGCAGGTGAAAGCGGTAGATGGCGTGTCACTGACGATTCCGCAAGGCAGCATACTCGCCTTGGTGGGCGAATCGGGTTGCGGCAAAACCACGCTGGGCAAGGCGTTGTTGCAACTGGTTCAGCCAACCGCAGGTAGCGTGCAACTCAATGGGCGCGAGCTGATTGGGCTAACAGACAGTGAGCTGCGCAATCAGCGCGCCGCAATGCAAATGATTTTTCAAGATCCTTACGCGTCGTTGAATCCCAAAATGCGCGTCGCAGAAATCCTCGAAGAAGGTATGACTGCATTGAGTATCGGTCGCAATCAAGCCGAACGGCAAGCACGTTTAGATGCCTTGCTCGACCAAGTGGGCTTAGCGCGCAATACCAAGTGGCGTTATCCACATGAGTTTTCGGGTGGGCAACGGCAACGCATCGCTATTGCACGTGCGCTTGCGGTGTCGCCACAATTATTGATTTGCGATGAGCCGACTAGCGCGCTGGATGTGTCGGTACAAGCGCAGATTTTGAATTTATTGAAGTCCTTGCAACAAACCTCCCAGCTGAGCTATTTGTTCATTACGCATAACCTCGCGGTCGTGGAATATCTTGCCGATGAAGTGTGTGTGATGTACTTGGGGCGTATTGTTGAGCGCGGCTTAGTCGAAGAGGTGCTACGTTCACCCCAGCATCCTTACACGCAGGCTTTGTTGTCGGCTGTACCCCATATCGAGGGTGAAACAATACAGCGCATTCGTTTGGCGGGTGATTTGCCGTCCCCCGCTAATCCGCCCGAAGGTTGCCACTTCGCACCGCGTTGCAGTCACGCAACAGCGCAATGCAGAACAAGTTATCCTGCGATGAGTAACCTTTCCAAGACCCATCAGGTGTGTTGCTATTTGCATGTGCAAGGGTAGAGTGGTGCTGGTTCTCCCTTATTGTTTTCAAAGCGGTCAGATGATGATTAGTGACCACAACGTTTCAACTGCTGATACGCGAGTGCCCTAGAGAATTCGCTAAAGACTTGTTTTGGCTTGCGCGAAAAGGTACTAAATGCTCACGGAAATGCGCAACAAGCCCCCACTCACCCTGCGAGGATTGGGTCTCCCTATAATGAAAAACGCGCCTTGCGGCGCGCTTTTCATTAGCTAACCATGCCCAACTCGTATGCGCTTACAAAGCCGACACCGTAGCTGTCGCTAAAGATTTATTGCCTGACGCATCGGTAGCAGAGTAGGTGATGGTGTAAATACGTGCGGTGGTGTTTTTGGTTTTATGTGCCGCCACCAAGCTAAAGCTGCGGTCATTGGTGCCGAGCGTTGCGCCTTGTACATCGCCCGCACTCAACACTTCATTGGCGGTGATAGACACCAATTGAATGTCTGGCGCAGGGTCGTAGTTGTCACTCACGGTAACCGTGGCAGTAATCGGCACACGCTTGCCGCGTTGCGCTTTGGTTAAGGTTGCGGGGGTTAATGTGACCCTCAAGGTTGGTGCAATCACATCTAACTTGGTGAATGGGATTTCCGCTTTGTACATCACCGAGCCATCAGGGTTTTTTGTATTGTTGTCGAGCAAATAAACTGTGCCGCTTGCGGTCAAAAACCCCGTCGATTGATTAGCAGGCGGTATATATAACTCTGCCACGCTACTGAGCATGCCTGGTCGAATATGTTCCGCGCCAGAAAAAACAGTCGGCGGTGGAATTAAGTTATTTTCTAGCCCCGTCATACTCATCATCGAGCTTATCGGCAAATGCTCTGGGATTAGCACAACCTTACAATCCATGCCCGCAAAAGGTTTACATTGGCTCGTGGGCAATGGTAACGGAACTTCAGCATCCCAATAAATCTGATTTAATGACCAAGGTGCTCCAGGCAACCCTCCTTCTGCCACTCCAAGAGGAGACTCCTGCGATCCAAGTGTCACTTGATAAATTACGCTGCTAGAGTTATTGAGTATTTGATAGCGATACACGATTTGCCCGCCAGAATGAATGGCATAGGCATTGATGGCAATCGGTACGGCAGCCTCAACATTAAGAATGGCGCAACTGCTAATCAAAAATACTGCACCTAAAATAACTTGCCTAAAAAATTGATTTGTCATGATTTTCCTTTCCATTACTCAACATGCCATTTTTCGGCAGGCACTTTAGTATTGCTCACCCCGCAAGCGTTATACACCGGAAACACTTGTTGCTTACTTGGACTCCCACCTGTAGCAAGCATTGGCGTGATATCAAAGGCTTGTCCAGATTCATGGTGAGACGTGCCAGGTTTGCCTACTGGTTGACCTGGCTTTAAGCCATGCTTGGCCATTTCCGCCGTGATTTTTGTTCTCAGTGACTGGCATTCTGGGTGTGTACTCATGTAATTCGGAGCTTTTAGAGCACCGTCTTTAGCAACAAGCTCGTAAAAATGCCGCTGATATTGGTTGGGGCGAAACGCCGAACCGTTAGTAGGCACAAACGTCCAACCTTGTGTAGTGAAGCCTGCTTTTACACAATTCAATTTAATTTGATAGGGAGTCGTTAGCAAATCAGGTCGCCACGTATTCCCCTTCTCGAAATCCAGCGCAAGTGCATCAGTCATCGGTGTCAAATCAGGAATCGGACAATCAAGAACGCAACTTGTCTGAGTCGCATCCCACACATAGCCTGCATAACAGGCGCAAGGCGGAGTAGGTAAATTAGTGGCGTGTGCGTGGGCGGGACAGACAGGTGTCACCACGCAAGCCGTACCCGCTGCATTGAGCTGTTGCCCGGCGGGGCACTGGAGTACACAACTAGTAGCGGTGGCATCAGGTACGCCTGCATAACAGGTGCAACTAGCGGGTATATTAATGGCGGGGAAATTAACGCTGGAGACGTATCCGCGCTCACTAACGATTGATAGCGTAGCGTTCGCGGGGCATTGCACGGCAGCATCAACGATGAAGTTATTCCAGTAATACTGCGGATTTGCAGTGTAAAAATGTCTGATCGGATATTTTGTAACAGTAAAGCCTGATCCATCCAAGGGATAACAAGCCCAACCCACACCGCCACACCCATTTTGCTGCCAGATAATCGGCAAATAGGCTTTCATGGCATCTAGCGAAGTAGGGAAAAACCTGCCAGGGATCTGCTGTTGATACCAATCCACTCTAACGGGCGCAACGTCGGAGGCATGTGCGGGTTTAATCATCTCAACCATCAAAGCACAGAGACCGAGCAATAGCCAGATGAGTTGGGTACGCCATGTTTTTTTGCCCCAATGCGGCGAGTGCCGCGTGAGTGGATATTGAAACATACTTCCCTCCCCGTGTGGTTAGCGTTTGATGTGC
>JBEBKA010000108.1:0-4057 GCA_040079595.1 Gallionella sp.
TTTTAAAGTCGTTTTAGCATCCCGAAAGACACCAAAATTTCCCCAAAAACCAAGTGCCTACACTCGTCGGTTGTTTGTTTAATCTTTTAAAGAACGGCTGACTGGGTTGCGGGGACAGGATTTGAACCTATGACCTTCGGGTTATGAGCCCGACGAGCTACCGAGCTGCTCCACCCCGCGTCAGCGAAGTCCAGCAATATAGCAAAGCAAACTCGCTTCGTCAAATCTATCTGCGTTTATTTTTGTAAATGCGCGAATAGCAGGAGTATGCTCTCCAACCAACTCGCCCTCTATGGATGACAACTGCACAATATGAACAGCATTGATTGGATAGGCTCTGCCGCCGCCACTTTCACCACCATCTCTTTCATTCCGCAAGCTTGGAAAGTGTGGCACACCCGCCACACTGCCGATATCTCACTCAGCATGTACGCAATGTTCACACTCGGTGTTGCGCTATGGCTGGCTTACGGCATTATGTTAGACGCATGGCCTATCATTATCGCTAACACCATCACGCTCCTTCTGGCAGGCGCGGTGCTAGTGATGAAAATAAAATTTGGCTAATTTTTAGCTGCACAAGCCTTTCGTCCGTATTACTATGCGAACTCCACAATACAAGGAGAATCATCATGGCTAAAGGACAACAGCGTAAAAATAAAGAGGCAAAAAAACCTAAAAAAGTTCCTGTACCAGTCGCATAACCCGCACGCTGAAATATGGCTTGGATTGTTACCAAGTATTTCCTAACCGCCGCAGTCGTCGTGCTAGTCTCTGAGCTGGCAAAGCGCAGTGACAAGCTCGGCGGCTTCGTCGCAGCACTTCCGCTCGTTACCTTGCTAGCCCTGATTTGGTTGTATGTCGATAATCAATCAGAAGAAAAAATCGCCCATCACGCGTGGTACACCTTCTGGTATGTCGTCCCCACTCTGCCGATGTTCCTTGCTTTCCCCGCATTGCTGCTGCGCATCGGCTTCTGGCCAACCATGCTGGCGAGCGTTGCCATCACCGTGATTTGTTTTGGGCTATTTGCTTTGGTAGTACGCCGATTTGGTATTGAATTGCTGTAATGACCCTCATCCCCGAAATCAAACCCAATCAGTCTATTGAGCTGCTCAAAGAACTGCACATCCTTACGCGCGACGGCAAGCTCAATCAGGACAGTCGGCGCAAACTCAAGCAGGTATATCACTTGTTTCATTTCATCGAACAGCTGCTCAATGAAGTGCTGTCGAGCAATCCTAACTTGTCACTGGCGGATCACGGTGCGGGCAAATCTTATTTGGGATTTATTCTTTACGACCTATTTTTCAAAGCGCGTGAAGCGGGACATATTTACGGCATTGAAACCCGCGCGGAATTGGTGAGAAAATCCCAAGCCTTGGCAGAAAAACTCGGCTTTTCTCGTATGTCATTCGTCAATCTTTCGGTGGAAGCCTCCATCCACTCACCGCTCTTGCCACAGCAAATTGATGTCGTCACCGCGCTACACGCCTGCGATACCGCCACCGATGACGCGATTAAATTCGCGCTGCACAAACAAGCAAAATTCATCGTACTCGTGCCTTGCTGCCAAGCGGAAGTCGCCGCGCAATTAAACAAAAACAAAAACCAATCCTTCGGCAAAACTCCACTCTCGGAAATCTGGCGGCATCCCATCCACACCCGCGAATTTGGCAGCCAACTCACCAACGTGCTGCGCTGCTTGCAACTCGAAGCGCATGGCTACCAAGTCACCGTGACGGAACTAGTAGGCTGGGAACACTCGATGAAAAACGAATTGATTATCGCCACCAACAGAAATGCGCCGAGAAAAAATGCACAGGAAAGGTTGGGGGAAATTTTGAGTGAATTGAATTTGGAGGAATTGCGAGAGCGGTTTGTTTATTGAAGCTTGCGCGGCTTATGGCCGAAAATAGCTTGAATAGATGCTTTCAACCCTTAGCTGTCCTTGGCGAATATTAGATGTTTATAGGCAAATAAAATTATAAACTTCCGCATCGTGCATAATGCCATGTTGCTTATGCTACTAAGTTTAATAGTGGTAAATTGAGATCAAGCCAAAATTGTTGTCGGCAAAAACCACATCATTTGTGCCATCCCCGTTAATGTCACCAACAGCCATACTTTGCGGGTTGTTGTTGCTCATTGGTGTCGAACCTTGTGGAAACCTGACTAAGTGTTCATTCGACAACAACCCATTTGCTTGCTGCAAATAAACACCCAGCGCGTCCCATCCATCATGGAATATGGCAACATCCTTGCGACCGTCGCCTGTAACATCAAAAATTTCAATTTGTGATGGAATATCGTAAGAAGCATAATTAACTATCGGATCAAGAGTCCCGCGTCCATTTTGGAGAAAAGTTCCGATTTTTGCACCAGGATTATTCCCGCCAAGTGTAACGACCACATCGTTTTCCCCATCCCCGTTAATATCTCCGACTGCTAAACTGCTTGGTGGCGAAACCAACATACGTATTAGAGGAGCAGATGGCAGGTACTCCCATGATCCGAGATCGTAATAAACTGGGAAATTTAGAGTTCCATTTTGGTTCTGAGTGAGGACACCAAGGTTAGCACCAAACGTACTCAAGAAAACAATATCAACTAGACCGTCATTATTGACATCACCAGTTTCGAGATTGACAAACCCGCTATGGTCGACGCTGTATACGATAGGAGTATCCAACGTTCCTCCGATATTCTGTAGCCAGACACTGATGGTGTTAGGTGCTAGACCATCTTGTAGTCCATCATGATTCAAATCAGCAATGCGAATTTTGTTTGAGTCGGCTGATGGGTAGAAAACTGCTGGGTCGAGACCACCCAAGGTATTTTGAGTAAACACTTCGATGCCGCAATTTGAATCACCGATAATTACGTCATTTTTACCATCATGGTTTATATCGCCAATTGCAACTGTAGTATCTCGGCAAGCATTAGTGCTATTAGTTGCATATTTGATAGGCGGATTCAGCCCTCCGTTGGCATTTTGTAGGAATATGAAAATTTTGTAATCATTTGCTGGGTCAAAGTAAAACGATGTAGTCATGACTACATCGTTCCTACCGTCGCCGTTGACATCGCCGATAACAACCGCTTCAGGAAATGAGCCAGTTGGGGTGACATCAAAACTTCTAAATAAACCTGGAGCAAAACTCCAACTATAATTGCTAACAAGTTGGTTGCCCGACAAGTCTTTAACACCAGTGGTTATTGTCGCGGTATAAAGGACTCCGTTATACAAGGGGGCTGCGGGTGTAAATGTGGCAGTTATACCACTGAAAGCAACCGTTCCAGCAACCGGAGATGCCCCGTTCATCAGAGTGAATTCAATTGTCGTCAAGGTGGCTGGATTCATTGCTTCACTGAATGTGGCTGTAATTGCAGTAATTGGAGAAGCTGTGCTTGAATTATTAGGCGGGCTTGTAGAAACAACTGATGGCGGAGAAGTATCTGGTAATGCTGTCAAAACAAAATGTGTCGTAGAGCCGTTTGCAAATTGAATATCTGCGGATACAGAAATCATGATGCCATTTGCTAAAATCCTCGATCTGTCTTGCTCAGTGGAAATTAATATGCCGCTCACATCATATGATTTATTTATAACGTTGACGATTGCTGTATTGGCAGTATCTGGCTCAATCAAGTAGCTGATTACATCTCGTCCAGAAAATGAAACTTTCGTGCTATCCGTATATTTATTTTTTATACCTATCGAACCTGTATCTCCAACCTTAACTGAGAAAGGGATACTTAGGGGGGTCAAGTAAACACCATACTCACCACTGGAATCGATAGTTCCTAAAGGGTCGTAATTACTGTCGTAAAAATCATTTGCATTACTAGAAGTATGTGTCGGATTACAATTTGTAAAATCAATAATTGTTGTATTTGTAGTGGATACAGCAGAAGTGCCTTCAAAAGTCGCAGGAACTGGTGCTGAGCTAGCAATGCTAGGGAAACGCTGATTTATTCCCAAGAGAAACAGCTCAGCAGATAAAATCCCACCATTCACAACCGCCCGAAGACAACACGATGCAAACAAGCTTTT
>JBEBKA010000109.1:0-3950 GCA_040079595.1 Gallionella sp.
CCCCAACCCTCCCCCAAAGGGAGAGGGGACAATCGTCCCGCTACGCGAGTATTACGTTGGACGAAACTGAGTTGCATGATTATCTTGCAGTGGAAGAAACGCATCACGCGATCCTTGCGCCAGCCGCGCAACCCGCCCCAGCTGTGGCCAATGAGCGCGTACCTGTTAGCGTTTCCATTAGTGCTTACAACTCGCTGGTTGCCTGTCCGTATCAATTTTATGCGCGCCACATTTTGCGTTTGAACGAGTTGGATGAAGTGCAAGAAACCATCGAGAAGCGTGATTACGGCGAGCGGGTGCACGCCATTTTGCAACGCTTTCACCAACGCTATCCGCAAGTGAGTGAACATCCCCACGCACTGATGGAGGTCGAGTTACGGCAGATTAGCCAAGATGTATTTGCCGATTTGCTGCAACAAGATTTTGCAGCGCGCGCGTGGTTGGCACGTTGGTATCAATCGCTGCCCTCTTATCTTGAATGGCAAGCTGAAAATGAAACACAGGGTTGGCAATACACCGAGGCCGAGAGTGCTTTCGAGTTGGAATTGGCAGGGGTGAGGTTGCGCGGACGCATCGACAGGCTGGACGTGAAAAATAATGAAAAGCGAGTTCTCGATTACAAAACCCAAGACGCGCAGCAATTAAGCAACAAGCTAAAAGAAGCGGGTGAGGATGTGCAACTTGCGTGTTACGCACACGCTTATCAAGCGAAAGATGCGGCGTTTGTCAGCATCGAAAATGGCAAGGTTAAATTAGTCGAGCCAAAACACGATGTCGCACAACTGGCTCAGCTTAATGCTGAACGACTCGTGAACGTGATGAGTGAAATGCGCAGTGGGGCAGGGTTTCCCGCGAACGGTATCGACCAAGCGTGTGTGCATTGCGAAATGCGCGGTGTGTGTCGCAAAGGTGAATGGTTATGACCAATCAAATCGCCCTCAATCCTCGGCGCAGTGCTGTCGTTGAAGCCTGCGCAGGCAGCGGCAAAACCTGGCTGCTGGTGTCGCGTATCGTGCGCTTGCTGTTGGACGGTGCGCAGCCTTCACAAATACTCGCCATCACCTTCACACGCAAAGCGGCACAGGAGATGCAGGCACGCTTACAACTCTGGTTGCGTGATTTGGCAATGAAGGATGACAAATTTGTGCGCGAGTTTTTTGCCGAGCGTGGATTAAGCACGTTGAGTGATGCACAACTGCAATTCGCCCGTAATTTATACAGAGAGGTGTTGTTGGCGCAACCCGCTATCACCATCAGCACCTTCCACGGTTGGTTTATGCAGGTGATGCAACGTGCGCCGCTGAACGCCGACGTAATGCAAGGTTCATCGTTGTTGGAACGCGCAGGTAGTGCGCAAGAAGAAGCATGGGAAGAATTGTTGGAGCAAATGCGCCAGCAGCCAGATAGTGCTGACGCGCAGTATATGCAATGGCTATTTGAAGAGTGTGGTTTGTATAACGCGCGCAAGCTGTTGTTCAACTTTTTGGGCAAGCGCGCCGAGTGGTGGGCTTACACACAAGGGCAGGACGATGCACTTACGTTTGCGCTGAATAACCTGCGGAATGATCTGTCCGTTGATATGAATGCAGACCCCGTGGCTGAGTGGAACTCAAACAAGCAAAGCGGGCAGCTTGTGTTTTTGTTCACAATACAACTTGCCAAGGACGGAACGGATACACAAAAGGCCAAAGCGAGCGAGTTGGAGCGCGCATGGTCGGACGCTACAGCACCTGAACGCTTTGAAAAAATGTGGTCGTTGCTGTTTACACTGGCAGGCGAGCCGCGCAGTTTCAAGCCTACCAAAAAGCAAAATGCCGAAGCTTTTTTGCTGGCGCGAGATGCGTTATTCGACAACCTGCAAGCCATGCGCGACACGCTCGCCGAGCAACAAGCCTATCGTTTGAATGAAGCCGTGCTGCATTGCGGTGTCGCTTTTCTCGAACGCTATCAGGCATTGAAGCAGCAAATGCAGCAGATGGATTTCTCCGACTTGGAATGGCAACTGTGCCGTTTGCTGCAACAGAGCGAACACGCCGAGACCATGCAATACAAACTCGATAGTCGCTATCGTCATGTGTTGTTGGACGAGTTTCAAGACACCAACCCCTTGCAATGGCAAATTCTGCGTGCGTGGTTTGATGCCTCGGTGGCGGTTGATTCGCAGCCCACCGTGTTCGTCGTGGGCGACCCCAAGCAATCCATCTACCGCTTCCGCCGTGCCGATGCGCGGCTGTTCGGCGTAGCACGCGAATATCTGCAACAACACTTCAATGCCGAGACGCTGGGTAATAGCCTGACGCGCCGCAATGCCCAGCCGATTGTTGATGCAGTGAATGGCGTGTTCCGTGAGCAGCCGAATGGCTTCGAATTCGTCGAACATCAAACGCATCAAACAAAATTGCTTGGTCATGTGATGGTATTGCCGCTGGCAGTTACCGAAGAAGTGCCCCCCATCTCGACGGGTGAGGGTACAAGTGTTCAGCTAACTCTACGTAATCCGCTTACCACCCCGCGTGCCGAAGCCGAAGAAGGTGCGCGTCAAATTGAAGCGGAGCAATTCGCCAATCAACTACTGGCCATCGTCACCGATTGGTCGGTGGACGATGAAGGAACACAACGTCGCACCACTTATGGCGACATCATGGTGTTAGTGCGCAGCCGCACCCACCTTGCGGTGTACGAAGAAGCCTTGCGAGCGAAACATATTCCTTTTATCAGCTCGCGGCGCGGCGGCCTGCTCGATACGCTGGAAGCAGAAGATGTGCAAGCGTTGTTGATGTTCCTCATCACGCCGTTTGCTGATCTCGCGTTAGCGCAAGTTTTGCGAACACCGATTTTTTCTTGTAGTGATGATGATTTGATGCTCTTGGCACAAATCACCCCCTCTCCCCTCGCGGGAGAGGGCGGGGGAGAGGGGGTAAAGACGAGTTGGTGGACTCGATTACAGAATCTGGAGACCTTTTCACCCGCACTACAACGCGCGCATCAATTACTTACTCGCTGGCTCACCCTTGCCGACAAACTTCCCGTGCATGATCTGCTCGACCGCATCTATTTCGAGGGGGATATGATTGCGCGTTACTCTGCTGTGCTGCCGATAGAAATGCGCGCCAAGGTCACTGCCAACCTGCATGCTTTCATGGAGATGGCACTGAGCGTCGATGCCGGACGTTACCCCAGCCTGCCGCGATTTTTGCAAGAGTTGCGAGAGTTGCGCGACAGCGGCGACGATGCACCGGACGAGGGAAAGCTAGGCACAGCGGGAGACGCAGTGCGCATTTACACCGTGCATGAAGCGAAAGGGCTGGAAGCACCTATTGTTTGGTTGCTGGATGCGAATGCGGAAAAGAACAACAAAGACGGCAACGACGTGCTGCTCGATTGGCCGACACACGAAGAACGTCCACTGCATTTTTCTCTCTACACCGACCTCGCCTCACGCGGCAAAAAGCGCGCACCGATTTTTGAGCAGGAAGCGGCACAACAAGCCCGTGAAGAAATGAATTTGCTTTATGTCGCCATGACCCGTGCGCAACAGGCACTCATCATCAGCGGCAACAGCAAAGGCGAAGACAAAGAACAAAAGAAAAAATCACCATCCTGGTATGACCGAATTGCGGGAGCGACCTCTCAATTCGTCATTGGTATAACAGCTAGCCATTCGACTAAGCTCGTAAACGAGCAAGTCGCTGGTTATCCCGCGCAGGCGGGAATCCAGATAGTCGAACAAGCCTCGCATGGCGAGACAAGCCCATTGTGTCGTCCGCTACGCGGAGAAGATGTTTCGCTGGACTCCCGCCTGCGCGGGAGTGACAGTGTGGTTGAATTGCCGCTCATTCTTCCTACCGGAAAACGTACCACCCGCAACACCGCACAACAACAGCGAGGCATCTGGCTGCACGCCCTCCTGCAACACCTTACAACAGATTCCCCTCTCCCCATCGTGGGAG
>JBEBKA010000110.1:0-3398 GCA_040079595.1 Gallionella sp.
ATCCACACTGAAGCACGCTATACCGTGCGGAGTGAGTACACCAAACTGACGCAGGATTTCTTTGCCTTGATATTCGTGAATTTTCATAAAGGGGATTCGCTTTCGATTATTTATTTAAGCTTACAGCTCATCGCCCACCAAAGGCGCGCGCGCAGGCACGTTAACCAATATCTCATCAAACTGGGCAACGTTGGCTTTTTTAGCCCGCTGCCGAAAAAACTCCTCGACCTTTAATGCTGCAATTCTCTCGGCGACGATAGTCACGATAAGTTGATTAAGGAGGATGTTCTGAATTTTGTATAACATCGGATGAACCACCCCATACCAAGAGCAAGGGGGGCGGAAAGTTTGAGTTATTGTCGCACCAAAAAATAAAGAGGGGCAAGTCTGCCTACCCCTCTTTTTAATTTCTTGCTTGCTGTTTTTTAGCTTAGCGGTAAAAATAAAATCAGCTGATTACTAGGTTTACCAGCCGTTTCAAAAATTTATTCAGGTCAACTATTAACCGTCATTTTTATTTTCAGCCCTTATTAAATTTGCTGTAAAGGTGACTCCGCACTGTCAAACAATTCTTCCGCTGCTACCAAATCATTCGCCTCTGTTGAGTCCGCACCCAAATGACGCTTTCGGCGTGTCACGTGGTAAGCCAACCCAGTACCTGCTGGTATCAAGCGACCTACGATAACGTTTTCTTTCAAGCCGCGCAGATCATCACGTTTGCCCATAATCGCAGCTTCAGTCAATACTCGTGTGGTCTCCTGGAAGGAAGCCGCCGAGATAAACGAATCCGTTGAAAGTGAAGCCTTGGTAATACCCAACAGCACAAATTCAAAGGTTGCTGGCTCTTTACCTGCCGCGATGATTTTTTCGTTTTCAACCAACAAATCGGCACGCTCAACTTGTTCACCCGTAATGAAGCGAGTATCCGCTGCATTCTTGATTTGCACGCGACGCAACATCTGGCGCACGATCACTTCGATGTGCTTGTCGCTGATTTTCACGCCCTGTAAACGATACACTTCTTGCACTTCGTCGGTGATATAACGCGCCAACTCGGCTACGCCCAATAAGCGCAAAATATCATGCGGATCGGCTGGGCCATCGACAATCATTTCACCCTGATTCACCACTTGACCGTCATGCGCCAACACATGCTTTTCTTTAGGGATCAGGAATTCATTCGCCACACCATCCACATCGGTAATGACCAAACGCTGCTTGCCTTTGGTATCTTTACCGAATGAAACCGTACCCGTGCATTCCGCTAACATGCCTGCGTCTTTTGGGATACGCGCTTCGAACAATTCCGCAACACGTGGTAGACCGCCGGTAATATCACGTGTCTTGGATGACTCTTGCGGAATACGCGCCAACACATCACCCACACCCACTTGCTGACCATCTTCCACGGTAATAATAGAACCCGTTTGGAAGGTCACGCTCACTGGCGTTTGCGTTGCTGCCATCAGCACATCGTTGCCTTTTTTGTCGAGCAAACGAACCATCGGACGCACCACGGTTTTACTTGTCGCCGTTGCACGTTTCGGATCAATCACTACCATGGTGGATAGACCGGTCACTTCGTCGATCTGCTTGGCAACGGTTACGCCCTCTTCTACATTTTGGAAGTTCACCGTACCTGCATATTCCGTGATAATCGGACGAGTATGGGGATCCCAAGTCGCCAGAACCACACCCGCGCGTACCGTCTCGCCTTGCTTAACCGTTAACATCGCGCCGTATGGCACTTTATGACGCTCACGCTCACGACCATGATCATCCGCAATAATCACTTCTGCACTACGCGTGACCACAATCACTTCACCGCGAACCGTGGTAACGATACGCATGTTCGCGCTGTACTTTAACTCTCCGTTTGATTTGCTTTCGATACTGCTCGCTACCACGGTACGTGATGCTGCACCGCCGATATGGAAAGTACGCATGGTCAATTGTGTACCTGGCTCACCGATAGATTGCGCCGCAATCACACCAACTGCCTCACCCACGTTAATCATGCCGCCACGACCTAGGTCACGACCGTAGCATTTTGCACACAAACCAAAGCGTGTTTCGCAGCTTAATGGTGTGCGTACGCGCACTTCATCCACGCCCAGCGATTCAATGCGCTCAACGGCGGCTTCATCCAGCAGTGTGCCTGCCTCGTATAATGTTTCACCGGTTTCCGGATTGACGATGTCAGTACTGACTACGCGACCTAACACGCGTTCAGCCAACGCTTCGATCACTTCACCGCCCTCTACCATGGCTTTCATCGCCGTGCCGTTGGTCGTGCCGCAATCGTTTTCAATCACCACCAAATCTTGCGTCACGTCAACCAAACGACGCGTCAAATAACCTGAGTTCGCAGTCTTCAACGCGGTATCAGCCAAGCCTTTACGCGCACCGTGGGTTGAAATGAAGTACTGCAACATGTTCAAGCCTTCGCGGAAGTTCGCAGTAATCGGCGTTTCGATGATGGAGCCATCCGGCTTTGCCATCAATCCGCGCATTCCCGCCAACTGACGAATCTGCGCAGCCGAACCCCGTGCACCAGAATCCGCCATCATGTAGATGGAGTTAAACGACTCTTGCATCACAGGCTTGCCTTTCGCCATGCGTGGCTCGCCAGTTATACGATCAATCACTGGCTCGCTGCCTAACTGCTCCATCATCGCCTTCGCTACAACTTCGCCTGCGCGCTGCCAAATATCTACCACCTTGTTGTAACGCTCGCCGTCTGTCACCAGACCTGAGGTGTACTGGGTGTAGATTTCTTTGACTTCATTTTCTGCCGCGTTAATCAACTCGTTCTTTTGCGGTGGCATCAACATGTCATCCACGGCAATCGAAATACCCGCACGCGTCGCGTAGGTAAAGCCCGTGTACATCAGTTTGTCCGCCATGATGACTGTGTCACGCAAACCACATTGACGGAAGCTCGCGTTAATCAAGCGCGAGATTTCTTTTTTCTTGAGTGATTTATTGATGAGCGCGAACGACAACCCTGCGGGCAACACTTCTGACAACAAAGCTCGGCCTACCGTGGTTTCATGGCGTACCAATTTTTCTATCGGTTGACCATCCGCATCTTTATGCATCTCTTTCAGGCGCACAATAATTTTTGCTTGCAACGCCACTTCGCGTGTTTCATAGGCACGTGACACTTCACCGATGTTGGCGAACATTGAGCCTTCACCCAGCGCGCCAATTTTTTCGCGCGTCATGTAATACAGACCCAACACAATATCTTGCGAAGGAACAATAATCGGCTCGCCGTTTGCAGGTGACAGCACGTTATTGGAAGCCAACATTAACGTGCGGCATTCCATCTGCGCTTCCAATGACAAGGGAACGTGTACCGCCATTTGGTCACCGTCGAAGTCGGCGTTAAATGC
>JBEBKA010000111.1:0-3267 GCA_040079595.1 Gallionella sp.
CTACCAATGCCGCCCGCCCTCTTCTGAAATATTTAGAAGAGGCAAATATGAATAATACCGAACAACAGCAGCAACCCTCGCAACAAACTGACACAACGAATAACGCTCCTTTGACTCCGAATGAGAGCGAAGTCTCGCGCAACGATATTCCCGCGCAAGCGAAACCTGCCATCTTCACTGAAGACAAACCACTCGCTAAGAAGCGGTTTGTTTTACCCGTTAAATCAAACTCCGAAATTCAAAAGCGTTCGGCAGAGAAAGAGCTATCGATTGTGAATTTCCTTGGTAGCGGCGAGGTGTGGTCTTCGTTGTTCATACTGACACACGTATTAAAAATTGAGGTGCATCAAACGCGCGTCACGTTGAAGCGCATGGTAAATAAAAAGTTATTGAAGGAAGAAACTCTTCCCGATAAAACGAAAATCTACGGCATCACCAACACGGGCATTGCGCTGGTTAAGGATCAAACCAACAGCAAGTCTTTCCAGATTGGCAAAACACCGCAATCCACTGTTGCGCATCATCTATTAACTCAAAAGGTGCGTTTGCTTTCCGAGTCGATTAAAGCCACGGATTGGTTGCCTGGAAAGGCAATCTATAAAGACAAAAATTACCATCTGATCAATATCGCAGATGCCAGTTATATATTTCAAGGTATGTCGTGCGTTCTTGAGGTCGAGCTTTTTGTGAAAAGCCACAAGCGCATGAAGAAAATTCTCGAAAACTATATCAGCGACTTAACCGACACCCAGTACGGCAAGCCACTCTTAGACCGTGTGTACTATTTTACGCCGCACCCTGAGTTAATTAAACAGCTCCTAGACCAATACGTGCCTGCGGGATTGCGTAGTCGTTTCGTAGTTATTCAACTGAATACTGAAATTTATCCATTCCGTTCGCCCAAGCCAATAGTGGGTGGGGATGACTCAAGCAAATAAAATGGTACGTTTCAAAACTATTGCCCAATTTTGCGCAGAGTCTGGTTATACGGACGCTGCGGTAAGGGGTAAAATACGCGAAGGTGTTTGGCTGGAACGTCGCGTATGGCGCAAAGCACCGGATGGTCATGTGCTTATCGATATTGAGGGGTATAACGAATGGGTAACGAACGGCAGCGGGTTGGCGTGCGCACCGCATCAAAAAGCACCATCGAAATTGACTTCATCTACAAGTCAGTTAGGTGTCGGGAACGACTCAAAATCAAGCCCAGCCCCGCTAACCTAAAGCGGGCTGAGAATCATCGCTGCGCCATATTGGATGCTATCGAGCGAGGCACGTTTGATTACGCCGTCACTTTCCCAGAGTCTGTTAACAGATTCCAGTTTGCTGAATATAAAGGTGACAGGTACAAACTCAAGGATTATCTTGAAGGCTGGCTGGCGCAACAAAAATTGACTATCAAAAGCAGTACCTACAATGATTACAGAAAAATTGTAAACAATACTCTTATTCCAGAATTTGGTGAGCTTGCTATTTCTGAAATAAAACGTAGCCATGTGCGTGATTGGTGCAACAAGCAAACAGCCGGCAATAAACGTCTTTCCAATGTGCAAAGCGTGCTGCGCATCGCCCTCAATGATGCGATGAGTGATGACCTTATTGAAACAAACCAACTTTATGCATGGACATATAAGCGAAATGAAGCACCCATATCTAAAGATGATATTGACCCTTTCGCTGAAGATGAGCAAAACTTAATCCTTGCATCGTGCCGTGAACAGCAGCACAAAAATTTATTTCAATTTGCATTTTGGACTGGATTGCGTACATCAGAACTTGTTGCGCTGGAATGGGGAGATATTGATTGGGTAAATGGAGTTGTCCGAATTTGGAGAGCGATGACCCAATCCGCAGTAGAAGCAGAAACCCCTAAAACGAAACGCGGTGAACGTGATGTCAAACTGCTGCAACCTGCTATAGAAGCCTTGCTTGAGCAGAAAAAGCATAGTTTTTTAGGAGATGGTGCTGTGTTTTTGAATCCGTTACACAATAAACCTTGGGCAGGCGATCAAGCTATAAGGAAGTTGGCATGGTTGCCTGCGTTAAAAAGGGCTGGCTTGCGCTACCGCAACCCTTACCAGACAAGGCATACATACGCCAGCATGATGTTGACAGCAGGTGAATCACCAATATGGGTGGCAAAACAAATGGGACATGCGGATACAAATATGATTTTCCGCAATTACGCTAGGTGGATACCAACTCTGAACACTATGCCTGGCGAAAAGGCTGTGACCATGTTTTCAACTCTGCAAAGTAAAAAACAAATTGGCGGCGGATTGTAGAGTGCTTGCGGACACCAGTTCAATTCCTCCTCTCGGACACGGGTTCAATTCCCGTATTAAAATGCTAGCAATTGGAAACGATATGTCAGCATTCTGTCAGCATACCGCTGAAAGCCGCATAGCTACAAGGCGGGAAGCGGGTTCAATTCCCGCCGTCTCCACCAACTCCAAGGTATCCAGAAACCACTGGAAACCAGTACAGCTAAGCCATTTGAACGGCTTAGCTGTTTCTTTTCAGCCTCCGATTTAGTCCAGAATGGGTTACTTTTAGCCCTGATTGGTCACCGTTTGGTCACAAGTGTCAAACCGCGTGCAAAACTTTCCAGATTAGAGGTGGAAACAGCGTCCAATACTTTCCACTTTGTTTAGTCGATGCGGTAATTTTAGATGAGCTGGGCTACTTACCGTTTCCAGCATCGGGTGGTGCGCTGCTGTTTCATCTGATTAGCCAATTATATGAGAAGACCTCGTTAATCATCACCACAAACCTGTCGTTCAGTGAGTGGGTGCAAGTATTTGGTGATGCCAAGATGACGACGGCGTTGCTGGATCGCATTACGCATCATTGTGAAATTCTGGAAACAGGAAATGACTCTTACCGGTTTAAGCAGCGTAAAAGTCAGCCACAGCAACCCGACAAAGTGGAAAAAATTGGACGCTGATTAGTGGAAAGTATTGGACGCGATTTGACATGCCATGAAACTATCCAAAAAGGTCAGCGTTGCTGGCCTTTTTTATTGCGCCTCAAGAAAGAAACCTACCCACGCTGGGTATTTCATACCTGACAAATTTTGTCAATGGTTGCCAGTAATCGTCTGTGCTGACATTTTCTGTGTTTGCCACACTGCTCCATGATCCATTTTCACCTTCCAAACAATTACCGTTCAATTCAAAATACATACCGTTTAACGTAAAAATTTTATCGATTAAAAGGTCTTAAACGCCACCCAATTTCGATTAAAAATTAAATACTATTTAATAG
>JBEBKA010000112.1:0-3247 GCA_040079595.1 Gallionella sp.
ATTGCTACTTGCTTTGGCACTTTTTTAGAGTGGTACGACTTCCTCACGTTTGCCTCACTTGCCACCTATTTCAGTACATTATTTTTTCCTCAAGAAAATCCGGTTGCGGCATTGTTGGCCAGTTTGGCAACGTTTGGTGTTGGCATGTTGGTGCGTCCTTTAGGCGCAGCCTTATTTGGTTCGTTGGGCGATAAGTATGGTCGCCGACCTGTTTTTATTGCGACCATAGTGTTGATGGGCTTGTCTACATTTTGCGTAGGTTTACTGCCGACTTACGCGCAGGTAGGTATGTTGGCTCCCGCATTATTATTGATTTTGCGCTTGTTGCAGGGGTTTTCAGTAGGGGGCGAGATCGGTGGGGCAGCGGTGTATTTGACTGAACATGCGCCTACCAACAAACGTGGGTTTTATACCAGCGTGCTGCAATTGATGGGGCCATTGGGCGTGCTGGTTTCGACTTTGCAGGTGGTGTTACTGCAATCGTATTTGAGTGCGGAAGATTTTCAGGCGTGGGGGTGGCGAGTTCCATTTTTGCTGTCTATCGTGTTGTTGGCGATTTCGTTAAAGAGCCGCATCAACATGTACGAGTCGCCTGTTTTTGTTCATTTGCGTGATAAACATGCTTTGTCCAAAGCACCGTTGCGCGAGTGTTTATCCAACCCAAAAACTTTGGGTCGAATGTTATTACTGTTCACGTGTATTTCAGCAGGCGGTTCGCTGCTGTTTTTTTCATCGCAAGTTTATGTAAATGTGTATCTGAAGAATGTGGTGAGACTTGATCCACAAGTTGCCTCAACTTTGGTGATGTGCAGCACATTGTTGCTATTTCCACTAACGGTTTTCTTCGGTTGGCTATCGGATAGAGTGGGTCGCAGACCCATACTATTGGCGGGTTTACTACTCGGCTGCTTGGCGATTTTTCCTGTGTTCAAAGGCATCATGCATTACGGCAATCCGACCTTGGAAAAATTTAATAGTGACGTGCCTGTGGCGTTATATGGGGATGATTGCCACTACGATCCCTTCACCAAAACCAGCAACGATTGCGAGCGCAATCAGGAGTTGCTTGCCAAGCTGGGTGTGACCTACACCTTGCGTCCGGCGCAATCCCCCAACACCACATTAGTGCACATCGCCAACAGTGAAGTGACAGGGTTTGAAGCAAAACAACTCACCGAATCATTAAAGTCCGCAGGCTGGACAGAACATGCTGACCCTCAGCAAACCAATCGCGTAATGATATTTTTGTTATTGATTGTTTTGTTGATAGCAGTTGGACTTATCACAGGGCCACAAACGGCGACGCTGGCGGAATTATTTCCAGCACGCACTCGCTATACCGCAGTGGCGTTGCCGCATAACCTTAGTGCAGGCTGGATAGGCGGCATGTCGCCGTTTATGATTACCGTGTTGAGCGTAAAGGCTGGCGATGCGCTGTCTGGTTTATGGTATCCAGTGGGGCTATTGGCAATAGCGTTTGTGATAGGTTTAATTTTTTTGCCAGAAGTGCGTAATGCGCCTTTGGAGGACTAACTTCTGATGCGCATTCTCATCAGCAACGACGATGGCTACTTCGCCCCTGGGCTCGCGTGTCTCGCTGAGCACTTGTCGAAAATCGCCGAGGTGGTGGTAGTTGCACCAGAGCGTGATCGCAGCGGCGCGAGTAATTCACTCACTTTGGATAGGCCGCTCAAACTGCGCAAGGCCGCGAATGGCTTTTATTATGTGAATGGCACGCCGACAGATTGCGTGCATTTGGCGGTGACAGGCATGTTGGATCAGCAACCCGATATGGTTGTGTCTGGTATCAATGCGGGCGCGAACATGGGCGATGACACTATTTATTCGGGCACAGTGGCAGCGGCAACGGAAGGATTTTTGTTGGGTATTCCTGCCATTGCGTTGTCATTGGTGGGCAAAGATTTTAATCACTATGAAACTGCCGCAAAAGTGGCGGTGGGGTTAGTGCAAAAATTTTCCACGCAGAAACATGCTCAGCCTTGGCTGCTAAACGTCAATGTACCTGATGTGCCTTACGAAAAATTGCATGACACAGTCGTTACCCGCCTTGGTAGACGACATAAAGCCGAGCCCGTGATTAAGGCACTCAGCCCACACGGCGAAACCGTGTATTGGGTGGGCGCGGCGGGCAAGGCGCAAGATGCGGGGGAGGGGACGGATTTTGACGCGGTGGCACAGCAACGCGTGTCAATCACACCGCTACAAATCGACCTCACGCAGTACAATCAAATTGACGCAGTTCGCAGTTGGATAACGCATGAATAATAAAGCACACGGCATTGGTATGACTTCCCCGCGTACTCGGATGCGCATGATTGAACGGCTGCGCGAGCAAGGCATTAAAAACGAAGCTGTGCTGGCAGCCATGTATGAAGTGCCGCGCCATCTGTTCGTTGATGAAGCATTGGCGAGCCGCGCTTATGATGATGTGTCGTTGCCGATAAATTTCAATCAAACGATTTCTCAGCCTTACATTGTGGCAAGGATGATAGAAGTGTTGTTGGAGGCAGGACCACTTAAACGCGTGCTGGAAATCGGCACGGGCTGTGGCTATCAGGCAGCGGTGTTGGCGCAAGTATTTCCGGAGGTTTACAGCATGGAGCGCATTCAACCTTTGTACGAACGTGCCCGCAGAACTTTGCGCGATTTGAAGATACGCAATGTCAACGTGCGGTATGCCGATGGCAGCACAGGCTTGCCAGAAGCAGCACCATTCGATGGCATCATCATGGCAGCATCGGCTCCGATGTTGTCGTTGGCACTGCGAGAACAACTTGCTGTGGGTGGCAGAATGGCATTGCCTATCGGCATTGATGAGCAGTGGCTGCATTTGATTGAACGAGATGCCAAAGGATTTAGGGAAACAAAATTGGAAGCGGTGAAATTTGTTCCACTCCTATCAGGCAAGGTCTAAGTGGCCGATGACTTATCTAGTGGTTACTCCGTGAATGACTTAAAAAAATCCATCCAAGCTGGAACAAGCAAAATACTGGGCAGAGAAATGCTCATCATGCTCGGCATGTTAATGCTGATAGGTTGCTTTGTTTTCTATAAATCCATCACTGGTTTTGCGGTCTATTTGTTCAAGGATATAGGTCGTGATTCGCTCAATTACTCTTATCCCGGATTTATCAATATAGCGGAGACGCTTTGGCGCGGAGAATTACCTGGCTGGTCGTTTGAGCAAGGGCTGGGACAAAATGTATTTCCCTTTAGCCTGAGTGAC
>JBEBKA010000113.1:0-3206 GCA_040079595.1 Gallionella sp.
AACGCAGCTTAGTAGCAAAATCCAAAGCTAAAAAGGAGGGTACGATCATGTATAAGCTCATCGGTAAAACTATCACTTGCATACTGGTAACACTATTGATCTTTTCTGCTAGGGTGACAGGGGAAAATCTCTCGCCTAAAGGCATGGTGACAGGGTATGCACACTCCACCACAATGTTGCTGAATGGCAAGATATTGATTGTTGGAGGACACAACATCACCCCGCTATCCACTGCGAGAATATATACCCCGAACACGAATGCCGTTACGCCAACGGGTAGCATGGAACATCCTATGAGAGTTTGGCACAAGGCTACCTTGCTGCCCAGTGGCAAAGTCTTAATCACAGGAGGTGCGTCCAAAACTGGCTTAACCTCCTCGGCGGAATTATACGACCCTACCACCAACAATTTCTTGCCAGCGGGCATCATGCGGATCGCTCGGTATGCGCACACTGCAACGGTGCTTCCCAGTGGCAAAGTCTTGATTGTGGGGGGATACAACGCTGGTCTGCTATCCTCTGCCGAATTGTACGATCCAGTGAAGAATACTTTTATTCCAACTGGCATGATGGAGAACAAAAGAGTTTGGCACACCGCCACTCTGCTACCTAGCGGCAAGGTTCTAATTACGGGCGGTGGGATTGGCAGCACTTATTTATCTACTGCGGAGTTATACGACCCAACCACGGGTAACTTTACGCCTACGGGTACCTTGGGAAAGGGCAAGTATTGGCACACCGCTACCCTGCTGTCCAACGGCAAAGTCTTAATCGCGGGAGGAAATACCCAAACTGGCTTTACATCTACTGTGGAGCTGTACGATCCAGCCACAGGTACTTTCACATCATCTAATGCTCTGAGGGCAGAACGAGGCAATCATATTGCCACCCTGCTACACGACGGACAGGTTCTAATCGAAGCGGGTATTGATAACAACAAAAGCACACCGCTTGAGGAGTTGTATGACCCGAATTTACCTTTGGTGGCAGGCGAGGGCGCAAGTTAGCGTATAGCAAAATACTTTTGTCCCGTTTATGCAGGATGGAACGGGACAAAAAATCAGACTAGCTTTTATTTTTTCCATCCGTATAATGCGCGCCTTGTCGCCACTAAGGCGGCATTGGTTCATCGTTATCTGACCTACCTCTCGTGCGGACTCAATCGCACCTGTCATAAGAAACTCATCCAGATTTCCGTTTTACGGTTCTAGAGTTTTCCGGTTAGCAACGATGTTTTGTGCGCCGGTTCACCTCTACCCGTTCAACGTGTAGCTTTAATCACCTGCGCTTTACTAAGGGCTGTTCGCAGCTCGTTATGCTGAATTCGTTTCGGTATTCGGTTATGTTTTTAATCGAGTGTTTGATTTGTTTCAAGGTAACGCTGCGAGTTGGCTTTAATTCTAAAACTAGGAAACAACATGTCATTTGAAAACTTAAACTTAAACCCGCTCATTCTTAAAGCCATTGCCGAGAGTGGTTATACCGAAGCTACGCCTATCCAAGCTCAGGCTATCCCTGAAATCATCGCGGGCAACGATTTGATGGCTTCGGCACAAACGGGTAGCGGAAAAACTGCTGCCTTTATTCTGCCTGCGCTGAACCGCTTGGCAACCGCATCAACCTTGCCTGGCAAAGGCCCGCGTGTATTGGTGTTGACTCCGACACGCGAATTGGCGCAACAGGTTTGTGATGCCGCTACCAAATACGGCAAGAACATGCGCTTCAAAATTATCAGCATCTTGGGTGGTATGCCTTACCCTGTGCAAAACCGCATGTTGTCCGGTCAAGTCGATATTCTGGTGGCAACACCGGGTCGTTTGATTGATCACTTGGAACGCGGTCGTATCGACTTTTCGCGCCTTGAAGTGCTGATCCTTGACGAAGCAGACCGTATGTTAGATATGGGCTTTGTGGATGATGTAGAACGCATCGCACAAGCCACGCCTAACACTCGTCAAACGCTGTTGTTCTCGGCAACGTTAGATGGCGTAGTGGGTAATCTGGCTTCTCGTTTGCTCAAGTCACCTAAACGCATTAGCGTGTCAGCCGCTAAAGACAAACACGAAAACATTGAGCAGCGCATGATGTTTGCCGATGACGTGTCACACAAAAATAAAATGCTCAGTCACTTGCTGACTGACACTGAGGTTAATCAAGCGATTGTGTTTACAGCCACTAAACGCGATGCGGACGGTTTGGCGGATCAACTCTCAGCACAAGGTCACTCGGTTGCCGCATTGCACGGTGACATGAGCCAGCGCGAACGTAACCGTACTTTGCTGAACATGCGTAACGGCAATGTTCGCATTTTGGTGGCCACCGATGTGGCAGCACGCGGTTTAGATGTACGCGGTATTTCGCATGTTATTAACTTTGATTTGCCTAAATTCGCTGAAGATTATGTACACCGTATTGGTCGTACCGGTCGCGGTGGTTCATCAGGTATCGCGATTTCATTTGCATCAAACCGTGACGCACAAATGCTGAAACGCATCGAACGTTATACTGAACAAAGCATCAAGATGCACACGATTGAAGGTTTAGAGCCTAAGTACAAATTGCGCACGGGTCCTTCGACAGATCGTCCGCGTGGTAATGGTGGCCCTCGCAGTGGCGGTGGTGGCGGTTTCGGCGGCAATCGTAGCAATGCTGGTGGTTTCGGCGGTGGTGGCAATAATCGCTCAGGCGGTTTTGGTGGCAATCGTAGCTCAGCATTCACTGGCAATGGAAATAATGGTGGGGCAGGCTTCCATCACAGCGCGCCAGACAGCCGTCACAGCCACACAGGACGCAAAGAAGGCGGCTGGCAAGGTCAGGGCAATACGCTCCACGTGCCCAATCAGAACCAAGGTTTTGGTGGTCAACGCCAAGAGCGCAGCTCATCAGGGTTTGCGGGTCAACCACGCAGCCAAGAACGCAGCTTCGGCAATAACAATCGCGGCGGTAGCAGCACACCACGCCGCACAGGTGATCGCCCTAGCTTCGCTGGCAATCGTGGCGAAAACAACGGCAACAAGTGGTAAAGTTGGTAGTACTACCCGCTCACTTATAGCAAAAAACTCTGCGGATACTGAAATGCAAAATGCCTCACTTCGGTGAGGCATTTTTTCTAAGGAAACGCTGATTTATTCCCAAGAGAAACAGCTCAGCAGATAAAATCCCACCATTCACAACCGCCCGAAGACAACACGATGCAAACAAGCTTT
>JBEBKA010000114.1:0-3178 GCA_040079595.1 Gallionella sp.
CTCGCCAAATTTTAATAAAGCGCGTTGAGTCGGTAAAAATAATTGCTCATTTCCTCGGTCTCCGCGCTCTTGTGTCTCGCCAAGCTATGCGTGTGCCTAACCAAGCTGCGCATCACGTAATACACAATGGCGTGATGTGATGTGCCCAACAAAATTTCCAGTTTGGTACGTTCCAAAAATAGGACGACACTATCCTCCATGACCTCTATCGTGGCATCAATTTTCACCATGTTGCTGCCTACAAAGCTGATGATCCTAGCCAATCCACCGGGGTCTTTTAGGGTGATTTGAATGGGTTCGTTGTTGACGATGGCACGCACTTCAATTTTACCTTCTACCAGTATTAGCAGCGCGTCGCTCAATGAATAATCACCAGGCGTAGCTATGAATGCCCCCGCTTTGTAACTTTTGATCGTCAGCAACCCAACCAAAATCTGAATTTCCGCATCGCGTAATTCTTCAATCAGCGTGCTGTAGTGCAGCGCATTCAAAATGCGCTCGTTGGCAAGTAGTTTGGTCGCACCGATATAGCAATCGACACCCGCGTAGGATCGACTGGGAGACATCTCATTTACTTGAGTCATATAACCTCCTACCCCACATCCAGAACATATTTGGTTAGCCGTTGCCTGAAGTGTTTGCCGATTTCTTCAGACTCAGCTCCCTTGTGTCTAGCCAACCAATGCGTGTGACGAACCAAGCCGCGCATCACGTAATACACGATAGTATGGTGTTGTGTGCGCAGCAACATTTCCAGCTTGGTGCGCGCCAACATCAATACGGTCGATGCTTCTATAACTTGAATGGACGCTTCAATTTTTGCTATATCGCTACCGACAAAGCTGATGATTCTTGCCAACTCGCCCGGTTTATTGAGCATCAAACTCATCGGCTCATTATCTACTGTGGCACTGACTTCGATTTTGCCCTCCACCAAAATCAACAGGGCATCACCCAAAGGTGCATCACCCGACCGAGTAATAAAATCACTCGCTTGATATTGTCTGATGGTCAACATGCCGATCAAAATTTGAATTTCAAAATCACGCAATTCCGCTATCAACGTACTTTGTTGCAGCGCATTCAAAATGCGTTCATCAGCAATCATTTTGTGATCCCCAATAAAATAATTTTCAGTGATATCGGAACGATACGGTAATGTTTCTTTCGCTTGCATCATGCGTCCTTGCCCTGAATAGTAAGCAATAAGCAAGCCATCCTGTGGCTATTGATTTATAAGGCTTGTGGGCTAGCACGGGGGCGGAGGTTTGCACCGATGCAGTGCAGTCGTGACGTAGCATGGTGCAGTATTGAAGTGTTGCGAAATACTGAAGCCAGTATGCGTTACCATGCGCAACCTCATTGGCGGAATTTTATTTTCTGCGACTTGTCGGATTCCCCGATTCATTTTGATTTACCTACTGCATGGCATTCCCTACTGCGCCATTACACATTGGCAGCTACTCCATCGTTGAGCAAATTGGGATAGGTGCGAGTTCAAATGTGTACTCCGCCATTGAAGCAAAAACCTACACCTCGGTCGCCATCAAGCAGTTGCGCAAAAATTGCCAATCTGAGCCTTACCAAAAATTGTTGGCGAACGAAGTGAGGCTCGCAAACAAGCTACACCACAAAAATATCGTGCGCCTGCTGAGTGCTAATCTTGAAGAAAAGACGGGTGCATATTTGGTATTGGAATTTATAAAGGGCGTATCGCTGGATCACCATCAAAACGATACTCATTTGTTGCCCATCCGCACCGTCATAACCGTGATTGAACAAATGGCAGACGCTTTGCAATACCTTGCCACACAAGGTGTCATACACCGTGATGTCAAACCTGAGAACATTATTTTGATGCCCAATGGCATGACTAAACTCACCGATTTTGGTTGCGCCATCGCCACGGGGACAAGCGGAGATATGGTGGCGGGAAGCCTTGCTTACATGTCACCCGAACAACTGGAGGGTTTGCCATTAAACGAGCGTGCTGACATCTATTCGTTGGGTGCGACGCTGTACCGATTGTTGACCGGTAAAAACATTTTTGTGGCGGATAATTCGTTCGATGCACGTATCGCCGTGCTGAATTTTCCCGCGACGCCGATCCAAACTTACCGCAAAGAATTGCCGTTAGATTTGATTAAAGTCATACACCGTGCGCTGGAAAAAAACTTCAACAAACGTTATCCAGATTGGGCAACATTTATCCGCGAGTTTGGTAACGCAGCACATCGCATTCGCATGTCGCACGACGATTTAGACGTGTATCGCGGCTTCACTCCCTCCACGCAATCGGTGATCTCCAACCACCTGTCAACATCACGTCAGTTTTCGCGTAGCGGGTTTTCCAGAAGTGCTATGCCGGGCTAGTCACGAAAGATTTTGACTGCCCTGGGTTAGCAATTGTTAATCCGTGGGGTTAATTGCTCGCGCTGCCAAACAAGCCAAAAATTTCGCCGAGGCAGACCGCATCCGTAAAGAACTATTAGCCGCAGGCATTGTGCTGGAAGACAGCGCAGCAGGGACAACCTGGCGCAGAGCTTAAGTATTGAACTAAGCGATCTCGATCAACTTTTCACCTGACTCAATCTCGCTGATGATAGATGCCAGCAGGGGGGCTATCCAAAGCAACAATGCCTGCTTACCAATATTACCAACGCGTACCCAAACTACGGGCGGCGAATCAAGGTTGAGGCTGGTAAGGCTTACAAAATCTTCATCTTTGGTGATAATGACTGCGCCATTTTGCAACGCATAGCCCCAGATTATTTTGTCACTGGCTGCACACATGCCGATATCGTAAACATGTTCGGCTTGATGCCCCGCGCTACTATGCGGGAGGCAATTGGGCATCAACCAAAAAGCGCATGGTTAAGCTGCTTGCAAAATAGGATGATCCACTTGCTTGGCAGCGTACTCCAGTGATGCAGAAATATCGTCCGCTTCTAGGTAAGGGAAGTCTTGCAAAATATCTTCCTTCGTCATGCCGGAAGCCAGCATCTCCAGCACATCTTTCACCCTTACACGCAGCCCGCGAATGCACGGTCTGCCACCGCACATATTTGCATCAACCGCAATTCTTGTGATTTGACCCATGCCTTATCTCCCAGTAAGAGTGGCGGTGATTATGTCACAGTCCAAATGGATTGGTGAAAACAAGCCGATGTGATTGGAG
>JBEBKA010000115.1:0-3145 GCA_040079595.1 Gallionella sp.
CTCCCTTACTTGTTAATGTAAAACTATGGATACTTTTCGTTTTGCTTTTAGCGTTTCCGCCGCTTTGTCATAAGGGGGTGGGTGACAACACTCTGCTTGCGTAACGATCGTTATTGGCGCGCTGACTCCATGTGATAGCAGCCACGCTTTAACAAACTTGGCGCGCTTGGCCGCAAGATTGTTGTTGAAAATTTTTGTGCCAATGTCGTCAGTACCCCCTACCAATTCAATTTGATTTTTCTCTTGTGTTTGCGCAAAAACAGACAGTTCTTTTAAGCCAGATTTATTTGGCTTGCTCATGCCAAAATCAAACAAAATACTGATTGATTTCACAGTAGATTGATTCTCAGCACTACTGGTTTGTCTGGCTGGCAAGCCCAAATCTTTACTTGCATGAAGCGGCTCGAATTGACTTACCTGCGCTTGAAAAGTCTGTTCGTCATCCAACTCTTTGGGTGTTCTTATCGGGCAACTTTCACGGCAAATTTTGTATTCGCCTCGCATAAATTCAATCTTTGGCTCAATGCTAGCTATCGGCTCCAAATGACCAGCGCAACCAGAAGCTAACGCGCTTAGTACCGCCATAAAAGAAAGTGTCCGCGTGCGTTTTTGAATCAATTTTGAACTCCTGAGTTTTTGATTTCTGTATTCAACGCTAAGGATATTTTTTGAGAATAAAGGTTTGCTTTATAGACAGAGCTGGCGTTGTAGCGACCGATGGCTTGCCAGTTATAGCCCATGCGAGATATGTTGCTTGCCATGATCCATGCACCCACATGGGTGTTCGTACACGCGTCCATTAGCTGAGTTTTGCTTATCCCAAACTTGGCGAGTGTCGGCAGCCAATATGAATTGATCTGCATGTGTCCATAATCGGCTGAACCGTTTTTGTTGATATTGACCGCAGTGGTATTCCCACCAGATTCCACACGAGAAACTGCACGCAAAAGTGCTACTGGCAAGCCATAGCGTGCAGACGCTTGCGCGAAACACTTCGTATCGATTGGTGCGGCCAGAGCATACAAATTGACTTGGAGAGCCATCAGGCAGATGAGCAAGATGAATTGGATTCTCATTGCGCAACACCTATAATTTTCTTATCCTTGGTTCCGCAATAATTGCAGCCATCGGACTTTCTGGTCATTTTGGTGTCAAAAATGTAGCTCGCTCCACAGTGGTTGCATCGACACCATGTGATGATTCCCGCCTTCACATCTCTGATCGCATACCACGCTGCATTGATGTCTAAATTGCTGTCAGAATCTGCTGATAATTGGGATGCTTCCCATGCACTCAGGAACGATTCAACAATTGATTTTCGTTCCTTTTCTGCATAGAGGTAAACCGACACCACCATAGCCAAGCCAGTCACTGATTGACCATTTTTGATGTAAGCAATGCTGTTGTAGGGCATTCGGCCAGGCGGTTTTAACTCGCCGTGTATTGCACTCCACAAATCCCTTAACATCCGCATTGGCAGGCCTGTCATTGAATGTACAAGCGCAATACGCATTCCGCTCTCGATTAAGATTGCGGCTTGATTTTGCATGTCGGAATAAGGTTTGCTGCTCATAATTTATTGGCCAGTCATCACATTTGCCAAGTAACTTTTGCGCGTGCCACCAGCGGGCAGTTTTTTTACAACCTCAAAATTTTCATCGCTAATGTTCATGTAGAAGCACGGGGTAATCATGTCCTCGGCCAAGCTGTCGATTTCTTCCAGCGTCATGTCTTTTATTTTTTTCATCAGCTCTTTTGGAACGCTTGCGTTCAAGAGCGGGTGAGCAGCTTCGTTCATTTGCTTAACCAGCAACAGGTATCGTCTGTTAAGCGTGACAATGTCCTTTTGCAAATTTGATTGAGCAATGTTCATAGTTGGCTCGCTTTACTTTTTTCTGCGACTGCCGCAAGGTGTTTTTCCATCTTCGCGCGCAGGTGTCGAGGCACTTTGGCGAGAGCAACTTCCAAGTCCACCGCTTCTTGTTCCCAAGCGAGCCTCTCCGCCTCCTTTTGCTCCGCCTGAGTTTTTGCATATTGCTCACGGGTTTTGCGTGCTTGCGCTATCGCAATTCCGTATTCAGGAATGAATGTGCCAATTAGCGTGCGCTGGGCTAGACCGCGAACAAATCCGACTGGAGATTTGACGGTGTAATGCTGTCTTGCACCAGTCAGTTCATCCAAAATAGCCTGCCATTGGTCTTGATACGCCCCACTGCTTACAAGCACCGCAAGAATTGCTTCGAGTTCGAGCTTCGAGGTTGTAGGTGGGAAAATTAAATCATCCACCACCACGGCTTTTCCAATTTCGGCGGAGGAGTTTGTGGTGGTGTTACCCGATACAAGATACCTGTTACCCCGTCTCCCATTACATGGGGCATCAGATGGGGCACCCAATGCCCCATCCAGACTTTGCTCTAATTGGGGGTTTCCTTTTTCGGAAGCGGCATGACATGGGGCATCTGATGAGGCATGGTATGGGGCATCCGCTGCCGCATTGGGTGCGGGATGTGATGGGGCTTTTTGTGGGTATGGATACCCTATTACCAGCGTGTCTATTCCGACCGCTTCTAGACTTTCACCAAACGCTACCAACCACTCAAAAGGTACGACCGCGCATTGTTTTTTGGCATGAGAAATAAGTTTTGAGTTTGGGTTTAGCGCAACCCCAGGTGAATTATGCTTCCACCATATTTTTACCCATATCCATCCGTCGCTAGAGAAATCAACCAACCCTTTTTCTTTTAGTCGTTTAGCTACAACTAAAAGCTGATCTTTCGTCCACCCCATTTCGGCGGCAGCAATCATCCAAACTATTTGGTAGCAACCGATAATGTTGGAGGATGGAGAGGTGAGGAAATAGAGCAGGGTTGCTTTGTCTTCTTGACTAAGGTCTGAAATAGACGGGTCGCGCCAGAAAAAGTCGCTAATGGTTCTTTGTCTCATTGCTCACCTCTCGATTGAGGGGAGATGAGCACCCAATTAACAGATTTGTTGCAATCTAAATCGTGGTTAACGCTCGATGATTTTTTAGACTTGAGCGACGCTTCAAAGAGTTTTGAATACAGAAGTTTCAGATATTTTCTATGGGTGTCAGGAATACCGTTTTTTCTCCAATAGGAGATTGCACCTTTGAAACGGTCAAATA
>JBEBKA010000116.1:0-2918 GCA_040079595.1 Gallionella sp.
GAATTTTCGCTTTCGCGTGGAAACGACGAATATGCTGGCTGGACGGTTTTCACTGGTGATAATGGTGCGGGTAAAAGTACGTTGCTTAAGGCGATTGCAGTGGCACTTACGGGCAAAGACACAGCACGTTCGCTTCAGCCTAGCTTTCATCGTTGGATACGCGAGGGGGCGAGTGAGCAAGATGCCACGATTGAATTGATGATAGTGCCGGAAAAAAATGTGGATATTTTTTCCGAGAAAGGCCAAACCACTTATAAGCCATTCGCCGCAAAAATATTGTTAAGTAAAACGGGTAAAGAAACTAGCGTTGAGTTACCGGATGCCGATGGGAAAAAGAGGACACACGCGCAACGAGGACTTTGGTCAGCGGATACGCATGGTTGGTTTTCATGTGGATACGGCCCGTTTCGACGTGTTTTTGGGGCATCACCGGAGGCAACAAGATTGATGGTTGGCTCCACAACCGAACGATTCGTCACCATGTTTCAAGAGGCAGCATCGCTGTATGAAGTGGATCAGTGGTTACGCAATTTGAGTCACAAAAAATTAGAAAATAAGACGGCGGAAAGTGAACAGCTGGATTTATTACTTGAAATTTTGCGTGACGATCTTATGCCAAACCAAATTACCGTTGACCGTGTTGATTCAGATGGTCTGTGGCTAAAAGATCGTAACGGATTGCAGCTGGCTTGGAGTGAAATGAGCGACGGTTATCGCTCCGCATTGGCTTTGCTCGCAGACATTTTGCGTCATCTGATTAGTGCTTATGGGATTGATGGATTAACAGAAAGAGGCAATGACGGAAAGCTCCGCATCATGCGCGGCGGTGTTGTGTTGATTGATGAGATTGATGCACATCTACATCCTGAATGGCAGCGCGAAATTGGCTTTTGGCTCAAGCGGCATTTCCCAAAGATTCAGTTTCTGGTTACGACCCATAGCCCGATCATTTGTCAGGCAGCAGATCAAAATGGATTGTTTGTATTGCCAGAGCCGGGTAGCGGTGCAAAACCAAGAGCGTTGACGCAGGTTGAGTACAATGAAGTTATTTCTTCAAGGCCGGACACAATTTTATTGTCTCCCGCATTCGGCTTGCAAAACACACGCTCACCGAGAGCCGTCGAAGGGCGTTCCGAATTTTCGAAACTTCAGGCCAAGAAACGTGCGGGTGGCACTTTGACTGCGAAGGAGAAAGCACTGCTTCCGCAGCTCGAAATGTTTGCAGAAACCAACGAAGAGGCATAAACCATGCGGCGCATACAACGCAAGTGGGTTGATACGGTTGCACAAACATATTTGAATCTGCGGCAGGTTAAGGTAAATCAGCTATTAAGCAATGGCGGCCTAAATGTTGAACGAGAGTGGAAATCTGCCCGTCAAACTGACAAGATGAGTAAGGTACTTTCCACCCTTCAATCTATGATGGGTACTCTTCAACGCTGTATGTATTGCCTAGATTCCCACGGTTGCGATATTGAGCACTTCCGACCCAAGTCATCCTATCCAAAGTGGATGTTCAAGTGGAATAACCTACTACTGTGTTGCACCGAATGTGGGCGCATTAAGGGCAGCCAATTTCCCCTAGAGGGCAAGCGTCCCATGCTGATTGACCCGACTAAGGAAGAGCCTTGGGAATATCTGGACTTCGATCCTCAACTGGGCAACATAACTGCGAAATTTGATCTTCAAACAAATGACTTTTCAGGCAAGGGGCAGCGGACTGTAATTGTTCTTCAGCTAGACCGACGCGAAGCATTAGCAGCTGGCTACGTGCAGACCTATAGAAAGCTATGCATCGTCACCAACAGATTCCTGCAAACACCAACCCTAACTTCTGACGATTATATTGCCGAGCTTCTTTCTGAGGACGAACGCGGATTGTTGGGCTGGTGCTTCAAGGGAACAGGACAAAATGAAATTCCATTTAGACAGTTGAAAACGCGGCATCCAAGAATCTGGAAAGCCTGTTGCGCAGCGTTCAAATACCGATGAAGAGCGAGTTTTTACCGTATCACGCTTCAGGCAGTACGGTTTGGATGACGCAAAAGCAACTCGCTGATATGTATCAAGTGGGAGTTCCAGCGATTGCACGGCATATCCGTTATATGCTTGCCGAGCAAAAACTGTTCTCGGAGACAGTTGTTAAGGAATGCTTAATGGTTGCCACGGAAGCCTTATGGAATATGGAACGCCGTATGTAATGAAGGACGTTTGGAAATGAAAAATTGCACCATTAACGTCAAAGGCCACGAATTTCTAATTCCCTCGAATTCGAGGGGTTTGAAAGTGGGGTTGAGGTGGAAATTGATGACGGTGTATTCGCCTAAATGACTGACCTGTTCGCCCCCGCCCAACCCGCCGCCCCTCTCGCCGAGCGGCTACGCCCCAAGCATATTGATGAAGTGATCGGGCAATCCCATTTGCTTGGGGCAGGTCGTCCGCTGCGCTTGGCGTTTCAATCGGGCAAGCTGCATTCGATGATTTTGTGGGGGCCGCCAGGGGTGGGGAAGACCACGTTGGCGAGATTGATGGCGCAGGCGTTTGATGCCGAGTTTATGCCACTGTCGGCAGTGTTGTCGGGTGTGAAGGACATCAGGGAATCTATCGCGCAAGCGCAACAAACTTTGCAACAGAATGGCCGTCACACGATTTTGTTTGTGGATGAAGTGCATCGGTTTAACAAGTCGCAGCAGGATGCTTTTTTGCCTTTTGTCGAACAAGGTTTGGTGACTTTTATTGGTGCGACGACGGAGAACCCATCCTTTGAAGTGAACAACGCGCTGCTGTCGCGCGCGCAAGTGTATGTGCTGCATTCGCTTTCTGCGGAAGAGCTGGCGGAGTTGTTTGAGCGGGCGTTGGAATCTTTAAGTGCCGTTCGCCCTGAGCTTGTCGAAGGGTCTGATGCTGTCTCTTATACA
>JBEBKA010000117.1:0-2685 GCA_040079595.1 Gallionella sp.
GTGCTCTACCACTGAGCCACATGGGCAGAAGCATTTAATCTGGAGCGGGTGAAGGGAATCGAACCCTCGTCGTAAGTTTGGAAAACTTCTGCTCTACCATTGAGCTACACCCGCAAGCTTTTCCACAAACACAACAGCCAATACCATCAAGCCGCCGCCACTGCACCAGAACCAACTACACAAATCTAAAAAGCTTGGTGGAGGGGGAAGGGTTCGAACCTTCGTACTCATAAGAGGGCAGATTTACAGTCTGCTGCCTTTAACCACTCGGCCACCCCTCCAAACTGAACTCGCAATTATGCCAAGCAACTGAATGCCTGTCAAATTTTAACTAGAGGAAAAGGCTTATTTTGTCAGCGAGATGAATAATTCTGGCAGCTTGATTGGCAACTGCGCCACGTTATCCACGATGGTGTAGTGCCTGCCAAATATATCCGCCACGTATTCATCCGCCTTGGGATCGAGGTTAATGCAATAGGTATAGATGCCTTGCTGATCAAGTTCTTGCACAGCTTGCCGTGCATCTTCAATCAGAATGCGTTTGTCTTTAGTGTCAATGTCTGCCGGCTCACCATCGGTCAAAATCAGCATCAGTTTTTTATCCGCCTGCTGCTGCTCCATGTAGTGCGCAGCATGGCGCATCGCCGCGCCCATGCGGGTGGAGTAACTCGCCTCCATCGCCGCCAAGCGACCTTTCACTTCGTCGCCCCAATGTTCGCTAAAACCTTTGATATGAAAGTAACGTACATCGTGGCGGGTGTTGGAATGGAATCCCGCAATCGCAAACGGATCACCCAGTTTTTCCACCGCCCAGCCCAATAAAGACACCGCTTCTTGACTCAGTTCCAGAATGGTTTGATCACAGCCAGCCGCTTTTTCGTTGAGCGATTGCGACAAGTCCAGCAGCACCATCACCGCGATGTTGCGTCCGTCATTGCGATGACTCATGTTGATACGCGGGTCGGGCTGCGCGCCGCCCTTGTAGTCAATCAATGAACGGATGGCTACATCCAAATCGAGTTCACTGCCTTCTTCCTGATAGCGGATACGCACTTTGTCTTGCGGCTTGAGCAAGTCCAGCAACTTCTTCAGTCGCCTGGCAAGCGCGGCGTGCTTCTCCAACAACTTGTCGATGTCGCTTGCATTACCCTTGGGGTGCAACGCCTCATAAACACTGACCCAATCGGGGCGATAGCTTTGTGTGCTGTAATCCCACTCGTGGTAGTGGCGCGGCGGCAAGCCTTTAATCTCGTCACTTTCAGCTTGTTGGCGATGCTCTTCAAACATCTCCTCGTCGTCGCTCTGCTCGTAGAACTTCCACAAGTGGCGATTGTCGTCACGGTAATCAATCACCGTATCTTTGAAATGAGTCTTGGGTAGCTGATCGCTCTGACGACGAGTCTTTGCCACGAATGCAATCGCCAAATCCGCCATCGCTTGCGTGTCTGAATTGCCTTGTTGCATGGTGCGATGGAAACGTTCTGCAAACTCGATAATGTGCGGATTTTGGTATGGGTGGTTGGCATCCAGCAACGCGCGTGACAACATGGTCAAACGATGGCGCACACCAGATTCCTTTTCGGGATCGCACGCATCCTCGGCGGGAATGGGATGTAGCGCCGTGAAGAGTCGGCGCAAACCAGGATACTCGCGTATCGCCAAATACTCGACACGACTGTCTTCCAAAAACTCCACTGCCATGCGCTGAAACGGACTGAGATTGTCGGCAAAAATCGCCGTACTCCAACGACGATGCGCAACAACGTGCGCCAGAAGCGCGCGGTAGCGATCAATGCCTGAAACCCTCTCCCTCGGCTTCTCTCCCACTTGCGGACGAAGAGGGGGGGAGTCGTTATACACATCGGGCAAACGTATGCCCAAGTGGTCGCAATAAGGCACGGGTTGGCGCAGCTCATCGTACATATTGGAGTAAGGTATCAGCTGATCTTCAACCTGCCACAAGCCGCGCAAATACATATCCAATTTGCGCTCGTTATCCACCAACAATGTACCGTGCCGTTCGCGCTGCAACACCGCACGACTATCCGCCGATTGCAAACTAAAATAATCAATCTGCCGCTCCGGGTGATCACTGTAATAACGTGCGCCGTAGTCCACCCATTTTTTCAGCCCAACTAGCGACAACTGCCCCAGCAACATCGGCATCTGCTTAAGCAACTCTGGCAAACCTGGGCTGGCGAATGTTTGGTGAATGCCATGGATTGAACCGGTGGTGCTTTCCATAAAATCCAGCAGCAGCGTGATGTATTCACGCATCTGCTGTTGCGTGGGCAGCCTCCGTGCCACGCTCGGCAGTGACTGCAAAAATGGCACGATGGCATTACCATTGGGCGATTTATACATGCGGCGTACGCACTCGATAATGTCTGGTAGCGCACCCTCCCCCAATGTTTTGGCAACGCCTGGCCAGCTCTCCAAGAAAATCAAAATCGGCTCTACCCCACGCCCCATCTTGCCTAGGAAGCGCGCATAATCAATATACGCAGCCACACCTTCGGACGTGAGTGTCGCCAAGGCCTCGCGCATACAATCGGCAAAGACAGGCTCAACTTGCTTGAAGCCGCAAGACAAGTCTCGCCAATAATTTTCTAATTCAGGGGGGATAGTGAGGGTTTCCATGATTTACCTTCTAGGGAATGAACACAGCCCCCCCCTAACGAGGGA
>JBEBKA010000118.1:0-2650 GCA_040079595.1 Gallionella sp.
CGGATCGCTTGTGCAGCCTCATGTGCTTGTTGCCAAGTGCTGTAATTACTGACTGCCTGAGTATGTGTCGCGTAGATGTCGCCTTCCAAACGGCGTTTGACAAAGGCTTCCTGGTCGGCGGCAATGGCCGCTTGCTGGATTGCGCTGTCAGCCGTGGCACGGCGTTGCACGGAAGGTAGCGGTATGCTGACATACACACCCGCTACTTTTTCGCCACCGCTCGCTTCCTTGGCATAACGAACCCCGACTGTCGGATCAGGCAATTGGTCGGCACGGCTACGCTGTGCTAGCAGTTGTTGCACGATGTTTTGCTGCTGCACGATGCCCAGCTCATGGTTGTGTTCGAGCACGATAGCTTTCCAATAAGCAAGCTCACGGTCAATCACCTGCGGCATAGCCAGTGATACTTGCTCAGGCAATTGAATAGCAGGGAACTGGCTTCTCAAAGCATTGCCCGCAAGTTGTGCGCGCAATTGCGCCTGATGCAGTGGCACGTTGGCTTGTGCCGCAGCCGCTTGCGCCAGATTCAATTCCAGTTTAGGCGCATCCCCTGCCTTGACGCGCTTCTCGACCAGTTGCGCTTGCTGCTTGAGAATGTCCACTTGCTGTTGCCACAGGGCGACTTGCGCTTGCTCGCGTTGCCAAGCGAACCACATTTGCAACAGCGTGCGTGAGGCCTCATGGCGCGCATCGCCGAGTGCATATTCGGCACGCGCGACACTGGCAACACCGATGTCCTCATCAATACCCACCTTGTTGAGCAGGCGCAACGGGCGTTCCAGTCCAATATCCCATTCCTTTAATTTTTCTCCCGTGCTGGCAACACTGCGTTGCCCCGTACCTGCACGCACATTAAATTCATAGCTACCGCTGTTCCACTTGCGCTGATTGGATTGTTCTATTTTTAGCTCGTTGGTGGCATTCAACACTAACAAGTGTTGGCTCAGCGCGCTGTCAATTTGCGCAGTCATTGGCAAATCTGAACGGTTTATTTCTTCCGCATAGGTAAAGTGATTGAGCAACACGAGTCCCAATAAAACACTACTCACTCTCCCATGACTATTTTTCATTTTCCGTTTCATACCAACCTCCCAAATTCAATAATCGGCGTTATCCAGTAAGCTATCTCAGGGTTTTGTTCTGCTTGCCTCATGCAACCAAGTAGCGCATGGGCATCGTCGAGATTCATCACCGTTTGGAGCTGTACGCGCTGAGAGCGACCGCGCACTTGTTCGATCATGCTCGACAAAATTTCATTTTGGCTACCCCCTTGCAGGTTAAGTACAGAAAAGCCATATACCCATTCAGGATGTTCCAGCAAGTGATCCACCAACCGCTCTTCTAACGAGTGATGGCACACCAGCGTCAAACAGCAATTCATTTCTTTCATATCATTTTTCATTTGATTTCCTTTACACGTTTCAATCCAAAACGGCGATACAAAATAGGCAACATAATCAGCGTCAGCAAGGTTGAACTAATCAATCCGCCAATCACCACAATGGCAAGCGGTTTCTGAATTTCCGAACCCGGCCCGGTAGCAAACAGCAGCGGCAATAAACCAAACGCGGTAATGCTGGCAGTCATCAATACCGGACGCAGTCGGCGTTTTGCGCCTTCAAGTACGACTTGTGCAATATCTAAACCTTGCGCATGGAGTTGATTGAAATAAGTGACCATCACCACGCCGTTGAGTACTGCGATGCCGAGCAAGGCAATGAAACCAACCGATGCAGGCACGGACATATATTCCCCGCTCACCCATAACGCCATAACGCCACCGATGAGTGCAAACGGAATGTTGGTCAATACCAATACGGCTTGGCGCACCGAGCCAAAGGTGGCAAACAACAACATAAAAATCATGCCCAGTGCGACGGGAATCACCACGCTGAGGCGTGCCGCAGCACGTTGTTGATTTTCAAATTCGCCACCCCAGGTCAGGTGGTAACCTTCTGGCAGTTTGATTTGTGCAGCAACCGCCGCCTTGGCTTCATCCACAAAACCGACCAAATCACGATCATGCACATTGCTTTGCACGACGACCATGCGCTGCCCGTTTTCCCGATCCACTTTCACTGGGCCATCGACGCGCTCCAGTTTCGCCACTACCGACAGCGGTACGCTTTGCCCGTTAGGCAAAGGCAGCGTAAGTGCGGCAAACAACGCGGGCGATTGTTGAATACGAGATTCACCACGCATAATGAGCGGTGTGCGTCGTCCGTCTTCAATCACGATGCCGAGTTGTTGTCCTTCGATTTGGCTGCGCAAAATGTTGCTGATGTCGTCCACGCTGAAGCCCAAACGCCCTGCGGCAAGTCGGTCTATCGCCACGCGGTAATACTGCACACCCGTATTCTCCGTGGTATAGACATCTTGGCTGCCCTTGATACCTTTCAGCACCTTGACCATTTGTTCGGCGGTTTCGTTAAGCTTGTTCAAATCCGCACCAAAGATTTTGATCGCCACATCGCCCCGCGCACCCGTCAGCATTTCCGAAACACGCATCGCAATCGGCTGGGTAAAGCTGTAAGAAATGCCGGGTAGTTGATCCAGCACCTTGCGCAATTCCTCTAACAGCCATTCCTTGTTGGGTTCACGCCATTCTTCCATCGGCTTGAGTACCAGAAAGGTATCGGTTTGGTTTAAC
>JBEBKA010000119.1:0-2518 GCA_040079595.1 Gallionella sp.
CTGCCCAACTACTCAAGGGCAAGAGAACCATCAGCAAAATTAAAAATAGTCGACGCATGAGGCTTTATATCATATCAATCCGTAACAACGCTACTGAGTTCAGGTGCAGTCGGCGTAAACAGCTCGGTCTTAGCCAAATTAAATTTAGATGAAATTGCTAATAGTCCACCACCTACTGCAAGGGTCTGCAAAAAAACTCGCCGCGTAACGAAGTCACGAGTATTTTTCAAATACAGATAATTCATTTTGTACCCCTAAAAACTTTAATCTCTTTGGGTAAATTCCCCGCATCTTGGTGCGAAGGCTGACGATAGTCAACAGCATCTTGAAGAGCGGTGTTAATACCCCGTAGCTTGCTGCGGGGTGCTTTATTGTTCATGATTATGCTCTGCGCCATCGTGCTGATGCGGCTCTGCTTCACTCTCCACATCGGGCAAACTCATCACGCCAAGCCCATAACGATAGACCAATTCGCCACCATGCCACGCGGTGCTTATCAGCAATATCCAAGCGATTCCCAGTAAAATTATCAAACTGCCTGAAGGTGCTTGACCAACACGTGCGCGCCAAAAATCCCACGCCGCCAACACACTCAATGCAGCCAGCGTAACCAATGCCCAATTGCGATGCAGTGTCATTGCGGCATGGCTAGGCGCATCATGTTCAACACTGTTGTAGGCAAACCAACCGAACACCGCTGCGATACAGGCAAACAGTGCTGCTGCCCACAGCATCCAGCGTCCGAATATCAAGCACTGTTTTGCCCAAGGTTTTGCTTTGAATAACTTGCCGATAAACACAAAAAATACTGCGGCTGTGGCAAAGGCAATCGGGAAGTGTACGAACAGTGGATGCCAGTTTGGAATAATTTCAATCATGTTTACCTCATTGTTTTGCGTCAACGCGGAGGGCAGTCTTCTATCGCGTCGACGACTGGTTATACAACAATAAATTGCCCCATCATTCCCCCATCTTCATGTTCCAAAATGTGGCAGTGGAACATATACGGTGCTGCGGCATTGGTGGTGTAATCGGTCATCTGGATAATGATTCGGACAGTATCAAACGGGTTGATTAACACCACATCTTTGTGACCTTTTTCATAAGCGGCTACATTGGCGGCACTGCCGTTACGGTCGAGAATTTCAAAGTGAGTGCCGTGAACATGGAAGTTGTGGGTGACATTCATCATGTTGGTGATTTCCCAGATTTCGATGTCGTTCAACGGCACGGTCTGGTCGATACGCGCGATGTCGATTGCTTTGCCGTTAATCAGAAACTGCCCCATGCCACCGCCCATACCCATCGCCATGTCCAGACTAAAAGTGCGTGTTCTGACTGCCAGTGCGGGATTTAATGTGGGTAGCGTGGTGAGGGTTGCAGGCACGGTAGTAATGCTTGCTGGAGCAGTGTTGACATTGGCGGTAACGATGACGACTCCGCTGGAAGTATCAATAAGGGATAATGATTTGCCCATATCAGCAGTGCAATCCACCACGATTTCGGCGCGTTCACCTGGACTTAATTTCAAGGCAAGCAAATTGGTGGGGGTTGCCTGTAGTGCGGTATCAGTGGCGATTTGTTTGAAGCTGCGACCATCACTGAAAGCCAAATTGTAAACGCGCGCATTAGAACCGTTCAGCAGACGGAAGCGCACTTCTTTGGCCGGCAAACTAACTGTGGCATTGACCATGCCGTTGCACAACAAAGTGTTGCCCATAAACCCGGACATCTGGCTTTGCATGGTGGGTGCGTAATCAAAGCTGCCATCCGCCTTCAATAACCTGTCTTGAACAATCAGCGGGATGTCATCCACTCCCCAGGTTTTGGGCAAATCCAATACATCGGTGTCGGTGTCTTCTACAATCAATAGTCCCGCCAACCCCATGTAAACCTGCCGTCCAGTTTGTCCTTCGGTATGGGGATGAAACCAGTTAGTCCCCGCCTTTTGCTTGACGGTAAAAGAGGCTGTCCACGTTGCACCTGGCTGAATGGTTTGATGCGGGCCGCCGTCCATATTGGCGGGCAAGTGCATCCCATGCCAATGCAACGTGGCAACTTCGGCAAGGTTATTGGTGACATTGAGCGTAATTGGATCGCCATTCCTGACCTTGAGCGCAGGGCCTAGAAAATTGCCATTGATGCCATAAGTCGGCGTGGTTTTGTTTGCTAGGAAGCTCATGCTGCCGCTTTGCAACGAAAGGTTGAATGACGTTCCAGTTAATAACGTGGGTATCGGCAAAGTACCGCTCGCCTGCGGAGGGTTAACAATGGGGACAGTGTTTGTGCCGCCATTGGTGTTTCCCCCTGACCCACCGCCACACCCAGGCAATTGCGTAAAAGCAGTTGCAGCCGCCAGTTGTAAAAATGTTCTACGTTCCATGAAAAGCTCCTAATGTGCTTGCAAAAAAGTTTGTTTGTTGATGTTCAGTGTTGATGCTCGTCAGATTTTTTTGACATGTGTCTATCTTGATGCGCTGGATGTTCTGCATGATTGTCACCGTGACCCATGTGTCTA
>JBEBKA010000120.1:0-2311 GCA_040079595.1 Gallionella sp.
AAACACATTGCCGTGCGCTACTGCTGCCACGCCCAGCACGTTATCCAAGCTCATTACAAAGTCGGCGATGATGATGGTTTTAATTGCGCCCAACAAGCGTGTGTCCGCTTTGATGTTATCTTCGCCGTGTTCATCTTCCGGCAGGATGAGCTTAATGCCTATCCATATCAACAACACCGCGCCAACTAGCTTCAAGTAAGGCAAGGCGAGCAAGCTCACGGCGAAGAACGTGAGTATCACGCGCAGACCAATCGCCCCGCCCACACCAAACATAATGCCTTTTTTGCGCTGCGCTTCTGGCAAATTTCGACACGCCAAGGCAATCACCACGGCGTTGTCACCGCTCAACAACAGGTCGATCATAATGATCTTTAATACATCCATCCAAAACTGTGTTGACGAAAACATTACCGACATAGAAGTAAACATTTCTTGCATAACTACCCTTTCAAAATTGATTGCATCACACGTCCCATTTCGGCGGGATTACGCGTGATATGAATCCCGCATTCCTCCATCACCGCCAGCTTGTCATCCGCGCCGCCTTGCCCCCCCGAAATAATTGCCCCGGCGTGTCCCATGCGTTTGCCGGGCGGTGCAGTGATGCCCGCAATAAAGCCGACGACAGGTTTTTTCATATTATCTTTAATCCAGCGTGCGCATTCTTCTTCGTCGCTGCCGCCGATCTCGCCGACCATAATCACTGCATCAGTTTCCGCATCGTCGTTGAACAGCTTCATCACATCGAGATGTTTCAAACCATTGATGGGATCGCCGCCTATGCCCACACATGAAGACTGCCCCAAGCCCAGCGCGGTAAGTTGCCCAACCGCCTCATAGGTGAGCGTACCGGAACGTGATACCACGCCAATACGCCCTTTGCTGTGGATATGCCCCGGCATGATGCCGATTTTAATTTCATCTGGTGTAATCAGGCCTGGGCAATTTGGTCCGATTAACAAAGTGCGCTTCCCAGTCATTTTGTAGCGCGTCTTGAGCATGTCATGCACAGGGATGCCTTCGGTGATACAAATCACCAAATCCAACTCTGCTTCCACCGCCTCGTCAATCGCTGCTGCCGCATACGGAGGTGGCACATAAATCACCGATACGGTTGCACCTGTTTGTTGTTTCGCTTCCAGCACGCTGTTGTAAATCGGTACGCCTTCAAAGTTCTGCCCGCCTTTTTTTGGCGTAACGCCAGCCACAAAACAATTTTTTCCATTCGCATACGCAATGCAGTTTTGCGTGTGGAACTGCCCGACTTTTCCGGTCATGCCTTGCGTCATCACGCGAGTGTTTTTATTAATTAAGATGGACATTACTTACTCCTCGCTGCGGCAACAACTTTCTGTGCCGCATCCGCCATATCGCTGCCAGAAATAATCGGCAAACCGGATTCCGCCAAAATCTTTTTACCCAAATCGACATTGGTGCCTTCTAGGCGCACCACCAACGGCACACTCAAACTCACTTCGCGCGCGGCGGCCACTACACCCTCCGCAATCACATCGCACTTCATAATGCCGCCGAAGATGTTGACTAATATCGCTTTGATATGGGGATTTTTCAGCATCAGCTTGAATGCTTCCGTGACCTTCTCCGTGGTTGCACCACCGCCCACATCGAGGAAGTTCGCGGGACTTCCCCCATACAATTTAATGATGTCCATGGTCGCCATCGCCAATCCCGCGCCGTTCACCAGACAGCCAATATCGCCATCCAGCGAGATGTAGCTCAGGTCAAATTTTGAAGCTTCGATCTCGGCAGGATCTTCTTCATCCAGGTCACGATAAGCGACAATTTCAGGATGACGATACAACGCATTGCTATCAAAATTGAATTTCGCATCCAGCGCAACAACATGATTCTCGGCGGTTAGAATCAGCGGGTTGATTTCTGCCAGCATCGCATCCTTCTTGACAAAGGCTTGATATAAGCCTTGCAACACCTTGACCGTTTCGGCAATCGCCACATCAGGAATGCCGATCCGCGTGGCGATCTGCGCTGCTTCATTTACATCTAGTCCCGCCTGCGGATCAATCCACAGCTTATGAATTTTTTCAGGATGATGCTTGGCGACCTCTTCAATTTCCATGCCGCCTTCGCTCGATGCTAATAACACTACTCGCTGCGAACTGCGATCCACCACCATGCCCAGATAAAATTCTTTGGCAATCCGCGCACCTTCTTCAATCAACAAACGACGCACCACTTGACCGTCTTTGCCTGTTTGATGAGTCACCAGGTGCATCCCCAAAATTTGCTGCGCAGCGGTACACGCTTCATCGAGCGAACGCGCCACCTTCAC
>JBEBKA010000121.1:0-2153 GCA_040079595.1 Gallionella sp.
TTCTTATACTGAATGAAAAAGTGTGGGAGGGGAGATTGTCTTGGCCAGCCATTACGGAATGGCTTGAGAATTTTACCGGGCGCGTATCTGATACTGATACTGAACGGTTGCATGCGTTGTTTTGGCTGTCTCAGTTTATGTATTTTGGAGAAAGAGAAATTCGTGTCTTGCTCAAATCAATGTATCGAGACTTGTTCCTTTATCCGATAATACAAGAGGTTCGATCCAAGCTTCCAACAAATGCGACAGAAAGCGAAATTGAAGCTGTTATTCGAGATGAGTTAAAGCACACGCGTTTTATTGGTGTGGGAAATTCATCCGAAAGTGGTGTTCATTTGCTGTATTACTTTCGACAAGAAAATAATTTAGCAAAAAAACTGTTCGTGGATTCTGAGCAAATTTTTACAAGATCCCCAGATAAATCGCTTTCTTGGATCAAGAAAGCGATTAACGTAATTGCTAGCTTGGTAGGAGCAAACACCTTGAGGCTGCGAGAACCCACGGTACGACGCTATGTGTTCATAGATGACATCTGCGGTTCAGGTGATACTACGATCGATTCTACTCGCAAAATTCTTTCCGAGCTAAAGGCGATGAATCCAGTGGCGAAGGTAGCGTATTACAGTTTGTTTGCAACAAAGAAAGGCCTTAAGCTGGTTGAGGAAAATTCTTTGTTTGGTAGCAATTGTGGCGCTGTCTACGAACTGGACACAAGTTATCGATGTCTTTCAAACACATCTAGATATCTGAAAGTAGTTCCATACGAAATCAATTGTGATTTGGCAGTGAATCTTGTAAAAGAATACGGCAACTTGCTCGATCCATTATATGCATGCGGTTGGAAAGATAGTCAGATGCTAATTGGCTTTCACCATAATACCCCAGATAACACAATCGGGATTATTTGGCATGACAGTCTAGTAAACGGTGGAGCCACATCATGGAAACCCGTGTTCAAACGTTATCCAAAGATTTACGGAGAATCTCTATGAATTCAACAAGAATGACCGGTAATCCGTTTGATCTGACTAAAGCTAGCGATTATTCTGATGAGCAAATTCAACAATACTGGGTTGATTTGGCGGGGCCAGGTGGACTTCAAGATCTCTTTAAGCCAACCTTAATTATGCCCATGTTGTTGTTGGGTGGCAAAGGCAGTGGAAAAACTCATTTGATGAGATTTTTCTCGTCAGCAGTTCAAAAACTGCGCTTCAATGGAAGCCTGCTATCGGCGGCTCAGCAAGAAAAGCATATTGGCATATATGTGCCAGCTGATGGGCTTAATGTTGGTCGTTTTGACATGAAGGGGCAGAGCGACGATGCATGGGCAGCTGTGTTTAGCTATTACTTTGAGCTTTGGCTCGCTACACATCTCTTGAAACATGTTCAAGAGTGCTTGACTGAATCGCCCGAAGGTTTTGACCAAAGAAAATTTATTTCTGGCGCAAAAAGCCTCTTTACTTCGGAACGGCCGACTTCAATCAACACAATTGAGACTTTCATTGACCACTTGGCCGAACTTCGCAGGCAGGTGGATCACATTGTGGCTAACTGTGCAATTCATCGAAGCCTAGGAGAAATCAATATCTGCATTTCGCCGGGATCCCTAGTCTTTCAATTGCCAGTTCTTATTAATTCCTGCACCGACTTGTTCAAAGGCGTGCTCTTTGTTTACATGATTGATGAAGTCGAAAACTTTACTGTTACTCAGCAAAAGTTCCTAAATTCATTGATTCGATATCGCAGTGGTCCAGTTTCTATCAAAATTGGTGCACGGCTTTATGGCCTTCATACTAAGGGAACACTAGGTGCAGGAGAAGAAATTAAGCAGAACGCCGAGTTTGAAAAAGTGGAACTGGACGCTTGGCTTCGAGAGCATGATGAAGGATATAACGGGTTGGCGCGAGCGCTAATCCTCAAACGCCTTCAACAATTTCAGCTTCTTCCTCCAGGCGGAGATGACAATAAATGGTTAGAACAGCAATTCGAGAAACTTGACCCCAGCAACAATTATCAGATTGTCACCCTTGCGTTAGTAAGAAAGTATGACGAAAAAGGAGAGCTGCGCCCATATTTCAAGAAACTTAAAGAAGTTCTTAGCAAACTTATGGGTTCAAGTGCGAACTCATCGACTCAAATAATCACTGACGCTA
>JBEBKA010000122.1:0-2124 GCA_040079595.1 Gallionella sp.
ATTTACGGACGCAAGGCTCGTCTTACTTCTGTAGCGATTGGTTGAGGAAATACCATGGAATTTTTCAAGATTAAAAAAGACATCCCGTTTATGAGTTACGGGCGTTACACCACCTCGATTTCATTGATTACCTTTTTGCTGGCGATATTCTTTCTCGCGACAAAAGGCTTGAATTTTGGTGTGGACTTTACGGGTGGCACCGTCATTGAGGTGCATTACGGACAGTCTGCTGACCTCGTGAAAGTGCGCGAGCAATTAGCCGAAATTAAATTGCATGATGCGCAAGTACAGAATTTTGGTTCTAGTCACGATGTGTTAATTCAAATTCCACTCAAGCAAAATTTTGCAGGTGCAAAATTGAGCGAGCAGGTGATGGAAGGCTTGCGCAAACACGATGCCAGCGTGGAAATGCGCCGCGTGGAATTCGTCGGCCCACAGGTGGGTAGTGACTTAATTGAGGACGGTTCACTCGCTTTGTTGCTGGTGTCGCTAGGGATTGTCGGCTATCTGTGGGCGCGCTTTGAGTGGAAATTCGGCTTGGCGGCGATCATTGCGAACTTGCATGACGTGGTGATTATTCTGGGTTTCTTTGCTTTCTTTCAATGGGAATTTTCGCTATCGGTACTGGCGGCGATACTCGCGGTGTTGGGCTACTCGGTCAACGAATCGGTGGTGGTGTTTGACCGTATTCGTGAAAATTTCCGCACCATGCGCAAAGCCGATGTGGTTGAAATTATTGATAACGCCATTACGCGAACGATGTCACGCACCATCATCACGCATGGCTGCACGCAAATGATGGTGGGAGCGATGTTGTTTTTGGGTGGAGAAACACTACATTATTTTGCCATGGCTTTGACCATCGGCATTATCTTCAGTATCTACTCCTCTGTGCTGGTAGCGAGTCCGCTGTTGCTGATGTTCGGCGTGTCGCGTGAAGACTTCATTAAGCCTGAGAAGACTGAAGCAGAAGAAGTATTGCCGTAAATGGAGTTGCTTACCTCGTTGATTGATCTCGTCCTGCATCTGGACACGCACCTGCTGGCACTCACCCAGCAATATGGGGTGTGGGTGTACGCTATTTTGTTCCTGATTATTTTTTGCGAAACGGGTTTTGTGATTACCCCTTTTCTACCAGGCGACTCGTTGCTTTTTGTTGCTGGCGCGTTGTGCGGCATGGGAGCGTTGCAAATGGAAATGGTAATTCCCCTGCTGATACTCGCTGCGTTCAGTGGCGATAACACCAACTACTGGATAGGGCGATTGACGGGTGCGAAGCTGCTGAGTCGTACCAAGTTAATCAAACGTGAGCACATCGACAAGACCCACGCATTTTACGAAAAGCACGGCGGCAAAACTATTTTGTTCGCTCGCTTTTTGCCTATCATCCGCACGTTCGCGCCATTTGTGGCGGGTATCGGGCTGATGCGCTATCGCCTGTTTGTAACATTCAGCGCGCTAGGGAGCGTGTTCTGGATAGGTAGCCTCACGTTAGCGGGCTTTTTGTTTGGCAACATTCCTGTCGTGAAAAATAATCTCACCCTCATCATTGTCGGCATCATGGTGGTCACGCTGTTACCCGCCATCACCGAAGTGATACGTCACCGCAAACAATCGAGGTAACGACAAATGGATTTCCGCCAGAGATTTTCTTATTGTGGCTAGAGAATTGTGACTACGAAAAAACTGTTACCATCATTCCCGCAAGACGGTGGAGGCAGAAGCTAGGGTGTCCGAAGTGATGCTCTTTATTTTGATAAATCATTGGGAGGATAAAAAATGTACAACGTTAAATTAAGCTTGTTGTTACTGGCAATATTTACAAGTACTCAAGTCATGGCTGCATCAGGCGATGAAATCCAAGTTTATAACGAAGAAGCCAACAAGCCGGGTGAATTCGGCGTTGAGGTGCATGTGAACTATGTGAGTACGGGTGACAAAGCTTCTGCTTATGTTGGCGAAATTCCCTCCCACCACAATTTCAGATTAACCCCAGAATTTAATTATGGCTTTACCAATAATGTGGATGGCGGAATTTATATTCCAGCTATTCGCGATGCCAATGGCAACTGGTTCGTTGAAGGGGCTAAATTGCGCTTGAAGTACATAGGTGACCATGGCGAC
>JBEBKA010000123.1:0-2095 GCA_040079595.1 Gallionella sp.
ACCCAAGCGTTCCGCAACTTGCTGACGCGCCCAATAAATGTCCGTGCCTTCATTAAAGTTAATCGTAATATCGGCAATGGCATACTTGGAAGTGGAGCGCAAAATATCCTGCTTGGGAATACCCAGCATCTCCAGTTCGATAGGCGCAACAATGCGCGTCTCAACTTCCTCCGGTGTCATGCCGGGGGCTTTCATAATAATTTTGACCTGCGTCGGCGACACATCGGGAAACGCATCAATCGGCAAATCACGGTAAGCGGAAACACCCGCACCGATCAGCAGTAGCGTGAGTGCCACCACTAACAGGCGTTGTGTCAACGCAAATTCAAGCAGCTTGGTAAACATTATTCGCCCCCTCCCATGCCCATACTGCTGGCTTTAAGAGTAGAGATGCCGCCCACCGCAATTTTTTCATCGCCTTTGAGTGTGCCGCTGATGACGCTGCTCTGCGCGCCTTCACTTAATACCTCAACAGGCTGTACACGAAATCCTGTAGCGGTTACGACGAATAGCACGGTTTTTTCGGCAATGCGTGCAATGGCACTATTGGGCACTTCCCATTGCGCCCGTCCTCCAGCAGCCGTTGCTATGCTGGCTTCCACGGTCTGGTTGGGACGCAAGTTTTCTGTGCCTTTAGTAATCGCTCCGCGTAGCAAAATGGTTTGATTCGTGCCCGTCAGGCTGCGCCCAATCGCGGTGAGTCTGCCGCTGGCGTGGAAAGTTGGAATGTTGATCGCCGCACCTATCTTGAGTTTGCCAGTAACCGCCAAGGGGGCTTGTATTTCTAGTCCAAGCGGGTTGAGTTTGGCGATGGTAAACATCGGCACAGCCGCATCCAATCGCTGCCCCGCGCTGACTGACTTTTCCAAAACAACACCGTCAATTGGCGCAGTGATGGTCAACAGGCTGCTTAAATTATTACCCGATTGCAGTTGCGTAATCGCCGCATCAGACATCCCGGCAAGACGCAACATTTGTTTATGCTCTGCCAACACAGCTTGTGCTTCAATCGCCGCACCTTTGCTAATGCGATAGCGGCTTTCAGCGATGATGCCGTCTTTCCATAATGATTCATCACGCGCTAAATTTTCTTTGGCAAGTTGACTTTGCACACTCGCCTGCGACAAGCCGCGCTGTGCTTCGATGAATGCAGGGCTTTGCAATCGGGCAATGGGCTGACCTTTTTTGACGCTATCGCCAACCCCGACCAACACCTGCTCGACCATTGCGGGAAGCGGGGTGCTAATGACGAACATTTGATTGGGCGGAATCACCACTTGAGCGGGTAAACCGGAGACTTCACCGGATTGTTTGGCAGGCAACGCAGCGGTTGAAATACTGAGTGCCTGAGCTTGTTTTGCACTCATGGCAATGTCTTCACTCGCCCAAGCAAGTTGAGCGATAAACAGGGCGATCAGTCCGAGTGTATGTAAAATTTGTTTCATAAGGAACTCCAATAAAAATGTTAAATTCGCTGTAAAAAAACACGAGTAGAAACGAGTGAATTTTTTAGCTAAGTGCCCCAACAAGATGTTGAGTTTTGACGGGATGGGCGAACTAACCCTGTGCAGGGCTAGTTGCTTGGACTACGAGGAAATATCCCGCCAGATTAGGCAAGGATAGTTTTAGGCGGGTGATCTAAAGGTGTGAGTGCTGCGGAGACAAAAACTTGAGGCAAAATATCGGTTACCAGACTATGTCGATCCAACTCTACAAGTCCGACTACACTTGGCAAAATGCAAGAAAAACTGGGGTGAACGTGGTGATGGTAGTGAGCATTAACCGAGGATGTCTCATCCGTTTCACCGCCATTCACTTGCAAGTCATGGTGTGCCTGCTCATCCGCGTGATCGTGGTGTCCGATATGCAAGCCATGATCGGATACATGCTTCACCGCATCGCAAACAGTTAGCGATGCCGCGTAAGCCGCATTCAGCGAAACCATGATAGCGAGAAGAAAAGTAAAGCAGGCGCGCATGATGAAATAAGCTAACGCTACAATTTAGAAAGGTACGGCAAAAATTGCTTTTATCGTGGTATCACTTACACCCGACCAACCGCGACCGATGCCGATATTCAGCCCAATCCCAGAAAA
>JBEBKA010000124.1:0-1682 GCA_040079595.1 Gallionella sp.
TCCAGCACCTTGCGCAATTCCTCTAACAGCCATTCCTTGTTGGGTTCACGCCATTCTTCCATCGGCTTGAGTACCAGAAAGGTATCGGTTTGGTTTAACCCCATTGGATCTAACCCAAGCTCATCGGAGCCCGCACGCGCTACGATACGTTTTACCTCTGGAACTTGCTCCATGATTGCTTGCTGAATTTTTAGATCCAGTGCCGCCGTTTGCTCCAAGCTAACCGAAGGCAGTTTTTCAATACCGACGATGATGTCTCCTTCATCCATTTCTGGCATAAACGTCTTACCGATTTGGGTGTACACCACACCTGTCACCACCAGCATTGCCAATGCGCCAACGATTACCACGCGCTCTTTGTTCAAGATGCGTTGCAACAATGGTGCGTAGATCCCCATCGCCTTGCGTACCAACCATGGCTCTTGGTGGTTAGCTTGTTTGAGCAAAAAAGAGGCGAGCATTGGCACAACGGTAAGCGATAGCAGCAGCGATGCCGCCAGCGCAAATACAATGGTCAGTGCCACAGGAGTAAATAGCTTGCCTTCCAATCCTTGCAAACTCAGTAGCGGCAAAAACACGATGATGATAATGGCGACACCTGCCGCAACGGGGGTAATCACTTCCTTCACCGCACGGAACATGATGTGCAGATGCGGCAACTTCCCGCTATTTTTATCATGCGCAAGATGCGATTCAATGTTTTCCACCACCACCACTGCCGCATCCACCAACATGCCGATCGCAATGGCGAGACCGCCCAAACTCATCAGGTTGGCGGACAAGCCGAACTGCTGCATGAGAATGAAAGTCAGCAACATGGCGAGTGGCAACGTGACGGCAACTACAATCGCTCCGCGTACATTGCCAAGAAACAGCACCAGCAGAATGACAACCAGCACGATGGCTTCGGTGATGGCTTTAGAGACCGTACCAACGGCACGTTCCACCAAACTACCGCGATCATACAAAACTTCGGTAGTAATACCCTGTGGCAACGTGGGGGCAAGTTCCGCTAATTTGGCTTTGACTGAAGAAACGATTTTTTGTGCATTTGCACCGCGCAGTCCGACGACGATCCCTTCCACTGCCTCGCCCTGTCCGTCTTTTGTGACTACGCCTAAGCGCGTCAGGCTGCCGATGCGCACTTCCGCCACATCACTGATACGAATCGGATTGCCGTTGGGGCTGGAAATGACAATGTTGCGCACATCATCCATATTTTTGATATTGCCTTCAGTGCGCACTAACAGTGCTTCATCGCCATCTTTAATACGCCCTGCACCATCGTTGCGGTTGTTTGTCTGTATAGCTTGTTCCAGCATGGCGGTGGAAATGCCACGTGCAGCAAGTGCGTGGTGATTTGGCACAACCTCAAAGCTGCGTACGAATCCTCCCAACAAATTAACATCCGCCACACCGGGCAAAGTGCGCAACGCGGGGCGTATCGTCCAATCCAAAATGGTGCGGCGTTGCTCCAATGTATAACCTTCGCCTTCCACGGTGAACATGAACATGTCGCCCAACGGGGTAGTAATTGGGGCAAGTCCTCCTTCTACTCCGGCAGGCAAATCACGCTGTGCATTACCCAAGCGTTCCGCAACTTGCTGACGCGCCCAATAAATGTCCGTGCCTTCATTAAAGTTAATCGTAATATCGGCAATGGCATACTTGGAAGTGGAGCG
>JBEBKA010000125.1:0-1666 GCA_040079595.1 Gallionella sp.
CACCGCTCGCGTATCCAACAGCACCACCGTCTTGGCTGCCCGACGCACCCGCCCGCTGGCAGTGACGCAGAGCGATGATGAGTGGAAAGAGTTTTAAGCGTGTCTCCTTCCTGCATGATCGTCTGTACGCCCCCTCTCCCCTTGTGGGAGAGGGGACTGATCGAGAAGTTTTGAGTTTTATATTTACGAATCAAAGTGTCCGACTCAATAGTATAAAAAGGAACACACCATGCAAGCACAACAAGCTACACAACAAAGCGCAAGTCGAGAACTGCTCACCTTCACATTGGGCAGTGAAGAATATGCCATCGACATCCTCAAAGTTCAAGAAATAAGGGGATACGACACCGTTACCGCGATTGTAAATGCCCCCGCGTTTATTAAAGGCGTAATCAATTTGCGCGGAGTCATCGTGCCGATTGTGGACATGCGCATCAAATTTAATTTGGGATCGCCCACCTACGATCAGCAAACCGTGGTGATTGTATTGAATGTCGCGGGTCGGGTCGTTGGTATGGTGGTGGATGGAGTGTCGGACGTAATCACGCTTAAGCCAGATGACATCAAGCCTGCTCCGGAGTTTGGCGCGGGCATGGATACCCGATATTTGCAGGGGTTGGGGACGGCGGGCGAACGCATGTTGATTTTGGTGGACATCGAAAAATTGATGACCAGCCGAGAGATGGAGTTGATTGAAGCGGCTGAGATGGCGGACTGAATTACTGTTTTTTGGCAATAATTCTGGAGAGGTAATGACTATGTTTGCAAAAATGAAAGTGCGCACCCGTTTGGGGTTGGGGTTTGCCGCAGTGATAGGTCTGTTGCTGACGTTGACCCTGTTGAGCTTCACGCGCATGACGGCAATCAGGGATAACCTGGATGAGATAGCCGAACACCATATGGTGGTGATAGGCAATGTCTCCGAAATGCGCGAGGCGGTGCAAACCATCGCCATCAGCGTGCGCAACCACGTGCTGCTGGCGGATGCAGACGGTATGGCGGCAGAGACTAAGCGTATTGATGCGGCACGGGCGTATTATGCGGAGACTGAGAAGAATCTCATGACAATAGCGGGTGAAGCCGACAGCGGGTTGCTGTTGAAGCTGGAACAGACACGTGTTGCCGATCAGAATGCCGTCGATAAGGTGTTGCAACTTGCCGCAAGCAGCTCTGGTGAGACAGTCCAATCACCCCAAAAAAACGCGATCGACAATAAGGTCGAGGCAATCAATGTGCTGCTGGCAGAAGTGCAGCCCGCCCAGACGGAATGGTTAAGAAGTTTGAATGCAGTGTTATCGGCGCAAGAAAAGCAGGCTGAAGATGCCGTGGTGGAGGCGCATGCCACGTATGCCAACGCCCGTCTGCTGGTAATTTCCATGTCTGCTGCCGCGTTGCTGCTGGGCATATTTATCGCATGGTATTTAACGCGTTCGGTGGTGATCCCGTTGCATGCTGCGCAGGGCATTGCGCAACGTATTGCGGAGCGTGATCTCACTCAATCAATCGAAATCAGGACGCACGACGAAACGGGTGATCTGACTCAAGCACTCAAAATAATGAAAGAAAATCTTGCCAGCATCGTAAATGAAGTGCGCACGGGGACAGAGAGCATCAACACCGCCGCGCAAGAAATAGCGGCGGGTGTGGGCGACCTCTCCTCGCGCAC
>JBEBKA010000126.1:0-1610 GCA_040079595.1 Gallionella sp.
GGCCTTTACCACTTGAGCTGATTTAATCATTTTATATTTCCACTATTAAACAATTATTAAAATGTAGCGCGCAATTAAAGCATGGTTTTTCGGATATGCCAAACAACTCTTCCGAACGGATAAAATCAACACCCGCAAATACCCATAAACTGTAATAATCCTGTAACACAACCGCCATACTATGCCCTCCGCAGTATGGAATTATGGGTTCACACGCAACTTACTCACTGGAGATTTATTTAATGAATAGCACACTCAAGCAACTTTTCATCGGCATCACGACTGCCACTGCGGTGGCCTATGCTGGCGCAAGCTTGGCGGTTAACATCACCGGCGCAGGCGCAACCTTCCCTTACCCTGTTTACGCCAAATGGGCGGAAGCGTACAAAGCCGCAACAGGCACTGAAATGAATTACCAATCGATAGGCTCCGGTGGCGGCATCAAACAAATTCAGGCTAAAACCGTGGACTTTGGTGCAACGGATGCACCGATGAATCCCAATGAATTGGCACTGGGCGGTTTGGCTCAGTTTCCCACTGTGATTGGTGGTGTAGTACCCGTGGTTAACATCGCTGGCGTTGCTCCGGGACAATTGAAGTTGGATAGCAAAGTGTTGGTTGACATCTACATGGGCAAGATTACCAAGTGGAATGACCCGCGCATCGCGGCGGACAACGCGGGCGTAGCATTGCCAGACCAAGCAATTACGGTGGTTCACCGCGCGGACGGCTCTGGCACGACTTTCATCTTCACGACTTATTTGTCTCAAGTGAGTCTGGATTGGAAGCGCGGCCCAGGAGCGGATAAAGCAGTTAAATGGCCAGTTGGCACAGGTGGCAAGGGCAACGAAGGCGTGGCTTCTTACGTGCAACGTATCAAAGGTGCGATTGGTTATGTGGAATACGCCTACGCATTGCAAAACAAGATGACGCACACTCAACTCAAAAACCGTGAAGGTGTATTTGTTTTAGCCAACGACACCAACTTTAAGGCTGCCGCCGCAAGTGCGAAGTGGGATAAAGACAATGGCTTTTACGAAATTTTGACCAACGAACCGGGCAAAGATAGTTGGCCTATCACAGGCGCGACTTTCATCTTGGTTCAAAAATCACCGGAAAAAATCGAGAACGCAAAAGAAGTATTAAAGTTCTTCGATTGGGCTTACAGCAACGGTGGGAAACTTGCCAATGAACTAGACTACGTGCCGCTACCTGCTAACGTCGTCACGATGATTCGTGATTCTTGGAAAGCACAAATCAAAGATGCGAGTGGCAAAGCAATCTGGAAATAAGATTTTTCGTACCGCCGAACATCATATCATTGAGTTAAAAACGGAGGCAGATGCCTCCGTTTTTTCTTGAGTAAATCATCAAACAAATAGACTTTGAAAAATAGCTTTCTTTTTTACAATTCGACCTATCGTTTATTGCGCTTGCAATTCTCTCCGATCTTGCCGTATCACTGAAACTGCGGACGAAATTGCAAGGCTTGCAATTCCCACTGCCACAAAGAGATCAGGCCAGCTTGAACCCGTTATAAAAACTGCAAAGGCTGCGCACATGACTGCCACATTGCCATCATCGTGCGTGGTTTTCCTCAAGCTCCTCAT
>JBEBKA010000127.1:0-1420 GCA_040079595.1 Gallionella sp.
AGGGGCGCGGATTCTACGACATTTTGGGGGTGGCGCGCAACCCGTATTATATTCAAAGGGTTTATGAGGCTCAATCGACAAAACGCTTCTATCCATTCAATCTTTGCTCGAACCGCAATTCAAAATGCAGCATAATCGGCATAACCTGTTTTTTTGCTAAAAAAACCTAAGGCGCACTGTTAATAAACTGTTTTTTGAAATTCAGTCGCAATCGCTATCCGTCATCATATGGAAATTTACGCAAAACTTTTTAGTAGCGAAGTTCTATGGCTAAGTAATTACCTATTCGGATTTATTTTGCTGTACGCCGTCTGGACTGCTTCGTGGCGAGATTTGTGGGGCAATCAACCGCAGTTCAGTGCGTTGATCGGCTTGGCATTATGGTTAAGTGCGCTGTGGTTATTTCCTGTGGGGGTGCGTGAAGGATTGAAGCTGCATCCCATCGGTGCGACGTTATGTTTTTTAATGTTTGGCTGGCAAATCGCCGCGCTGATTTTGAGCGTCATATTGTTTGTTTCGTTACAACATAACGGCACAAATTTAATCGCAATAGGCAACATCGGTTTACTGATGGTTATCTTGCCTATCTTAGTCACCAAGTTGGTGCTGAAGTTGTTTTATCGGTACGGCAAACCCAATTATTTTGCCTTTGTGCTTTGGAACGGCTATTTTTGCGGCGCGTTATCCATGCTGATTGTCGCGTTGGTAAATGGCTGGATTATCATGTCATATGGTAGCTACAGTCGCTTTACCATGGAAAATGTGTACTTTAATTACATACCGATTATTTGCACCGCCGAATTTGCTTTAACGGGGGCATTTATTTCTGGCTTTGCGGCTTTTTTGCCAGACACAGTGACGCATTTTAATAAAGATGTGTACTTTATTAAGCACCCGCCAAAGTAACTTCGCTCAAAAATCTTAACTACGCAGCCTGCACGGGAATTTGATCGCGCTGACCAATCACGCGATTATGCTCGCCCACATAGACGAGTTGAGGATGATAATTTTGCAGTTCAATCTCGCTGTACACCGCATAGGTAGCGATGATGAGAATGTCGCCCGGATTGGCTTGGTGCGCCGCCGCACCGTTCACGGAAACCACACCTGAACCGCGTTGCGCGCGTATTGCATAGGTGGTTAGCCGTTTGCCGTTGGTAACGTTGTAAAGCTCGATCTGCTGATACTCTTTGATGTCGGCAGCGTCCAGCAGGTCGTCATCTATCGCGCACGACCCTTCGTAATGCAGCTCGGAGTGCGTGACATGCACTCGGTGCAATTTGGATTTAAGCATGGTTCTTTGCATTTTCTACCTCTCAGTTCGAGTGCGAATTATATCGCACCCAATCAGCGTTTCCTTAATACATTCCTGTAGGAGCGAGCCATGCTCGCGATTATTCTTTTATTCGCGAGCATGGCT
>JBEBKA010000128.1:0-1320 GCA_040079595.1 Gallionella sp.
GCACACCAGTGGTGTCTGTCAGTAACGGTTCAATGGTGGCTGTAGCTCAGTTGGTAGAGTCCAGGATTGTGATTCCTGTTGTCGTGGGTTCGAGCCCCATCAGCCACCCCAAATTATCAGCTTCTCCTCGGTAGTCCTCACTAACATCCTCTGATTGTGTGCCGTTATTTGTGCCAAGCCGCACATTGTTGGCGTAGGTTGCGGTGTAACCAGAGGCAAGGTGGGCGTACTTCATCACCATGCTCAAGCTGCTACGACTGCTCCCCCAACTCCAGTTTTCGCACGTAATGACAGGTATAACCACTAGGGTTCTTAACTAAGTATTTCTGGTGGTAACCTTCAGCGCGAAAAAATTCTTTGAAAGGCACAACTTCAGTCACGACTTTGGCTTGCCATTCGTCACTGGTATCTACGATAGCAATCACATTATTAGCAGTAGCTTTTTGTTCGTCACTGAGATAAAAAATCGCGGAGCGATATTGCGTACCGATGTCGTTGCCTTGCTGATTGAGAGTGGTGGGGTTGTGCATACGGAAGAATTCAAACAGTAGATGCTGATAGCTAAGTTGTTCAGTATCGAAAATAACCTTTAGTGATTCAGCATGACCTGTTTTACCTGTCCTCACTTGTTCGTGATTTGCATCGGGCGTATTGCCTCCCGTGTAACCAACTTCGGTGGCTAGCACTCCGGGAATGTGCCGGACAAGCTCTTCCATACCCCAGAAACATCCTCCGGCGAGATAAGCGATTTGGGTGGTCATGGTTGGACTCCTTTTAGAGTGAGATGTCAGGGAGAGAAATTGGGTTTGCGAGTTAACGTAGAGTTGAGGGACTGCGCGGCTTTTCGCGCAGTCCAGTTTGAGCTGGGTTAGACATATATGCCTCCAAGAAGTCAAACACAACACGGCAAAATGGCATTAGATAAATTGCTACAGACCACTCATTTTTACCATTGCTACCTAATAAATGAACCTCTGGCATGTAATAGGGTTTCCAGTTATCCGACTCACCCAGCCTTATGTCGTGTTCAATATATGTGGCATGAATAATTTTGTTAAAGCACTCTCGTAATGTAAGAACGGGGGCATGTTGTGCATCAGTTTTCCCCAACTGAATATCCCCAAGCATTTCTTCTTTTACATAGTCTTCCGGATTTATTTGGTTTTCAGATTTGCGAAGTTGATCATCCAAAACCCTGCAGTTGATTGCAATTTCTAAAAGAAGTGCGGTTGCCTCTTTTTCAAAGAAATTCTTGTATTTTATAAATAGTGCTGAATTTTTTCTGTATTCAACGTCACCTTCTGAGTCCTCTAACAAAGC
>JBEBKA010000129.1:0-1187 GCA_040079595.1 Gallionella sp.
GGAAGCACTGATTTAATCTGTTTTCTGTCCGGCCCTTTGACTGCGGTCACACGCAGGCGCACGAAACGGGTCATTTCAGCGTGTGTCGTCGTGTTTGCACTCATCATTTTCCTTCCGGCTCCTTTTCAAGACGCAACTTGGGTGTCCGCACCCAATAACCATCGGCGCGCCAGCATCAAGTTGGCGAAGCCAAACAGCGAGAATAGTTGTGCCGTGTTCTTGTCCAACCCCTTGTAACGAGTCTTGCGGTGACCAAACAGGTTCTTCACCACATGGAACGGGTGCTCGACCTTGGCTCGGATGCTCGCCTTGGCTTGCTCAACCTTTTCCAGCAGCTCACCCAACAGCGTACCCGGTAATTGTTTACGTTTACCGGGGCGCATCGCCACATGCCAGGTGACCGGCAGTTCCTGATTCTCTTCGCGCTTTTCCACGCCCTGATAACCCGCATCACCGAAGACATCGGTTTCTTCACCATGCAGCAGGGCTTGCGCTTGCGTCACGTCATGTACGTTGGCTGCCGTACCAATCAGGGTATGCACGAGTCCCGATTGCGCATCCACCCCGATATGCGCTTTCATGCCGAAATGCCACTGGTTGCCTTTCTTGGTCTGATGCATTTGGGCATCGCGCTCCCCGCTTTTGTTTTTGGTGGAGGGTGGCGCGGCTATCAAGGTGGCATCGACTATCGTGCCTTCGCGCAGGAATAATCCCTTGTCTGCCAGATGGGCGTTGATCGTATTGAAGATGGATTCAGTCAGGTGCTGCTCTTCGAGTAAACGACGAAATTTGAGGAGCGTCGTTGCATCGGGGGCGGCTTCGCGGTTCAGGTTGATGCCCACAAAGCGGCGGATGGCTTGGCTGTCGTATAGCGCATCTTCTATCCCTTCGTCCGATAAGCCGAAACACTGCTGGGCAACATACATGCGCAGCATGCGCCCTAGTCCAATCGGGGGGCGACCCCGTCCGCCACTGTTCGGATAGTGCGGTTCGATGACTTGGGTCAGCGCATCCCATGGGGTGACCGCTTCGATTTGTGACAAGAAGCGGTCACGTCGGGTCTGCTTCTTCTTGGTGGCGTATTCCAGTTCGGAAAAGCTTGTTTGCATCGTGTTGTCTTCGGGCGGTTGTGAATGGTGGGATTTTATCTGCTGAGCTGTTTCTCTTGGGAATAAATCAGCGTTTCC
>JBEBKA010000130.1:0-1155 GCA_040079595.1 Gallionella sp.
GCATATTCCACCAGCAGGATAGAGTTTTTCGTGGCAACACCCATCAGCATAATCAAGCCGATCATCGCGGGCATGGAGATGGCGGTATGGGTAATAAATAATGCCAAGAATGCACCCGGAATAGACAGCACCAAAGCGGCAAGAATCGTGACGGGTTGCACAAAATCCTTGAACAGCAACACCAGCACAAAGTAGATGCACAACACACCGGTCAACATCGCCAAACTGAAGCTGGCAAATAGCTCACCCATTGCTTCGGCATCGCCCACGGTGGCACGGGTAATGCCTTGCGGCAAATCTTTCAGGCTGGGCAAAAGATTGGTTTGGTCTTCCACCTTGCCCATCGGTTGCTCATTCAACTCGACTTCAAAGTTAATGTTACGCGCGCGGTCATAACGGTCAATTTGTGCGGGGCCACTTTCCATTGAAAAGCTGGCAATGCTGCCCAGCATCACCGGGCCACGCTTGCCTTGCACCACCAGGCGAGACAGCAGCGATATGTCTTGCCGCGCATCCGCACGCAGTTTGACCACAATCGGCAACTGCCTATCGCTCAAATTGAGCTTCGCCAGCGACTGCTCATAATCCCCCACCGTAGCGATACGCAAAGTTTCGGCAATCGCGGCGGCGGTCACGCCCAAATCTGCCGCTTTGGCAAAATCGGGGCGCACCACTAATTCAGGACGCACCAGGCTGGAAGTGGAAGTGACATTGCCGATGTCGGGAATAGTGCGCAAATCTCGCGCCACCAATTCGGCGTGTTGCAATAATTTGTCGCCATCTTCGCCCGCCAACACCAACACATAACTTTCATTCGCCGCGCCCAAACCCACTTTGACACGCACGCTCGGCAATGCTGTCAATGCCTCGCGCAACTGCCTTTCAATAACCTGTTTGCGAATACTGCGTTCTTCACGTGGCGTGAGCTTTAAGGTGAGTGTCGCTTTGGTGACTTGCGCCCCGCCGCTACCCATAAACGGGTCATCGCCCGTACTGCCCCCGCCGATGGTGGTGTAGATCAACTTCACATCGGGATTTTTTTGCACGATCTCACGCGCTTGCTCGGCGAGGCGATAGCTTTGCTGGAAGGTACTGCCAGGCGGTAAGGTCAACGTTACTTGCGATAACGAAGAATCATCGGCAGGAATAAAGCCC